>NZ_JBTEYL010000011.1:0-186249 GCF_054330215.1 Pseudomonas sp. Ma2-10 | reverse complement strand
CACTTGCGCTTCCGATCTCTCGTTAGCGGGAGGCGAATTCTACAGCGTTACTCGCTGCTGTCAACACCTCTTTTACACCGCTTTCGACCGAGAAGATCGAATCGTTAAAAGAGCCAAACAACGCCGCCCTTTCAACTCCTTCTGGGCTTCGATGACCTGAAGCAACTCGTTGCCGAAAACCGCATAACTCTTTGTTTACCAAGGAGTTTTCCGTTTCGACTGCGCCGGAAGTGGGGCGAATTATAGACGTCCAGAATCTGCCGTCAACTCTTAATTGAGCTTTTCTATCAAACGCTTGCTGATCGCCGTAAACAGCCCGCTCCCTCTCTATATAGGAGAGTAAAACCACTCCTCCCCTATAGAAGAAATCCTCAGAGCACCCCGGCCTCTTTGAGCGCCGCCACAGCGCCAGCATCCAGACCCAACACCCGCTGCAGAACCTCCAGCGTATGCTCTCCTAATAGAGGAGGCGCATTGCGATACTCCACAGGCGTTTCCGACAGACGAATCGGACTCGCCACTTGCGGCACCATCCCGGCCAGCACATGGGGTAGCTCGATCGCCAACCCGCGCGCCTTAACCTGAGGATCCGCAAACATCTGAGCCAGATCATTGATCGGCCCACACGGCACACCTGCCTGCTCCAACTGCAGCACCCACTCAGCAGTCGTCTTGAACACAGTCGCCTGGCGAATAAGTGGAATCAACACCGCACGATTCGCCACCCGCAACTTGTTGGTCGCAAAGCGTGGGTCATCTGCCCACTGCGGCTGACCAGCCACTTCAGCGAACTTGCGAAACTGTCCGTCATTACCCACGGTGAGGATGAAGTCTCCATCCGCCGTAGGAAAGTCCTGATAAGGCACGATATTCGGATGAGCATTGCCCAGGCGCTTCGGAGCATTACCCGTAGTCAGGTAATTCATTGCCTGGTTAGCCAGACAAGCCACCTGAACATCCAACAGCGCCATATCAATATGCTGGCCGCCACCGTCATGATCCCGATGCGCAAGCGCTGCAAGGATCGCTACAGTCGAATAGAGACCGGTCAAAATGTCCGTCAGCGCCACGCCGACTTTCACCGGCCCAGCGCCCTCATCCCCTTCGGGTCGCCCCGTCAGACTCATCAGTCCGCCGAGCCCCTGGATCATGAAGTCATAACCCGCGCGCTTGGCGTAAGGGCCCGTCTGGCCAAACCCGGTAATCGAGCAATAGATCAGATTCGGATTGATTGCCTTTAAAGACTCATAGTCCAAACCATATGCCGCCAAACCACCGACCTTGAAGTTTTCAATCAGGATGTCTGACTTGGCCGCCAATTCACGCACCAGCTTTTGCCCCTCTGGGCGCGTGAAGTCGATGGTGACCGATTGCTTGTTGCGATTGGCCGACAAGTAATAGGCGGCCTCGCTAGTGTTCTCGCCATAAGCGTCTTTAAGGAAGGGAGGGCCCCAGGCGCGCGTGTCATCGCCATTGCCCGGGCGCTCGACCTTGATCACTTCGGCGCCAAGGTCAGCCAGGATCTGTCCGGCCCACGGCCCGGCCAGAACCCGCGATAAATCCAGTACCCGTAGATGCGAAAGCGCGCCCATGGCCGTTCTCCTATTAATAGAACGCCTGGATGCCAGTCTGCGCACGACCGAGGATCAGCGCATGGACGTCATGCGTACCTTCATAGGTATTCACCACTTCCAGGTTGACCAAGTGACGAGCAACACCGAATTCATCGGAAATACCGTTACCGCCCAGCATGTCGCGCGCCATGCGAGCAATGTCCAGAGACTTGCCGCAGGAGTTACGCTTCATCATCGACGTGATCTCGACCGCCGCAGTACCCTCATCTTTCATACGTCCCAGACGCAGGCAGCCTTGCAGCGCCAGGGTGATTTCAGTCTGCATGTCGGCCAGCTTCTTCTGGATCAGCTGAGTAGCAGCCAACGGGCGTCCGAACTGCTGACGATCCAGGGTGTATTGGCGAGCGGTGTGCCAGCAAAATTCGGCGGCTCCCAGCGCCCCCCAGGAAATGCCGTAACGTGCCGAGTTGAGGCAAGTAAAAGGACCTTTCAAACCACGGACATCCGGGAAGATGTTCTCTTCGGGGACAAACACGTTGTCCATGACGATCTCGCCGGTGATGGATGCACGCAGACCAACCTTGCCGTGAATCGCAGGAGCACTCAGGCCCTTCCAGCCTTTCTCCAGAACGAAGCCGCGGATGTCGCCGGCATCGTCCTTGCCCCAGACCACGAACACATCAGCGATCGGACTGTTGGTGATCCACATCTTGTTGCCGGTCAGGCTGTAGCCGCCTTCTACTTTGCGCGCACGAGTAATCATCGCGCCTGGGTCAGAACCGTGGTTAGGCTCAGTCAGACCGAAGCATCCAATCCATTCGCCTGAAGCCAATTTCGGCAGGTACTTCTGCTTCTGGGCTTCGGTACCAAATTCATTGATCGGCACCATGACCAGCGAGGACTGCACGCTCATCATCGAGCGGTAGCCGGAGTCGACGCGCTCGACTTCACGGGCTATCAGGCCGTAGCTGACGTAGTTCAAGCCGCTTCCACCATACTGCTCAGGGATGGTAGCGCCCAACAGACCTATTTCGCCCATCTCGCGGAAGATTGCCGGATCGGTCTTTTCATGGCGGAAAGCTTCGAGAACACGCGGCGCGAGCTTCTGCTGAGCGAATTGCTCAGCGGTGTCGCGGATCATGCGTTCTTCTTCGGTGAGCTGTTGATCCAGCAGCAGGGGATCGATCCAGTTGAAGCTAGCTTTACCGCCCATGAGTGTGTCCTCTCGAATCGTGTCAAATAACGTGGGCTGATCCTAGGCCGGGTTCCGCGTTACGGCAAACGAGGATTTTGCATACTGTTGTGCTACTTTCTCACTCCGAAACATCGCAAAGTAGCTTTTATGCAATGTATTAGTGAGGTTGACGTACATGCGCAGGAAAATCCCCAGCACAACGGCCCTGATCAGCTTTGAAGCGGCAGCTCGCCACGAAAGTTTTACCAAGGCTGCTCAGGAGCTTTCGCTCACTCAAGGCGCCATTTGCCGACAGATCGCCAGCCTTGAGGAGTTCCTCAGCGTAGAACTGTTCCGTCGCTCGCGACGTGGGGTCAAACTGACGGAGGCCGGTCTTTCCTACAGCCGCCGGGTGGCAACCCAGCTCGATGCCGTTGAACGGGACACCTTGTCAGTGATGGGCCAGCAAGGTGCCAACGTGATCGAGCTGGCGGTGGTTCCAACCTTCGGCACTCAATGGCTGTTGCCACGACTCAAGGATTTCCAGCAAAAACACCCGGAAGTGACGGTCAACCTCACTAACCGAACGCGGCCGTTCCTGTTTGCCGACACCGACTTCGATGCCGCGATCTATTTTGGCGACGCGGACTGGTCGGGTACTGAATCCCACAGGCTGATGGGCGAGAATCCGATGCCGGTATGCAGCCCCAGTCTCATGAGGAACAAGACAACCTTGTCTCCCGGCGACATCGCCGAATTCCCCCTGCTCCAACAGACCACCCGTCCTTATGCCTGGCGCCAGTGGTTCAACGCCCAAAACCTTAATATCCCTCGAGACATGACAGGGCCGCGCTACGAGCTATTCTCCATGCTTGCCCAAGCGGCCATGCACGATATGGGAATAGCGTTGATTCCACCGTTCCTGATTCAACGTGAACTGACCGAGAAGCGCCTGGTCATTGCCAACGCCCAGGCGCTATCAAGTATCAAGGCGTATTACTTGATGATTCCCGAGCGAAAGGTCGAATCGGCCTCTTTAAGGGCATTTCGCGATTGGCTGATCAATCAGGCACAGAGCTACAGCCTAGAAGGATAAAGACTTCGCTTGATTAACTGACTACGTAGTCAATAAAACAAAAGCACTACAGATATAAGTATTTGTCGCATATTCAAAAACTGTACCGACAAGCAGTACAAACGTCCCACAAGGCCCTGAAGACGTGGCATTGAGCCTCTATTTCAGAGCAATAACGACTCATTCATCTGACCGATGTGTAAATTCTTCAATTTTCACAAAAACCTTTACAAGGCACGGCCTGCAAGGGATTGAATCGGTTAGTTGCGACATTCGGTCACGGGGTGACTTGTAGTTAATTTTCCGTCACCCGTCATAAACTCTTGAAGGGCACTAAGTTCGCCTGCAAAATGCCGCGCCCCGCCCTGATTTGGCGGGATCGTGCTGATCGGCCGCCCCAGCCGCACCATCCGAAGTGCCTGGGTTTACTCAATAAGATCACGCAGGAGATTTGACGTGCACATTGGTGTTCCTCTCGAAACCCAGACGGGTGAAACACGGGTTGCTGCAACCCCGGAAACCATCAAGAAGCTGATCGGCCAGGGTCATAAGGTCACTGTGCAAAGCGGCGCGGGTACTAACGCCAGCGTTGTCGACAGAGCCTATGAAGCGGCAGGCGCAATTATTGGCAGCGCCAACGATGCGTTTGGTGCCGAGCTGATTCTCAAGGTGGTCGCCCCCAGCGACAGCGAACTGCTGCTCATAAAGAGCGGCACCGTTGTGGTGGGCATGCTCAACCCGTTCAGCAATGAAACCATTGCCAAGCTGGCCGAGTGCGGCATTACCGCTTTCGCACTGGAGGCCGCGCCGCGCACCTCCCGAGCCCAGAGCCTGGATGTGCTGTCCTCCCAAGCCAACATCGCCGGCTATAAAGCCGTGTTGCTGGCTGCTCACCATTATCCTCGCTTCATGCCGATGCTGATGACCGCTGCAGGTACCGTGAAAGCGGCGCGCGTGCTGATTCTCGGCGCTGGCGTGGCCGGCTTGCAGGCGATCGCTACGGCGAAACGTCTGGGTGCAGTGATCGAAGCGTCTGACGTACGCCCTGCGGTAAAAGAGCAAATCGAATCCCTCGGCGCCAAGTTCGTCGACGTACCGTATGAAACCGAAGAAGAGCGCGAATGCGCCGTCGGTGTCGGCGGTTACGCGCGTCCAATGCCCGCGAGCTGGATGCAACGTCAGGCCCTGGCCGTGCACGAACGCGCCAAGCAGGCTGACATTGTCATCACCACCGCACTGATCCCAGGTCGCAAGGCGCCGACGCTTTTGAGCGCGGAGACTGTGGCGCAGATGAAGCCGGGCTCGGTGGTCATCGACCTCGCGGCAGCCCAGGGCGGTAACTGCCCGTTGACCGTGGCTGACCAGGTGGTCGTCGAGAATGGCGTGATCATTTGCGGCCCGACCAACCTGGCCGGCGCAGTCGCGGCAGACGCTTCGGCACTGTATGCGCGCAACCTGCTGGACTTCCTGAAGCTGGTCTTCAACAAAGAAGGCCAGTTCGAGATCAACCTCGAAGACGACATCGTCGCCGCGTGCCTGATGTGCCGCGACGGCCAAGTCATCCGCAAAAACGCCTAAGCAGGGATTCAGACGATGGAAGAGCTTATCTCCCCCGGTATCTACAACCTGATCATCTTCGTGCTGGCGATTTATGTCGGTTATCACGTGGTCTGGAACGTTACACCTGCACTGCACACGCCTTTGATGGCGGTAACCAACGCGATCTCGGCGATCGTGATCGTTGGCGCCATGCTGGCCGCGGCGTTGACCGTGACGCCACTGGGCAAAACCATGGGCACCCTGGCGGTAGCGCTGGCGGCGGTCAATGTATTTGGTGGCTTCCTGGTGACCCGCAGGATGCTTGAGATGTTCAAGAAAAAAGCCCCAAAAGCGGTAAAAGAAGAGGCGTCCAAGTAATGAGCATGAATCTCGTCACGACGCTCTACTTGATCGCGTCGATCTGCTTCATCCAGGCCCTGAAAGGCCTGTCGCACCCGACTACGTCGCGGCGCGGCAATGTGTACGGCATGCTCGGCATGGCGCTGGCAATCCTCACCACAGTGGGCCTCGTCTATAAGCTGGGCGCACTCTCTTTTGGGCAAGGCGGGGCCACCGCCGGCATCGGTTACGTCATCGTAGGTCTGTTGGTCGGCGGTACCGCCGGGTCGATCATGGCCAAGCGCGTTGAAATGACCAAAATGCCCGAACTGGTCGCCTTCATGCACAGCATGATCGGTATGGCCGCAGTGTTCATTGCCATCGCTGCTGTCGTTGAACCGCAATCGCTGGGTATCGTCAAGCAACTGGGCGATGCGATTCCTGCCGGTAACCGCCTGGAGCTGTTCCTCGGCGCGGCCATCGGTGCAATCACCTTCTCCGGCTCGGTAATCGCCTTCGGCAAGCTGTCGGGCAAGTACAAGTTCCGCCTGTTCCAGGGCGCACCCGTACAGTTCGGCGGCCAGCACAAGCTGAACCTGCTGCTGGGTCTGGCGACACTGGCGCTGGGCATAACCTTCATGCTCACCGGCAATCTCAGTGCCTTCGCGCTGATGCTGGCCCTGGCCTTCGTGCTGGGCGTGCTGATCATCATCCCGATCGGCGGCGCAGACATGCCGGTGGTGGTGTCGATGCTCAACAGCTACTCCGGCTGGGCAGCGGCAGGTATCGGCTTCTCGCTGAACAACTCGATGCTGATCATCGCCGGTTCGCTGGTAGGTTCGTCCGGTGCGATCCTCTCGTACATCATGTGCAAGGCGATGAACCGTTCGTTCTTCAACGTACTGCTCGGCGGTTTCGGCAACACACCCGATGCGGCCGGCCCAGCCGGTTCGAAAGAAGCCCGCCCGGTGAAATCCGGCTCGGCTGACGACGCAACCTTCCTGCTGACCAACGCCGACACCGTGATCATCGTTCCGGGTTATGGCCTGGCGGTGGCACGCGCCCAACACTCACTGATGGAACTGGCGGAGAAGCTGACCCACCGGGGCGTCACCGTGAAGTTTGCGATCCACCCGGTGGCTGGTCGGATGCCAGGGCACATGAACGTCCTGCTGGCCGAGGCCGAAGTGCCTTACGAGCAAGTGTTCGAGATGGATGACATTAACTCCGAGTTCGGTCAGACCGACGTGGTGCTGGTGCTCGGCGCCAACGACGTGGTCAACCCGGCCGCGAAGAACGACCCAAAATCGCCAATTGCCGGCATGCCGATACTCGAGGCCTATAAAGCCAAGACCGTGATCGTCAACAAGCGCTCGATGGCCAGCGGCTATGCCGGTCTGGACAACGAGCTGTTCTACCTCGACAAAACCATGATGGTCTTCGGCGACGCCAAGAAAGTCATCGAAGACATGGTTAAAGCCATCGAGTAAAACCTGCTCCAGCGCAATACCCAACACCCCAGCCTTTAGTAGGCTGGGGTTTTTTATTGCCTGCCAAAACCCGACCAAAGGCTCTAAATCAGGACTCTGCATTCGACCATGGTAGCGGGAGGAATTTTTTTGAAATCACTAGACTGCACACCTTGCTTTCGTTGCCCGAGATAACAATCCATGTACCGTGATCGTATTCGCTTGCCTTCGTTGTTGGATAAAGTGATGAGCGCCGCTGACGCTGCCGCACTGATTGAGGACGGCATGACCGTCGGCATGAGTGGTTTCACTCGCGCCGGCGAAGCCAAAGCCGTGCCCCACGCATTGGCCGAACGCGCCAAAATCACCCCGCTGAAAATCACGCTGATGACCGGCGCCAGCCTGGGCAATGACCTCGATAAACAGCTCACCGAAGCCGGCGTATTGTCACGACGCATGCCCTTCCAGGTCGACAGCACCCTGCGCAAGGCCATCAACGCCGGCGAAGTGATGTTCATTGATCAGCATCTTTCGGAAACCGTGGAGCTACTGCGCAATCAGCAGCTCAAACTGCCGGACATCGCGGTGATTGAGGCAGTGGCGATCACCGAACAAGGTCACATCGTTCCGACCACATCGGTCGGCAACTCGGCCAGCTTCGCGATATTCGCCAAACAGGTGATCGTCGAGATCAACCTGGCGCACAACCCGAATCTCGAAGGACTGCACGACATCTATATCCCGACCTATCGGCCGACGCGCACGCCGATCCCGCTGGTAAAGGTCGACGATCGCATCGGCAGCACCGCCATCCCGATTCCGCCAGAAAAAATCGTCGCAATCGTGATCACCAATCAGTCCGACTCGCCGTCCACCGTACTGCCGCCGGACGTTGATACCCAAGCCATTGCCGAGCACCTGATCGACTTCTTCAAGCAGGAAGTGGCTGCCGGACGCATGACCAACAAGCTCGGCCCGCTGCAGGCCGGGATTGGCAACATCGCCAACTCGGTAATGTGCGGCCTGATCGACTCGCCGTTCGAAGACCTGACGATGTACTCCGAAGTGCTTCAGGACTCGACCTTCGACCTGATCGACGCCGGCAAGCTGAGCTTTGCTTCGGGCAGTTCAATCACTTTGTCGAGCCGTCGCAATACCGATGTTTTCGGCAACCTTGAGCGCTACAAAGACAAACTGGTCCTGCGTCCGCAAGAAATCTCCAACCACCCGGAAGTGGTGCGCCGGCTCGGCATCATCGGCATCAACACGGCGCTTGAATTCGACTTGTACGGCAACGTCAACTCCACCCACATCTGCGGTACGCGGATGATGAACGGCATCGGCGGCTCGGGCGACTTTGCGCGCAATGCACATTTGGCGATCTTCGTAACCAAATCGATCGCCAAGGCCGGCGCGATTTCCAGTGTGGTGCCGATGGTCAGCCACGTTGATCACACGGAGCATGACGTCGACATCCTTGTCACCGAGATCGGTCTGGCGGACTTGCGTGGCCTGGCGCCGCGAGAACGCGCTCGGGTCATCATCGACAACTGCGTGCACCCGGACTATCGCCAAGCCCTGGATGACTACTTCACAGCCGCGTGTGCACTCGGCGGACATACGCCGCATATCCTGCGTGATGCCCTGAGCTGGCACATAAACCTGGAAGAAACCGGGCGGATGCTCGCGGTGTAATTAGTACAGATAGCAGCTGACGCAAACACAGTTTCGTCAGCTCACTGTTGCCAAACCAAATACCGAGCAAAACTGTACTGCTGTACTGGTCCTTTTCTACCGCAAGCGCCTACCTTTCCGAGCCAATCCGCCAATAACGCACCATATGAGTGCAGACAAGTACAGTTGTGTCAATTTCGACCAGTACACCACCCTTTAACAGTTAACTGGTCCCTCACAATACAAGTGAACTGTATCTAGAGAGACTGGCCAAACGAGAGGATCATTGGCATCAGTTAAACCACTACCTAATCCCGCCATAAGCGGAAGGATGTCAACCATGGAACGTACACTCAGTTCCGAGCTGTTTTTCGAAGACAACGCTGTAAAAACCCAGGCTTCCACGCCTCTTCGCGTTCTCGCCAACTTGATGCTGTGGCAGCGCCGCATCTCCAGCCGCCATCAACTGGCTCGTCTGGATTCGCGTCTGCTGGCTGACGCAGGGATTAGCGAAGCACAACGCTACGAAGAGCTGAGCAAGCCGTTCTGGCGCTAAGTTAGCGTCGCTGGCTCTGACCCACCAGGTCGACCGCCAGCACTCCAAATTGAAAAAATAAAGCCCGTCGTGGGAAACCACGACGGGCTTTGTCGTTTTGCACCCTCAACAGCGGTCAGACAGTAAAGCCCTCGCCTAGCAGGTACAGTTTTTATATCGATACAAATAAACCAGTACAATTTAAACGCAGTGTGTTTGTTGTGTAGGAAGGGACGGGATCACCATGAAATCCCGAACTGCCCGCAAAAGGACCGCGCCGTGAATCACTTACGGGATGCCTGGCGCTAACTTCCTGCTTGAACAGACAGGATTGTTCGAATAGACACTCATAGGCCTACTATCCAAATGAAACGTGGCGAACGCGGCATGATTGACGTCTGACTCAACAGACACTGCGCCACCTCTCAATCAGTCCCCCCATAGGAGTTTCACCATGTCCCGTCTTCGTCTGCTCAGCGCTGCAGCCCTGCTTGCCGTGGCCGCCAATTCCCACGCCACCAGCTTTATCGTGACCACCGATGCCGTCGTCGGCGCACTCAAGGCCACGTCCGATGCGACCTCCGATGTCACTTCTTCCTTTCGCGATGACAAAATCGTACGCGCCGCCCGTGATGACGCCGCCAGCTTCGTAGCCAGCGAAGGCGCCATTCGTGGCGTCAAACTGGAAAGCGCACTCGACCATATTCGCCACCAGGCACCTCAGTTGAACGCGACTGACGCACAACTGGCGCAAGCCATACTGACTATCTAAGCGTCACCACTGACGAGGGACACGCCCGCCGTGTCCCTCGTTTCGGCGCTGGCTCTAGACCGGGCGTTGCGCTAGCCTTGCGACTCACCTTCATCTATCGAGTCTCATGCGTTCTCTTTCAAATCTGTTGATCTCTCCGCTTTTCGTGGCCACCTGCTGGATGGGCTCGGCCCATGCCTATGACGCCTTCAATCTGTCGACACAAGGCATAGTGGCTACCGGCTACGCCACAAGCATGGTGACCTCCGCCCCCTTCGACCGTAAGCTGCTGGTCGCGGCACAAGATGACGCCGCGGCGTTCATCGCCAGCGACGGCCAACTACGAGGAGCACAACTGGAGTCCGCGCTGATTTATCTGCGCCGGACCCAGCCAAAACTTCGTGCCAGCGACCTTGAACTGGCGCAGGCAATTCTCGTCCAATAGTTATCCTTGTTCTTGCGGAGTCGTTCCATGCGTAGCCCTCTGATTGTTGCCGCCCTTGGCTTGCTGTTGTTAGCCGGTGTGGCCCAGGCGCACACCCTGGTCGCCACCAGTAACATCATCATCAATGCCACCCAACGCACGCTTGATTTCACTTCCGATACCACGACCTCCATCCGTGACTCGAAGATCGTTCGTGAAGCCCACGACGATGCGGCCAGTTTCGTCGCCAGTGATGGCAAGATTCGTGGCGCGCACCTGGAATCGGCCTTCAACACGTTGCGCACCCGCGTACCGGAAGCTCGCGACGCCAGTGATCAAGTTCTCGCCGAAGCCATCCTCGCACTGTGAGGTCGCGAGGCGTCTGGCTGTTAGCGGGGGTCATGTTGCTGCTCAGCAACACGGCCCAGGCCGACTTGCAATTAAGGCTCAAGACTGACGGTCTCAGCCCCGCTCAACAGCAGGCCAGTCAGGCGCTGCTCGATGAAGCCATGCAGGCGCTGCCGCCGCGGTTCATCAAGCATCTCGACCGACGCATCGATGTCGGCTGGACCGATGACATGCCAAGTAACGCTTACGGCCAGGCGTCGCTGGTGTCTGAACTCGACCTGAACCGCAACCTGCTTGCCAGCCTCACTGACGGCAGCGCCGCGACCAAAAAGACTTATCGTCCCCATGGCACCGTGCGCCGCGAAATGCTTGCCACGGTGTTGCACGAACTCACCCATATCTATGACCGCTCGCGCCTGTGGCCAGACGCGGAGCGCACGCTGATTCAGCACTGCACCCGGCGCAACAGCAGCTCAGGGCTGATTGGCATTCCCGATCAATGCCGCGGCCAGCCCGACCGGCGCTTTACGCTCAGCGACGACCCGCACCTGCTCGATCTCGCCGGCTGGCCACAGTATGTCGGCCGTCGGGGCGAGCGCGAACAGCACAACCGGCAAATTGCCCGCAGCCCGGACATTTACGAAACGAGCAGCCCCAAAGAGTTCGTCGCGGTCAACATGGAATATTTCCTTCTCGACCCGGCCTACGCCTGTCGCCGTCCTGCGCTGTACCGCTACTACAAAGAACATTTCGGCTGGGCGCCCGCCGCTAAAGATGCGTGTGCCAAAACCTTCTCCTTCCTCAATGCCGGCAACGACTTCGCCAAAACACCATTAGGCCAGGTCGATCCGAAACAGGTCTACGCCGTCGACTATCTGTTGGCTGAAGCCAACCAGAACTGGGTCAGCCGTTGGGGCCACAGCATGTTGCGGCTGGTGATTTGCGCACCCGGTCGCCCCCGCGGGCCGGATTGTCGGCTGGATCTGGATCAACATCTGGTGTTGTCCTACCGCGCCTTCGTCGGTGACGTACAACTGTCGAGTTGGGACGGACTGGTGGGCAAATATCCGTCACGCCTGTTTGTCCTGCCGCTGGCCCAGGTGATCGACGAATACACCAAGACCGAACTGCGCAGCCTGGCCTCGGTGCCGCTGAACCTGTCGCGCAGCGAAATCGAAGACGTTGTGGAGCATGCCGCTGAAATGCACTGGAGTTACGACGGCAACTACTTCTTCCTGTCCAACAACTGCGCGGTAGAGGGCCTGAAGTTACTGCGTAGTAGTACCAATAATACAAAACTGGTCGGCTTAGACAGCATCACGCCCAACGGCTTGCTGGAAGTGCTCAAAGGCCGAGGACTGGCGAACACCAGCGTGCTGGATGACCCCCGCGAAGCGCTGCGTCTGGGCTATCGATTCGACTCCTTCCGCGATCGTTACCAAGCGATGTTCGAAGTGCTGAAGAAGCATTTGCCGATCAAACAGGAAAAGGTCGAAGACTGGCTCTCCCTCAAAGCTCAAGAGCGCCGACAATGGATCGACCAAGCCGATTTGCGCACCAGCGCAGCATTACTGCTACTGGAGCAGGCAGCCTTCCGCCAACAATTGGTGTTGGCCCAGGACGAAGTAAAGCAGCGCTATTTGGGCGCTCGGGAATTGAAGAACGGCGGCATGGACAAGGCCAACGCAACGTTGCAGCAAATTCTTGCCAACAGCGGCTTCCTCAGCCGCCCGGCGGAGCTGCTTGGCACCGGTGGTTATGGATTGCCGCAGCCGAGTGAGTGGCAGCGTCTGGAGTCGGAAAGCAGCCTGCGGCAGAAGCAGCTTCAGGCACTGACAGGCGATCTGGACAAAGAAGTGAGAGCGCTGCTCGAACCGAGCCGTGCGGCCGAAATGGCCGCCAATGAAGCCAACCTGAAGCAGGTTGGCGAGCATCTGAGGACGTTACACAAGGCTGCGGGCGGGTTGGAGTTGCCATAAACAACAGGCTTCATGGCTAATCCGCGAAGCCTTCAATACTTGCCTGCTATTCAAAGTACCCCTTCGAGAATTTCATAAACGATCCCGGTTCCTACGGCGATCAACACAATGTCGCCGCCCGCACGGCGCCATTCGTACCCTCGGTAATACGGCAGCCGGCCCAACGCCCGGTTATCGAGGCGTTCGCCGTAATAGCCGTGAGGCAACGGTCGGCCACGCACCAAATGAATACCCGGAGGTGGCGGCGCACCGCGTACGAAATAGCCACGGTTGTCGTGGATAGTCTGGCGCACCGGGCCGAAGTCCCGTGGCGGAGGGCCGCCGCGATGATTGTCTCCGTGGTTTTCGTAGTGCCCTTGTTGCGGGCCGCCGCGGTCGTGATTGTCGCGTTGAGCAGCACTCGCACTCAGCAACGGGGCGGCGCTGAGCATCAGCACACCCAGGCTGGCAATCAGACGTTTCGGCATTTTCATAGGGTCTTTCCTCACTGCACATACAGCAAAAAGGGCTCCAGAACGTAGTCCTGAAGCCCTCGGTCTTGCTATTTAGTCCGTACCGCGAGGCTCTAATTCCTCTGTATCAGGAACTTTACCTTCAGCTGACGCGGGCTTTACGCACGCCGTCTGCCAGAGCCGAGCAAAGACTCAACACGCCATCAACTGCCTGTTCGGGCGTCGAGGCATTGGCGATGTGATCGATCAACGCTGAACCCACTACCACACCGTCCGCGAGGCGAGCGATGGACGCCGCTTGCTCCGGTGTACGAATACCGAAACCGATGCTGATCGGCAGATCAGTATGGCGACGCAGACGGGCAACCGCTTCTTCAACGTGTTCCAGCGTTGCCGCACCGGCACCGGTCACACCGGCGACGGACACGTAATAAACGAAGCCGGAGCTACCGTTCAGGACGGTCGGCAGACGTACATCATCTGTGGTCGGAGTAGTCAGACGGATGAAGTCCAGACCGGCAGCCTGGGCCGGGTCGCACAGTTCGCCATTATGCTCGGGCGGCAAGTCGACCACGATCAGACCGTCAACACCCGCCTCTTTGGCATCGGCGATGAAGCGCGGCACGCCGTACATGTGGATCGGGTTGAAGTAGCCCATCAGCACCAGCGGCGTCTCGGTATTGCCTTCACGGAACTCGCGAACCATTTGCAGGGTTTTTGCCAGGTTCTGCTTGGCGCCGAGGGCACGGATATTGGCCAACTGAATTGCAGGGCCATCGGCCATTGGATCAGTGAAGGGCATGCCCAACTCGATCACGTCGGCACCAGCGCCGGGCAAGCCTTTGAGGATCGCCAGAGAGGTGTCATAGCTCGGGTCGCCAGCGGTCACGAAGGTCACGAGGGCGGCACGATTCTGTACCTTGAGTTCGGCAAAACGCGTTTGCAGGCGGCTCATCAGTGTTTCTCCTGCTTCGATTGTTCCATGTGGTGCATCACGGTTTGCATGTCTTTGTCGCCACGACCGGACAGGTTGACCACCATCAGGTGATCTTTTGGCAGGGTTGGTGCGCGCTTGAACACTTCGGCCAGGGCATGGGCGCTTTCCAGTGCCGGAATAATCCCTTCCAGGCGGCAGCATTTGTGAAACGCGTCGAGGGCTTCGTCGTCGGTTACCGAGGTGTACTGGACGCGGCCGATGTCATGCAACCAGGCGTGTTCCGGGCCGATGCCTGGATAGTCGAGGCCGGCCGAGATCGAGTGAGCGTCGATGATCTGACCATCGTCGTCCTGCAACAGGAAGGTACGGTTGCCATGCAGCACGCCCGGTACGCCGCCGTTCAGGCTGGCTGCGTGTTTACCGGTTTCGATGCCGTAACCTGCCGCTTCAACACCAATGATCTCGACGCTCTTGTCGTCGAGGAACGGGTGAAACAGGCCCATGGCGTTGGAGCCGCCACCGATGCACGCCACCAGGCTGTCTGGCAGACGACCTTCCTGGTCTTGCAGTTGAGTACGGGTTTCTTTGCCGATGACAGCCTGGAAGTCGCGAACCATCGCAGGATAAGGGTGCGGACCAGCCACAGTGCCGATCAGGTAGAAAGTGCTGTCGACGTTGGTCACCCAGTCACGCAAGGCCTCGTTCATCGCATCTTTCAGGGTGCCGGTCCCGGCCACGACCGGGATCACTTCGGCGCCCAGCAGCTTCATGCGAAATACGTTGGCCTGCTGACGTTCGATGTCAGTGGTGCCCATGTAGATCACGCAATCGAGACCAAAACGCGCAGCCACGGTGGCGGTCGCCACACCGTGCATGCCGGCGCCGGTCTCGGCGATGATGCGTTTCTTGCCCATGCGCCGCGCCAGCAGGATCTGGCCGATGCAGTTGTTGATCTTGTGCGCGCCGGTGTGGTTCAGCTCTTCGCGTTTGAGGTAAATCTTCGCGCCGCCGCAGAACTCTGTCAGACGTTCAGCAAAGTACAGTGGGCTTGGACGACCCACGTAGTCGCGCTGGAAGTAGGCCAATTCTTCTTTGAATGCAGGATCATCCTTGGCCAATTCGTATTCACGGGCCAGATCGAGGATCAACGGCATCAGGGTTTCAGCGACGTAACGGCCGCCGAACGCGCCGAACAGGCCGTTAGCGTCGGGGCCGTTGCGCAGATTAGTCTGGGTCATGGGTCGCTCCAGTGGAATGCGTGGGATGATGCTTTTGAAGAGAGAGTGGGCGTCACTCTACCCCTGACGCCCCAAGCTGAAAACCGATAAGATCGCCGCAACCTGTCAGGAAAACTCACCAATAACATGAGCCATGATCTTCCCCCGTTGAACGCCCTTCGGGCCTTCGAAGCGACTGCCCGCCTGAACAGCGTCAGCAAGGCGGCCAAACAGCTGCATGTCACCCATGGCGCGGTCAGCCGGCAACTCAAAGTGCTTGAAGAACACTTGGCCGTGAGCCTGTTCATCAAGGATGGACGCGGCCTTAAACTCACAGATGCCGGCATTCGTTTGCGCGATGCCAGCGGTGAGGCGTTCGAGCGTTTACGGACTGTTTGTGCAGAGCTGACTCAAAGCACCGCCGATGCACCGTTCGTACTGGGTTGCTCGGGCAGCCTGTTAGCACGCTGGTTTATTCCCAGGTTGGGACGATTGAATGCCGACCTGCCTGACCTGCGCCTGCACCTGTCGGCTGGCGAGGGTGATCTCGATCCACGTCGCCCGGGGCTGGACGCCTTGCTGGTGTTTGCCGAGCCACCGTGGCCAGCGGACATGCAGGTTTATGAGTTGGCAAGCGAACGGATCGGCCCGGTCATGAGCCCCCGATTCACGGGCTACGAACGACTGCAAAACGCTCCGCCCGCAGCGCTGCTGAGCGAGCCATTGCTGCACACCACCTCTCGCCCTCAGGCCTGGCCAAGCTGGGCACAACAAAGCGACCTCGACGCCAAAGCGTTGAAGTACGGGCAGGGTTTCGAGCATTTGTATTATCTGCTGGAGGCCGCAGTGGCTGGCTTGGGTGTGGCGATTGCGCCCGAGCCGCTGGTGGCCGAGGACTTGAAGGCCGGCCGCCTGGTTGCGCCATGGGGCTTCAGTGAAACCCCGGCGCAACTGGCGTTGTGGCTACCCAAGCGCGCCGCAGACGGGCGAGCTCGGCAACTGGCGCAGTGGCTCAAAAACGAGCTGCGCCAGACGGATTAGTCACCGCGTTTGAACAGCAGATAAGCCGCGAGCAGACCCAATGCACCGACCGCCACACCCGCAGTCGTCCACGGGTGTTCCTGGGCGTAGTCTCGCGTGGCAATCCCGGTTTCACGGGTTTTGACTTTGACTTCTTCGTACGCATCGCTGAGCAGATGGCGCGAATGCTTCAGCGCGTTCTCGGCGTTGCTTTTCAAGGCGTTAAGGGTTTTACGCGACTCGTCCGAGGCGTCGCCCTTCAGGTTTTCCAAAGACTTCAGCAGACTCTCGATTTCGGCTTCCATGCTTTGCAATGAGGCTTTACGTAAAGAGGTGTTGGCCATGGTGGCTCTCCTGCATTGATTGAGTTGCGTGTGTTGGTTGGGACTTCAGGGGTTCGAGAAAGTGCAGTAAATCTGAACTTCCACTTCGGACTGGCCGACAGAAGTAATACGAAAAATCACTGCTAGGCTGTATTTCACACCCTGAGGAGAACGCCATGACTGACCATCACACCTACAAGAAAGTCGAACTCGTCGGCTCGTCCACCAGCAGTATTGAAGACGCCATCAACAACGCGCTGGCCGAGGCCAGCAAAAGCCTCAAACATATGGAATGGTTTGAAGTAACCGAAACCCGCGGGCACATCAAGGACGGTAAGGCAGCGCACTTTCAGGTGACGCTCAAAGTCGGGTTCCGGATTGCCAGTAGCTGAGGTTGAGCTAATCTTCTAAGCCTGCGCGCTGGCCGAGCGCCATAGGGATTGGCAAAGCGCTACATATGTAAATCCGGCTGATTGCTGGGTGCCCCTATTGATCCGACCAGGGAATGCGACCGATGAAGAATTTTATTTTGGCGGTGGGCTTGTTGAGTCTCGCGGGAACAGCCCTGGCTGAGGGCAAGTCGTGCGAAGAGCTGAAAGCCGAAATCACAGCGAAACTTGATGCCAAGGGCATTTCTAATTACTCACTGGAAATCGTTGATAAAGGCGCTGCCGCTGACGGCAAAATCGTCGGCACTTGTGAAAAAGGTTCCAAGCAAATCCTCTACAAGCGGGGCTGACCTCGCTCGGAAATGAACAAGCCGACGCAATGACGTCGGCTTTTTTGTGTTCGCTGTTTGAGTGTCAGCCCTTCATGACCTGGGCCAGCAGCTCGTAGGAGTGCACGCGATCGGCATGTTCGTACAGATCGCAAGTAAAAATCAGCTCGTCCGCCTGGGTCTGCTCAATCAGCACTTGCAGTTTGGCGCGGATTTTCTGCGGACTGCCAACCATGGCCAGGCCAAGGAAATCGCCAACGGCTGCTTTTTCATGAGGCAGCCACAGGCCGTCCATGGTTTTTACCGGTGGACGTTGCACCAGGCTCTGGCCACGCATCAGGGCGAGAATCCGCTGATAGACCGACGTCGCGAGATAATCGGCCTGCTCGTCGGTGTCAGCAGCCACCAGCGGCACACCGAGCATTACGTAGGGCTTATCCAATATTGCTGAAGGCTTGAAGTGGTTGCGATAGACGCGAATGGCCTCATGCATCAAGCGCGGTGCGAAATGTGAAGCGAAGGCGTAGGGCAAACCGCGTTCACCGGCCAGTTGTGCACTGAACAGGCTGGAGCCCAGCAGCCAGACCGGGACATTAGTCCCCGTGCCGGGCATCGCGATGATCCGTTGGTCCGGGGTCCGCGGGCCGAGGTAACGCATCAGTTCGGCAACCTCTTCCGGGAAATCGTCGGCGCTGCCAGAGCGTTCACGACGCAAAGCGCGGGCGGTCATCTGATCGGAACCGGGCGCACGGCCCAGGCCCAGGTCGATCCGGCCCGGGTACAGACTTTCGAGCGTGCCGAACTGCTCGGCGATAACCAGCGGCGCGTGATTAGGCAGCATCACACCGCCCGAGCCAACACGAATGGTCGAGGTGCCGCCAGCCAAGTAGCCGAGCAGTACCGAAGTCGCCGAACTCGCAATGCCATCCATGTTGTGGTGTTCGGCAACCCAGAACCGGTTGTAGCCAAATTTTTCGACGTGCTGAGCCAGGTCCAGAGAATTGCGCAGCGACTGTGCCGCGCTGCCGTTCTCCCGCACGGGCACCAGATCGAGGGTCGAGAACTTGATATCGGACAGTCGTTTCATAAGCCTGCTTCTCCAATTGAGGGCGCAGGTTTTTTCTTACAAACGAAAACCTGCCGAATCTATAAGCGTGATTCATGCAATGAGGGCATATACCCGAGTTTCAATGGCAGAGCCAAAATTCCTACGAAACAAGAAGACCGATCAGATCAGGTGAACTTTGCACCACGGTCTATCCTCAGAACCCTAGCAACCGAAAACCACTAAGGCGCGACGCTTCGCGCCGGATCTTGAGGAGGCATTCATGGCTATCACAAAGAAAGCATCGGCTCATTGGGAAGGTGACCTGAAAACCGGCATCGGCTCGATTTCTACGGAAACCGGTGTCCTCAGAGAAGCGCCCTACGGCTTCAAGGCGCGCTTCGAAGGCGGCAAGGGCACCAATCCGGAGGAGTTGATCGGCGCTGCGCACGCCGGCTGCTTCTCCATGGCATTTTCAATGATTCTCGGCGATGCCGGTCTCAAGGCTGACAGCATCGATACCGATGCCGAAGTGACCCTGGACCAGGTGGACGGCGGGTTCGCGATCACAGCAGTTAAATTGATCCTCAAAGCGAAGATTCCTGGGGCGACTCAGGCTCAATTTGAGGAATTGAGCAATAAAGCCAAAGAAGGCTGCCCGGTTTCCAAGGTGCTGAATGCGAAAATCAGTCTGGATGCAACATTGATCAGCTGATAGGGAGTTGTCGCGCTCCCCGATAAACGATCGCAGCCTCGACGGGCTGCGATCTTTCTTGCGCTAAAACAAAACCTGACTGGCGAGAGTGTGGTCGAATAAATGACAGCAGCTAAAACGCATCATCGTGCGCGCTGCCTCAAAGGAGCTTCAACCATGAAACGTTTTGCCTTGGCGGTTATCTGTTGCGCGCTGGCCACATCGGCCCTGGCGGCACCGAAACCCTGTGAAGAACTCAAGGCCGAGATTGAAGCCAAGATCCAGGCCAATAACGTCTCGTCTTACACGCTGGAAATCGTCACCAACGACGAAGTACACGATCAGAATATGGTCGTTGGCTCGTGCGAAGGCGGCACGAAGAAAATCATCTATCAGAAGAACGACCGCTGATTCACCTCACATGAGGCAATAAGATTCTCGATCTTCCGCGACGATTTCACGCTTGGCGTTGTACAACCGAGCGCCGGGGCTGAACGCTATCGAGCGGCCTTCCAGCACATAACGCTGTCCGGCTTCGAAATGATCGTAGTTGATGGTCAGGTAGCATAAACGTTCCGAGGGGCCGTTCATCATGCCCATGCCACCACCGCTGGGCACTTCAAAGTCGAATCGAACGATCAGCTCATGGCTACCGGGGCTGACCTGGAAAAAACGCCCGTCGCGCAATCGCTGATTGTCCAGTCGTTCGGCCATCAGCAATTTATCGTTGGGAAATGGCGTAGAAAACTCGACCCAGGCCATCTGCGGATTAACCGCTGGCAACGGGCTCTGACAGCCAGCAACGATGCTTGCCGCGAGTAACAGCGTTAACCTGCGCATGATGATTTTCTCAAGGACTAGTCTTTTAGAATAACGCCGATCAGGTGCGTTGGCAGCCTGCGGGTACGCCCTGGCCAATCACTTTTCGCTGCTGATCATAGAGCTTTGCCCACGGCCGAAAACCAATATTCCCCGCGTGCAACTGATACCGCTCGCCGGCATTGAAGCCCTGGAATTTCACGTTCAACTGGCAATCACGCCATAGTGGCTCGGCGTCTGGTCCGATGTTGGTGGGTGCGACCGGGAATTGGTAACGGACCGTCAACTCATGGCTACCTGGCTGAACCTCGAAATAGCGCTTGTCGGTGGCGGCCTTGTCATCGACTTCCAGCGCTTGCAGCACGGTGTCTTGCTGCTTCGAGTCCAGGTCGATCCACGCTTGCGCCGGATCATGGGGGGGTAATCCGAATCCAGCACAACCTGCCAGCATCAACAGGCTTCCTGTCAGCATCAACGTGCGCATAGCGGAGCTCCAGTCAGGCGGGATAGTCTTGCGGGCAGACTCTCCAAGGATGATTCATTTTGATCAGGCCGCTTCCAAGCCTTGGGTTACTTGATCGCGTTTTACGCATTTTGTTTCCGGGTGTGTTGTTTTTGTTTCTCAACGGTTGCGCCGGCGTCAGCTATTACGGCCAATTGGCCGGTGGTCAGCTGCAATTGCTGCGGGCACGCGAGCCGGTTTCCAGAGTGATTGCCGATCCCGGTCGCGATCAATTATTGCGTGCGCACCTGACTCAATCGCAAAAGGCCCGCACCTTCGCCAGCCAACAGCTCCAACTGCCAGATAACCAGAGTTACCGTTTGTACGCCAACATTGGCCGGCCATTCGTAGTCTGGAACGTGTTTGCCACGCCAGAATTTTCCCTGACACCACAGAACCATTGCTTCCCGATCGCCGGTTGCGTCGCCTATCGCGGTTATTACAGTCAGAGCGCAGCCCGCGGTGAGGCTGCGTTGCAACGATTGCAAGGCATGGACGTGTCAATCGGTGGCGTCGAGGCTTATTCCACGCTCGGCTGGTTCAACGATCCGATTATCAGCTCGATGATGGCCTGGGGTGACGAACGATTGGCTACGCTGATCTTCCATGAACTGGCGCATCAACGCTTTTATGTGAAGGACGACACCGAGTTCAATGAGTCTTTCGCCACTTTCGTCGAGCAGGAAGGCACCCGCCAATGGCGTGCATTTCGCGGCTTGGCGCCGGACAGCGGCGCGAAGGTGCAGCAACGGGACCAGTTCATTCAATTGGTTCTGGATACCCGCACGCGACTCAAACGGCTGTACTCCCTGCCCCTGCCCGCCGACCAGATGCGCCAGCGCAAAGCCGACGAATTCGAACGATTGCGGGGCGAATACCGGCAGCTGCGCGACAGCCAATGGGCTGGGGAAAAACGCTATGACGCGTGGATCAATGCGCCGATGAACAATGCCCGTCTGTTGCCGTTTGGGCTGTACGACCAATGGGTACCGGCGTTTTCGGCGTTGTTCAAACAGGTGGGTGGGGATTGGATAAGGTTTTATGCGGCAGTCGAGCAGCTTGGTGCGCTGTCGGCGGGTGAGCGCAAGGCGGCATTGAATGCTTTGGCTCAATTGAAAAGTCTCGGCGGCTGATCGGGCCTCATCGTCGGATCGCCGCCCGGAGCAAGCTCGTGTGGCGGTTTAGTTAACGCCGTAAAAACGCCTGATGCAGCTCTTCTATCGTCTCGAAGTGCCAGGTCGGGGCCTCGGCGCTCAACTCTTCCCGGCTGCCAAAACCATAACCAACAGCCGCCGCATCCAGCCCGTTACTGCGAGCACCGATCAGGTCGTGTTTACGGTCACCGATCATCAGGGTGCTGGCCGGGTCCAGGCTTTCTTCGGCCATCAAGTGGGCGATTAGCTCGACTTTGTTGGTCCGGGTTCCATCCAGTTCGCTGCCATAGATCACTTTGAAGTGCTTGGCGAAGTCGAAGTGCCGGGCAATTTCCCGAGCAAAAACCCACGGTTTGGACGTCGCGATGTACAGCTGTCGCCCTTGCCCGCCGAGGGTTTCCAACAAGGGTGTGACGCCGTCGAATACGCGGTTTTCATACAGACCGGTGACCTTGAAGCGTTCGCGATAGAAGTTGACCGCGTCCCACGCCTTGGGCTCGTCGAAATCGTAGAACTGCATGAACGCCTGCAACAACGGCGGGCCAATGAAGTGTTCAAGTTTGCTCAGGTCGGGCTCATCGATGCCCAGTTTGCTCAAGGCGAACTGGATCGAACGGGTGATGCCCTCGCGTGGATCGGTCAGGGTGCCATCGAGGTCGAACAATACGGTTTGGTAATGCATGTTGAATCCTGAATAAGGGCGCAGGGTCAGAGTTGGTCGTAGCCTTCAGCCAGATGCAAATTCTTGAGCTTCACGTAGTTCGCCGCGCTGTAGGTGAAAAAAGCTTTTTCTTTGTCAGTCAGTGGCCGAATCTGCTTCACCGGGCTGCCCACATAAAGGAAGCCGCTTTCAAGGCGTTTGCCCGGCGGCACCAGACTGCCAGCGCCAATGATCACCTCGTCGTCGACCACCGCACCGTCCATGACGATACTGCCCATGCCGATCAGAATGCGATTGCCCACGGTGCAGCCGTGGAGCATGACTTTATGCGCGATGGTCACATCGTCACCAATCAGCAGCGCAAAGCCCTCGGGATTGAACGGCCCGGCGTGGGTGATGTGCAGCACACAGCCGTCCTGCACGCTGGTGCGTGCACCAACGCGGATGCGGTGCATGTCGCCACGAATCACGGTCAGCGGCCAGACCGAGCTGTCTTCGCCGATTTCGACGTCGCCGATCACCACCGCCGAACCGTCGACAAAGGCGCCTTTGCCGAGCAACGGCGTGTGGTTCTGATACTTGCGAAGGGTCACGATAGGCTCTCTCTCTTTTGCTGATAGCTGCGGTGAGCGTCGATTGTAATTAAGATGGCGCAATGTTTCTTCCAGCCAAGGTGCCAACCGTGAGCGTGAACAACCCTCTTTTGCAGTCCTACGACCTGCCGCCGTTCTCGGCGATCCATGCCGAACACGTACAACCGGCCATTGAACAGATCCTGGCTGACAACCGCGCCGCCATTATCGAGATCCTCAAAACCCAGACCAAACAACCGACCTGGACCGGCCTGGTGCTGGCGATGGACGAGCTCAATGATCGTTTAGGCGCCGCCTGGAGCCCGGTCAGCCACCTGAACGCCGTGTGCAACAGCGCCGAATTGCGCGAAGCCTACGAGTCCTGCCTGCCGGCCTTGAGCGCCTACTCCACCGAATTGGGCCAGAACCGCGAGTTGTTCGAGGCATTTGAAGCGCTGGCGAACAGTCCCGAAGCTGCCGGTTTTGAGGTGGCGCAGAAAACTATCCTGGAACACTCCCTGCGTGACTTCCGTCTGTCGGGTATCGACCTGCCTGCGCCTGAACAAAAGCGTTACGCCCAAGTGCAGAGCACATTGTCGGAGCTGGGCAGCCGCTTCTCCAACCAACTGCTCGATGCCACTCAGGCCTGGACCAAGCACGTCACCGATGAAGCCGCCCTCGCCGGCCTGACCGACTCGGCCAAGGCGCAAATGGCCGCGGCGGCACAAGCCAAAGGTCTGGAAGGCTTCCTGATCACACTTGAATTTCCAAGCTACTACGCGGTGATGACCTACGCCCAGGACCGCGCCCTGCGCGAAGAAGTCTACGCCGCCTACTGCACCCGTGCCTCGGACCAAGGCCCGAATGCAGGCCAGAATGATAACGGCCCGGTCATGGAAGAAATCCTCGACCTGCGTCAGGAACTGGCCAAGCTACTAGGGTTCGCCAGTTTCTCGGAGCTGAGCCTGGCCACCAAAATGGCCGAATCCAGCGATCAGGTCCTGAGTTTCCTGCGCGATCTGGCCAAGCGCAGCAAACCGTTCGCCGCCCAGGATCTGGAACAGCTCAAGGCTTACGCCGCCGAACAAGGCTGTCCGGACCTGCAAAGCTGGGACAGCGGTTTCTACGGTGAAAAACTTCGCGAGCAGCGCTACAGCGTCGCCCAGGAAACCCTTCGCGCTTACTTCCCGATCGACAAAGTGCTGGGCGGTCTGTTCGCTATCGTCCAGCGTCTGTACGGTATCGAAATCGCTGAACTGAAAGGCTTCGACACCTGGCACCCGGATGTTCGCCTGTTCGAAATCAAGGAAAACGGACAGCACGTCGGTCGCTTCTTCTTCGACCTCTACGCCCGCGCCAACAAACGCGGCGGTGCCTGGATGGACGGCGCCCGCGACCGTCGCCGCACGATCAGCGGCGTATTGCAGAGCCCGGTGGCGAACCTGGTGTGCAACTTCACCCCGGCCGACAGCGGCAAACCGGCCCTGCTGACCCACGATGAAGTGACTACCCTGTTCCACGAATTCGGTCACGGTCTGCATCACCTGTTGACCCGCGTTGAACACGCCGGCGTATCCGGCATCAACGGCGTGGCCTGGGATGCGGTCGAGCTGCCAAGCCAGTTCATGGAGAACTGGTGCTGGGAGCCGGAAGGTCTGGCGCTGATCTCCGGTCACTACGAAACCGGCGAGCCACTGCCTCAGGACTTGCTGGAAAAAATGCTCGCCGCGAAGAACTTCCAGTCCGGCCTGATGATGGTTCGTCAGCTGGAATTCTCGCTGTTCGACTTCGACCTGCACGCCACCCACGGCGACGGCCGTAGCGTGGCGCAGGTACTGGAAGGTGTGCGCGACGAGGTGTCGGTCATGCGTCCGCCCGCCTACAACCGTTTCCCGAATAGCTTTGCGCACATCTTCGCCGGCGGTTATGCGGCGGGCTACTACAGCTACAAGTGGGCTGAAGTGCTGTCGGCGGATGCCTTCTCCAAATTCGAAGAAGAAGGCGTGCTCAACGCCAAGACCGGCCGTGCCTTCCGCGAAGCGATCCTGGCGCGCGGTGGCTCCCAGGAACCGATGGTGCTGTTCGTCGATTTTCGCGGACGCCCGCCATCGATTGACGCACTCTTGCGCCACAGCGGCCTGAGTGAGGTCGCGGCAGCATGAGCGAGGGGCCTGTGAAGACGAAAAAACGCTTTATCGCCGGGGCAGTCTGCCCGGCCTGCAGCGAGCCGGATAAGTTGATGATGTGGAACGAAGACGAAGTCCCGCATCGCGAGTGCGTGGCCTGTGGCTATTGCGACACGCTAAATGAACAAGGCCTGTCGGTACCCAAGGAAATGGGAACGCGGGTCAACACCTCGGCGCTGAAAGTGCCGGACGCCAAGGTTCAGGCTGTGCAGTTTTTCCCTAACCCGAAGCTAAAGAAAAAGCCTGACGAGCAACATTGAGCCAACGCCACCTTCCAGTCCTGAACGGATTGGAAGGTGCGATCTATTGTAGTGGTCAACTAATCCCGGACACGACGTTACGTTTTTCCTCGCCCCGTACTGACAGCCCTGGAAGCGTTTCTTGAATGGTTTACTCGACATGGGCCGATTTGAACCAGCTCTTCAGCGAACAACTGGCGAACGGGCTCGTGCTGCAATCGCCATTGGCCAACGCGGTGCGGAGCTTGTCGACATCGGCCTGCATCATGTAACGGATGCCGTCCTTGAAATGAGTGCTGTCACCAAAGCCGCCCTGGGTCATTTCGTTCAGGGCATCTTCCTTGCTCCAGCCTTGCAATACGACCCGGTACATGGCCGCGATCAGGCCCGTGCGGTCCGAACCATGTTTGCAGTGCATCAGCACCGGCCCCTTGGCTTCGGCGCTCTGGATCGCGCGAAGGGCCTTGAGTACATCCGCGTCATCCACATGGTTGGTGCGATAGGGCAGCTGTACTTGTGCGATTCCTGGCGTCGACAACCAGCTTGAATCCGACTCGGGCAGGAACGTGATAACCGTCCCGACCTTGAGTTTTTCCAGTAACGGCACAGCGCCTCTGTCGGGCAATGCACTGCGATAGAGCGTCGGGGACATTTGGAAGAGGTTGTATTGCACCTCGACCGATTGAGCCCACTCCGCAGGTCGGGGCAATGCACTGTCGTCGGCAAGGGCCCGCGTCAGGTTTAAAAGTGCGGCCAGCGACAGGCAAATCGCCAGGAGACAACGTGGAAGAGACATGCTCAGAGTGACCGTTAAGGAGGAATCGGAAAGATGACGCCCAGCTTCAGCCCCGAGCGGTCAAAGGCCTGTGACCCTTCTGTCAAAGAATTGTGAATCAGCCGATCGCTGTCGTTGTAAAACCGAGGTTTATTAGCCGAATCGATTCATCTTTATGCTTAGCCCGCTACCATTTGCTTCTCCATATTCCCGATGTGCCCTATTGCCCCCTTGCTGGCGATCTGCATCGGTGCCGAAACGAAAAATCGTCCCCGCAAACGCTTCGGTTACAAATGTCCGATTGAGGTGATTACAGAAGTGATGGGGATGCATCATGCTGCTCCTGCTTTAACTCAATAGCCGTGTTGCACTCAGCTTCTGCAACCGCCAAATAAAAAAGCGGCATGGGAACTCCAGGCCGCTTTTTTAGGTTCAGTGACAACCGACCACGCACTCATTATTTAACGACTGCATGCGTTCAATCTCGATTACGGTTTGACGATCTTCGAATAGGCACTCGCCAAGGCCAGCAGAACGGCCTTGTCTTGTGCGTCGACGTCACCATCACCGTCCACATCCGCATGGGCGGGACCCATGGTGAACGTCAGGCCGCCGTCGTTCGATACGGCCTCACGGGTGTGAGCGTCCAGCAGAGCATAAGTGACCGCTCGGTTTTCCGGATCGTAACCCTCTTCCTTTAGTGCAAACTGCATGGAAACCCGAACTTCCTTTGGGCTAACAATAGACGCTGGCAACCGTTGCAAAAAAATACCGCGCTGATTGTAATTCGACATTAATTAATTCCATTTAATAGTTGAACACGAGAACTTCGTGTGACAAGGATATTACTAATAGTTGTTATAAC
This sequence comes from Pseudomonas sp. Ma2-10, assembly GCF_054330215.1. NCBI lineage: Bacteria > Pseudomonadati > Pseudomonadota > Gammaproteobacteria > Pseudomonadales > Pseudomonadaceae > Pseudomonas > Pseudomonas sp. Ma2-10. The sequence goes on along the minus strand of NZ_JBTEYL010000011.1, from coordinate 159,189 downwards.
TGTGCCAGACGTTATATGTATCTCAGGGTGACGAACGACGCTTTAACCCATCGGTAGAAATACAAAGAACCAGGGGTTTTAGAATTAACAGGCGCTGAACGGCACTGGCCGAATTTGTCGAGGCCCTAGGCTGTATAAACATACAGCCAAAGGATTTTTTCGATGCCTACTCCCCTGCCACCGCGGCTGGATTTCGAAACCAAACTGATCGCCAAGACCAACGCCGCCGATGTGCTGGAAGAACAGCTGTCCAAGCGCGGCTATCAATGTGCGTCGATTAATCTGGGCTCCAATACGGACCCTTATCAACCGATCGAACGCGAACACAAAATCACCCGCAAAACCCTCGAAGTGCTGCTGCGCTATCGCCATCCCGTGACCATCATTACCAAGGGCTCGCTGATTCTTCGGGATCTGGATCTGCTGGTCGAACTCGCCGAGCAAAGGCTTGTGGCGGTGATGATCAGCCTCACCACCCTGGACGACGAGCTCAAGCGCATCCTCGAACCGCGCGCCGCTGCACCCAAGGCTCGGTTGCGGGCGATCCGAGTGATGCGTGAAGCAGGCATTGCGGTAGGCGTTCTGTGCTCGTCGATGATTCCGATGATCAATGACAGCGAACTCGAAAGCCTGCTCACCGAGGCTCATGCCGCGGGGGCGCAAAGTGCGGCCTACATGATGCTGCGCTTGCCATTGGAAGTCGCGCCGCTGTTCGAAGAATGGCTGGCGGCCCACTATCCTCAGCGTGCCGCTCATGTGTTGAGCCTGATTCGTCAGAGCCGTGGTCGCGAGCTCTACGACAGTCGCTTCGGTGCCAGGATGCGTGTCGAAGGACCGTTTGCCGACCTGCTGGCGCAACGCTTTGCCAAAACCATCAAGCGTCTGGGGCTCAATCGTCGGGAAGGTTTCAATCTGGACTGCGAAGCCTTCTGTCCGCCCGGTCGCCAGATGTCGTTGATTTGAGGGCAACTGGCCTATGATTGAGTAATGTGAAATGCACTTTGCCACTACGCCGGTCACATTTTCTGTGACCTGAAACATGCGGTCTAGAGCGTTTTATTCAGTTTGAGTTAAGTTTCAGCCGCTACCTTGTTCATCGAGTGACTGATGGGTCGAGATTCTCGGTCTGGATGTTTTTAAACAGCCACTGGCTTCACACCGGACAAAACGGGAAAATTCCCTGACTCCGCAAAAGAGGATGAATCATGAGTGACAAGGATAAACAGCCGTTGGCTGCGTCGACGTCAGCCCAACCGGAGGCGGAAACCGCCGATGCAGCGCTGCAGCATATCGTTGACGGCTTTTTGCATTTTCATCACGAAGTTTTTCCACAGCAGGAAGAACTCTTCAAAAAACTCGCCACCGCCCAGAGCCCCAGAGCGATGTTCATCGCCTGCGCCGATTCGCGCATCGTTCCTGAGCTGATCACCCAAAGCGCCCCAGGCGATCTGTTCGTCACCCGTAACGTCGGCAACGTTGTGCCGCCTTATGGGCAAATGAATGGCGGTGTTTCCACAGCCATCGAATACGCAGTGCTGGCCCTCGGCGTGCATCACATCATCATCTGCGGGCACTCCGACTGTGGCGCGATGCGCGCGGTGCTCAACCCGCAAAGCCTGGAAAAAATGCCGACGGTCAAAGCCTGGCTGCGTCATGCGGAAGTGGCAAAAACCATGGTCCAGGAAAACTGCCATTGCGCTGACGAAAACGAAAGCATGCACGTCCTCACCGAGGAGAATGTGATCGCTCAACTGCAACATTTGCGCACGCACCCGTCGGTAGCCTCGCGCATGGCCAATGGTCAGCTGTTTATCCATGGTTGGATCTACAACATCGAAACCAGCGAAATCAGAGCTTACGACGCGGACAAGGGGTGTTTCCTGCCGCTCGACGGCAGCCATCCGATTCCGGTGGCGACGCCCAAAGCGCGCTTCTAAATCCTCCTAAATCATTGTGTGGTTCTAGCAGAGGCTGCTGATCAGGCAGCCTGGCTTCGCCACGCCTGAAGAAAACTTCGGGAGAGTCACCATGCGTGCTGCTCAACTTAAAGCTGTTCTTCCACGGGAGCTGCTGGCGTCCGTGGTTGTGTTTCTCGTCGCCCTGCCTTTGTGCATGGGCATCGCCATTGCCTCGGGGCTGCCGCCGTCCAAGGGGTTGATCACCGGGATCATCGGGGGCTTGGTGGTGGGCTGGATTGCCGGTTCACCACTGCAAGTCAGCGGCCCGGCGGCCGGTTTGGCTGTTCTGGTGTTCGAACTGGTGCGCCAACATGGTATCGCCATGCTCGGGCCAATCCTGCTGCTGGCCGGTTTTCTGCAACTGGTGGCCGGGCGATTGAAACTCGGCTGTTGGTTCCGGGTGACGGCGCCGGCGGTGGTCTACGGCATGCTCGCCGGGATTGGCGTGCTGATCGTGTTGTCACAGGTGCATGTGATGCTCGACTCGGTGCCCAAGCCTTCGGGGCTGGATAATCTGACAGCCTTCCCGGCTGCCGTCGTGCAGGCCGTGCCCTCCTTCGGTTGGCAAGCCGGGTTGCTCGGACTGTCGACGATTGCGGTGATGTGGCTGTGGGAAAAATTCCGCCCCCATTCCCTGCGCTTCATTCCCGGCGCACTACTGGGTGTAGGCCTGGCGACCGTCGCCAGCCTGGTGCTCGCCTTGCAGGTCAAACGAGTGGAAGTCCCGGCCAACCTGGCGCAAGCCATCGACTGGCTGAAACCCGCAGATTTACTAAACCTGGCTGACCCGACGCTGCTAATTGCCGCATTTGCCGTGGCGTTTATCGCCAGCGCCGAAACCCTGCTCTCGGCCGCCGCGGTGGACCGCATGCACAGCGGCCAGCGCTCAGACTTCGACCGGGAATTGTCGGCGCAAGGCGTCGGCAACATGCTTTGCGGTTTACTCGGCGCGCTGCCAATGACCGGCGTGATTGTGCGCAGTTCGGCCAACGTCCAGGCCGGCGCCACCACGCGACTGTCGGCAATTCTCCATGGCCTGTGGTTACTGGCTTTCGTGTTGCTGCTGTCCAGCGTGCTGCAAAGCATTCCGGTGGCGAGCCTGGCGGGCGTTCTCGTTTATACCGGTTTCAAACTGGTCGACCTCAAGGCCTTTCGCGGTCTGGGCCGCTATGGGCGGATGCCGATGTTCACTTACGCGGCAACAGCCCTGGCGATCATCTTTACCGACCTGCTGACCGGCGTGCTGATCGGCTTTGGCCTGACCCTGGCCAAACTGGCCTGGAAGGCCTCGCGGCTGAAAATCAGCCTGATCGATCTGCCCAAGGACGGCGAAATGGAATTGCGATTGATAGGTGCAGCAACCTTCCTCAAAGTGCCGGCGCTGACCCAAGTGCTGGGAACCATTCCGGCAGGCACGACGGTGCATGTGCCGCTCAATAACCTGAGCTACATCGATCACTCGTGTCTGGAATTGCTGGAGGAATGGGGCCGGGCCAATGCGGCCAAGGGATCAAAACTGTTGATTGAAGCGCGGGGGTTGAAGCGCAGGCTGGAAGGGCGATTGCGGACCACGACGGGCGTCGGTTCCGCTACCTCTTAAAAAAATCGCAGCCAACAGGCTGCGATTTTTTATGGGCAACAAATCAAGCCGCTGGCTGATCCAGCTTAAGGCCTACGCCCAGTTGGCGCGACAGGCACGGCCAGCGCTTCCACGCAGCGCCGGTGTCCGGGCTGTTGAGTTTCTCGCGGTAGGCTTCCACGGATTCCAGCGCGAAACTGTCTTCATTGAGCATCTCGTCCACGGCGTGATGCACCGCCTCATCCAGTTGATTGGCAAACTCCTCGCCGATCAGTTGGTGGGCAATCAGGTTGGCAACCGTCATGTCCAAGGGGATCAGTGGCTGGCCAAAATGCTTGATGTACAGGTCGTTGACCTCTTCAACCAACCGATGCGCCAGATAGGCTTCGTCCAGCAGACTGTCCAGACCGACATGACCGGCCATGATCGCCGGCGGCTGGAGAAAGAACTGCTCGGCGATTTTCAGCACCGGTTTGATCTGTGATTCGATACCCGCTTCCCTGGCGACTTCATTGGCTGCGTCCAGCAGGTCTGGTACTTGCTCTATATACGCGGCCACAAAACGCGTCATCACGCCGTTGGCGTCGACATCCGGCAATTGGATGGCGGAGTGAAGGTGTGGCAGTTGGGTTTCCAGCTGACGAGTCAGCAAGCCGGTTTCGGCTTCGTGTTGTTGGGCTTTTTGGATCTGCTCGCGCAATGCGGCGGTGTTCATGAAAACTCCAGGAAACAAAGGCAATGAAATAGGGAAGACATAACTTAGCTGGCATACGAAAAATGCTAAGACGCATTTGTCATAATTATTTCATCCTTGAGACATCAAAGTTATATCGGTTTGCCACCACTCGTCTGCATCCTTCTCCATTCGTGCCTTGGAACGCAAGTCCCAGCTGTTTCAGATGATTTACGCCCTCACATTGCGAGGTGGCAGTCGCTGTCTATACTCGGGTTGGAATGGAGTTAGCTGATGACGCCCGACTGCACACGCAGCAAGGCTCGGCGATTCAAGTTCGTAGTCTGAAAAAGCCGCTCCCTTGCCGCAGGTGAAAGCCGGCGGGATAACAAGAACGATAAGGGGAACCCGCAATGATGCGACATCCACATGTCTGGATGGGCCTCCTGTTGTGGTCGATTTTCAGTCAGGCACAAGCGGCCTGGACTGTGAATATGACGCCTGGAGCGACTGAAATCAGTCACGCAGTATTTGACCTGCACATGACCATTTTCTGGATCTGTGTAGTGATCGGCATCATCGTCTTCGGCGCCATGTTCTGGTCGATGATTCTCCACCGCCGCTCGACCGGGCAGGTGGCCGCAAAATTTCACGAAAGCACCACCGTTGAAATCCTCTGGACCATCGTGCCCTTCCTGATCCTGGTGGCCATGGCGGTTCCCGCGACCGCAACCCTGATCAAGATGTACGACGCCAGTGAGCCGGATATTGATATCCAGGTCACCGGCTATCAGTGGAAGTGGCACTACAAATACCTGGGCCAGGACGTTGAGTTCTTCAGCAACCTGACCACGCCCGCCGATCAGATCCACAACAAGGAAGCCAAGAGCGAGCATTACTTGCTTGAGGTCGATAAGCCTTTGGTGCTGCCGATCGGCGCCAAGGTGCGCTTCCTGGTGACTTCCGCCGACGTCATCCACTCCTGGTGGGTGCCAGCCTTTGCGGTCAAACGCGATGCGATTCCGGGGTTCGTCAACGAAGCCTGGACCCGCGTCGACAAGCCCGGCATTTACCGCGGTCAATGCGCCGAATTGTGCGGCAAGGATCACGGTTTCATGCCGATCGTGGTCGAGGTCAAGGAAAAGGCCGATTACGAAAAATGGCTGGGCGAGCGCAAGGCTGAGGCTCTGCAGCTTAAAGAGCTGACCAGTAAGGAATGGACCCTCGAAGAGCTTAAAGAGCGCGGCGACAAGGTCTATCACACCACCTGCGTCGCCTGTCACCAGGCCGAAGGTCAGGGCCTGCCGCCGATGTTCCCGGCGCTCAAGGGCTCGAAAATCGCTACCGGACCGATCAAGGATCACTTGGGCATTGTCTTCCACGGCAAGCCCGGCACCGCCATGGCAGCGTTCGGCAAGCAGCTCTCGGAAGTCGATATCGCAGCGGTCGTGACCTACGAACGCAACGCCTGGGGCAACAACAAGGGCGACATGCTCACCCCTAAAGAAGTGCTGGAGCTGAAACAGGCGGAAAGCCAATGACCCGCTCTATTGCGCACGTAAGGAACCCGTCGGGGCATCGCGCCCCGGCCTGCCCAGCCCATCTGTTTGCAGGAGACACGCCATGAGCGCCGTCATCGATGACCATGGTCATGCCGACCACGCCCACGGTCCGGCCAAAGGCCTGATGCGCTGGGTGCTGACCACCAACCACAAGGATATCGGCACGCTGTACCTGTGGTTCGCGTTCTCCATGTTCTTGCTCGGCGGCTCGTTCGCGATGGTGATTCGTGCCGAGTTGTTCCAGCCGGGACTGCAAATCGTCCAGCCGGAGTTCTTCAACCAGATGACCACCATGCACGGTCTGGTGATGGTCTTCGGTGCGGTGATGCCGGCATTCGTCGGTCTCGCCAACTGGATGATCCCGTTGATGATCGGCGCGCCGGACATGGCCCTGCCACGGATGAACAACTTCAGCTTCTGGCTATTGCCGGCGGCGTTCATCCTGCTGATATCGACCCTGTTTACCCCCGGTGGCGGACCCAACTTCGGCTGGACGTTCTACGCCCCGCTGTCGACAACCTACGCACCGGAAAGCGTGACCTTCTTCATCTTCGCCATCCACTTGATGGGGATCAGTTCGATCATGGGAGCGATCAACGTGATCGCCACCATCCTCAACTTGCGCGCCCCCGGCATGACGCTGATGAAAATGCCGCTGTTCGTCTGGACCTGGCTGATTACCGCGTTCCTGCTGATCGCGGTGATGCCGGTACTGGCCGGGTGCGTGACGATGATGCTGATGGACATCCACTTCGGCACCAGCTTCTTCAGTGCCGCCGGTGGCGGTGACCCGGTGTTGTTCCAGCACGTGTTCTGGTTCTTCGGTCACCCCGAGGTGTACATCATGATCCTGCCGGCCTTCGGCGCCGTCAGCTCGATCATTCCAGCCTTCTCCCGCAAGCCGCTGTTTGGCTACACCTCGATGGTCTATGCGACGGCGAGTATCGCGTTCCTGTCGTTCATCGTTTGGGCGCACCATATGTTCGTGGTCGGCATTCCGTTGGTGGGCGAGTTGTTCTTCATGTACGCCACGTTGCTGATCGCCGTACCCACCGGGGTCAAGGTGTTCAACTGGGCCAGCACCATGTGGCAAGGCTCGCTGACCTTCGAGACACCGATGCTGTTTGCGGTGGCGTTCGTGATCCTGTTTTCCATCGGCGGCTTCTCCGGGTTGATGCTGGCCATCGCCCCGGCTGACTTCCAGTACCAGGACACCTACTTTGTGGTCGCCCACTTCCACTACGTACTGGTACCGGGGGCCATCTTCGGGATCTTCGCCTCGGCCTACTACTGGATGCCGAAATGGACCGGCCACATGTACGACGAAACCCTCGGCAAGCTGCACTTCTGGCTCTCGTTCATCGGTATGAACATGGCGTTCTTTCCGATGCACTTCGTGGGGCTGGCGGGCATGCCGCGGCGAATTCCCGACTACAACCTGCAATTCGCCGACTTCAACATGGTGTCGTCGATCGGTGCGTTCATGTTCGGCGCCACCCAGATCTTCTTCCTGTTCATCGTGATCAAGACCATCCGTGGTGGCCCACCAGCACCGGCCAAACCGTGGGATGGGGCCGAAGGGCTGGAATGGAGTATTGCGTCGCCGGCTCCATATCACACCTTCACCACGCCGCCGGAAGTGAAATGAACGCTGTAGCCCTCGAGGCCCGCCACCATGGCTGATTCCATCTCATTGAAGAAGTTGGTCACGCGCCTGCTGCTGGTGGTGGTGACGATGTTTGTCTTCGGGTTTGCCCTGGTGCCGATCTACGACGTGATGTGCAAGGCGTTCGGCATCAACGGCAAGACCGGGGGGCAGTATGAAGGCGAACAAACGGTCGACACCTCACGGCAGGTTCGCGTGCAGTTTCTGTCGACCAACGCCGCCGACATGTCTTGGGATTTTTACCCTAAAAGTGACGAACTGACCGCTAACCCGGGAGCGGTGAACGAGATGATCTTCATCGCCCATAACCCGACCGATCGGCCGATGAGCGCCCAAGCGGTTCCGAGCATCGCACCCAGCGCCGCGGCGGCGTACTTCCACAAGACCGAATGTTTCTGCTTTACCCAGCAAGTGCTGCAGCCCGGTCAACGGATCGAGATGCCGGTACGTTTCATCGTTGACCGTGACATGCCCAAGGACGTGAAGCACCTGACGCTTTCCTACACGCTGTTCGATATCACCGCACGTCATCCGCCCGTGGCTGTTGCTGCAAACACCGGTGGCTAGGCGTTAAAGCGTGCCCGATAAGGAGAACAATAAATGGCAACTCATGAGCATTATTACGTTCCGGCCCAGAGCAAATGGCCGATCATTGCCACGGTCGGTATGTTCGTCACCGTGTTCGGCCTGGCCACCTGGTTTAACGACCTGAAGGCGGCGCGGCCGGAGTCCCACGGCCCGCTGATCTTTTTCGTCGGTGGCCTGCTGCTGGCCTACATGCTGTTCGGCTGGTTCGGTACGGTGATCAAGGAAAGCCGCCAGGGGTTGTACAGCGCACAGATGGATCGCTCGTTCCGCTGGGGCATGAGTTGGTTCATCTTCTCGGAGGTGATGTTCTTCATCGCGTTCTTCGGCGCGCTGTTTTATGTGAGAAACATTTCCGGTCCGGCGCTCGGAGGTGAAGGGGTCAAAGGCATCGCTCATATGCTTTGGCCGAATTTCCAGTTTGCGTGGCCATTGCTGCACACCCCTGACCCGAAACTCTTCCCGCCGCCCAAGGACGTCATCAGTCCCTGGGGCCTGCCGCTGCTCAATACCGTTCTGCTGGTGAGTTCCAGCGTCACCGTGACCATCGCTCACCACGCCTTGAAGAAAGGTCATCGCGGCGCGCTGAAAATCTGGCTGGCCATCACCGTGCTGCTGGGTTGCGCGTTCCTCGGCTTTCAGGCCGAAGAGTACATGCATGCCTACCGCGAACTGGGCCTGACGCTCGGTTCGGGCATCTACGGCGCGACCTTCTTCATGCTCACCGGCTTCCACGGCGCCCACGTGACCATCGGCACCATCATCTTGTTTGTGATGTTGATGCGGATCATGCGCGGGCACTTCGACGCCGAACACCAGTTCGCGTTTGAAGCGGCGAGTTGGTACTGGCACTTCGTGGACGTGGTGTGGATCGGGCTTTTCGTTTTCGTCTACGTGCTGTGAGGCTTACCACGGTACGTGCGACACCAACTGGCCGCTGAAAAAACCCCAGGCAATCAAGCCGACGGTAATGGCGGCCAGGGCAACACGAACACTCAAGGCAATGACGAGGCGGTTCGAGCGACTGTCGTCCTTGACCAAAAAAAACAGGCCGCTGAACAGGCTGACAACCGTGGCAATCAGCATCAGGACGATGGCTGCTTTGAGCATGGTGAAACTCCGGGGGAAAGGCGATGCACTTGAGTATAGCGATCGCGACTAGCGACTTTCTGGCGACGCCATGAAGCGTTTCCGGCCGGGCATCGTGCCGACTCTGGTGGTCGCGGTGTTGTTGCCCATGCTGGTGTCACTCGGGTTCTGGCAATTGAGCCGGGGCGCAGAGAAAAGCGCGCTGCTGCAAAGCTACGCCGAGCGCCGCGCAGCTGAACCGATGGCCAGCACCGAGCTGCAACACAGCGCAGATCCGGCCTTCCGCCGGGTACATCTGCACGGCCAGTTCGATGCCGCACACAGCCTGTTGCTGGATAACCGTCAGCGCAGCGGCAAGGTTGGTGTCGAACTGCTGCAACCGTTTCAGGATCAGGCGACCGGGCTCTGGTTGCTGGTCAATCGCGGCTGGCTGCCGTGGCCGGATCGGCGCACCCCACCGCAATTCACCACACCGACTCAGGCCTTGAGTCTCGTTGCCTGGGTCTACGTCTCCCCCGGTGCCACGTTCCAGTTGCACGCCGACCCGAACACCACGACCTGGCCACAACTGATCACCGCGGTCGAGCCAGTCAAGCTCTGGACGGCGCTGGATCGCGAAGGTTTTACCTACCCATTACGCGCAGAAAACAGCCCCGCGTCCTACCAGGCCGATTGGCCGGTGGTGGCCATGGGGCCGGAAAAACACCTGGCTTATGCCGTGCAGTGGTTCGCCATGTCGATCGCCCTGTTTGGCCTCTATCTCTATCTCGGCTGGCACAACGCAAAGGAGAAACACCATGGGAGCGGCCATGAATCCACCCAACATATCTGAGGCGAAAACGCCGGCGAGTCGGCGTAAAGGTCGCCTGCAGTTACTGCTGATCCTGCTTGGGGTGATCGGTCCGATGATCCTCGCCACCGGCATGTACAAATTGCAGTTCTGGGTACCGGAAGGTCGCAGCTATCACGGCGAACTGATCGGCAACGGCCAGACCCGCGCCGACCTCGGCGTACAGGCGCAGGAGGATCGGTGGCAGATACTGGTGACCGCGCCCAAGGATTGCTCGGTGGACTGCCAGCAACTGGTGTACCTGGCGCGGCAGATCCAGATCGGCCTCGGCCGTGATGCCGGGCGCGCCAGTCATGCCTTGGCGGCCGCACAACCGCTGAGCAGTGAATACGACGCCAAGCTGACGCGCGAATATCCTCAATTGCAGCGCTATCCCCTGGACCTCGCCACCTTCAGTACCTTCAACACAACCGCCGGCACCGGGGACAAGCCCGCACCACAGCTGTGGGTCATCGACCCTCACGGCAATCTGGTGCTGCGCTACGACCCGACGGTGAAGGGTAAGGACTTGCTCAACGACCTGCGTCATCTGCTGAAACTGTCGAACATCGGATAAGGGCATCGTCATGGCCAAACCTGGATTTCGCCTCGCGCTGTTTGCCACCTTACTGGCACTGATTGTGGTGTTGCTCGGTGCCTACACCCGCCTGACCCACGCCGGGCTCGGCTGCCCGGACTGGCCGGGTTGCTATGGCTTTATCAGCGTGCCGAAAGGCGAAGTTCAATTGGCCCATGCCGAACTGCATTTCCCCGACGCTCCCGTCGAAGCCCATAAGGGCTGGAACGAGATGGTTCACCGCTACTTCGCCGGCACGTTGGGGCTGCTGATCTCGGTGCTGGCGGGTCGCGCCTGGGTCCATCGTCGTCATCCGGGGCTGCCGGTGAAGTTGCCGTTGTTCCTGCTCGCCGTGGTGTTCACCCAGGCCGCGTTCGGCATGTGGACGGTGACGCTCAAGCTTTGGCCGCAAGTGGTCACCGGGCATTTACTCGGTGGTTTTGCGACGTTGAGCCTGCTGTTTTTGCTGACCTTGCGATTGTCCGGCGTGTTGCCGGCGCTGACCGTGCCACGGCGTTTGCAATACTGGGCGACCGCCGGGTTGCTGCTGGTAATCCTGCAAATTGCCTTGGGTGGATGGGTCAGTTCCAACTACGCGGCGGTGGCCTGTATCGACTTCCCGACCTGTCATGGGCAATGGCTACCGCCCGCGGACTTCGCCAACGGTTTTCACCTGTCCCAACACATCGGCCCCAATTACCTCGGCGGGCAACTGGACAGTGATGCCCGCACCGCGATTCATCTGACTCACCGCATCGGTGCACTATTAGTGACGCTGGTGCTGCTCGGGTTGGCGTGGCAACTGAAGGTGGTCGGCATGACACGCCTGGCCGGGCTGGTGCTGATTGCTCTCGCCGCACAAATCACCCTCGGCATCAGCAATGTGCTGTTTCACCTGCCACTGCCAGTGGCCGTCGCGCACAACGCGGGCGGCGCGGCACTCTTGCTGACGATGGTGCTGGTCAATTATCACGCGCGAACCAGCCTGGTTCGGGTCAAGCAGCAACCCCCTGCACGCTGGCGGTTCAGCCCGCGTAAACACTCAGCCGGGGCCATAACAATAAAAGGAGAGATGCCATGGCGACTCTGATCGGCGCACGTCACAGTCAGGCGATCTGGCGTGACTACCTGGAGCTGACCAAGCCGAAAGTGGTGGTGCTGATGCTCATCACCTCGCTGGTCGGCATGTTCCTCGCGACCCGTGCCGGGGTGCCGTGGACGGTGCTGGTGTTCGGCAATCTGGGGATCGCCTTGTGTGCCGGTGGTGCGGCAGCCGTTAATCATGTGGTGGACCGACGCATCGATGCGGTCATGGCCCGCACACACAAACGTCCCCTGGCCGAAGGCCGGGTGTCGCCGGCGGCGGCCCTGACGTTTGCCTTGGTATTGGCGGTGCTTGGGCAAGCCATACTGCTGGCCTTCACCAATCCACTGACGGCGTGGCTGACCCTGGCCTCGCTGCTCGGCTATGCGGTGGTCTACACCGGTTTCCTGAAGCGCGCGACGCCGCAAAACATCGTCATCGGAGGCCTGGCTGGAGCCGCCCCGCCACTGCTCGGCTGGACCGCCGCCACCGGCCATGTCAGCGCCGAACCCTTGCTGTTGGTGCTGATCATCTTCGCCTGGACCCCGCCGCACTTCTGGGCCCTGGCCATTCACCGCAAAGAGGAATACGCCAAGGCCGACATCCCGATGCTGCCGGTGACCCATGGCGAGCACTACACCAAAGTCCACATCCTGCTTTATACCTTCGCGCTGCTGGCCGTGAGCCTGATGCCGTACGTGATCCACATGAGCGGCGTGCTCTACCTGATTTGCGCGCTGGGACTTGGCGCGAGGTTTCTGCAATGGGCCGTGGTGCTGTACCGTGGCACTCGGCCGCACGCGGCGATCAACACGTTCAAGTACTCTATTTACTACTTGTTCCTGCTGTTTATCGCGCTGCTCGTAGACCACTACTTACTGTTGAACCTATGACTCGAACCCAGAAAACCGTCTTCATCCTCGTTGCCCTGATCGCGCTGGTCCTGGGCCTGACCATCAACAAAGTGCTGTCTGGCAAAGGCCAGGGCGACCCGACCGCTCTGATCGATGCCGGGATCATTCTGCTGCCACAAAGCCGCAACCTGCCGGCCGTGACAATGACCGACCAGGACGGCAAGCCAGTGGCGGTCAACGAGCTGAAAGACAAATGGTCGCTGCTGTTCTTCGGCTACACCTTTTGCCCGGACATCTGCCCGACCACCCTCGCCCAACTGCGTCAGATCAAGAGCGAGCTGCCGCCAGAGGCTGCGGATAAGTTGCAGATCATTCTGGTCAGCGTCGACCCGAATCGCGACACCCCCCAGCAGCTCAAGCAGTACCTGAGCTACTTCGATCCACAGTTCAAAGGGCTGACGGCTTCGTCGGTGGAAGACATCCAGAAACTGGCCAACGCGGTGAGTATTCCGTTCATTCCAGCGGACACCAGCAAGCCGAATTACACCGTTGACCACAGTGGCAACCTGGCGGTGATCGGGCCGGACGGGACGCAACGCGGGTTCATTCGGGCACCGTTGAACAACGTGAAATTGGTGACGCAGTTGCCAGTGATGCTGAACCGCAAATAATTCGACAGGCCCAAAAAAACCGCAGCTTATGGCTGCGGTTTTTTGTACCTGATCGTTCCCCGCTCGGCGTGGGAACGATCAGGTGTAGCGGGTTAAATCAGAACGCCGGCAATACCGCACCTTTGTACTTCTCGAGGATGAAGGCTTTCACTTGCGGGCTGTGAAGGGCAGCAATCAGCTTCCTCATCGCTTCGCTGTCCTTGTCGTCCGGACGGGCAACGAGGATGTTCACGTAAGGCGAGTCGTTGCCTTCGATAACGAGCGCGTCCTTGGACGGATCAAGCTTGGCTTCCAGCGCGTAGTTGGTGTTGATCAGTGCCAGGTCGACCTGGGTCAGCACGCGCGGGATGGTCGCCGCTTCCAGTTCACGGAATTTCAGGTCCTTGGGGTTCTCGGTGATGTCCTTCACAGTCGCCAGGATGTTGTTCGAATCCTTCAACTTGATCAGGCCAGCCTTCGCCAGCAGCAACAGCGCACGGCCGCCGTTGGTGGCGTCGTTCGGGATCACCACATTGGCGCCGCCTGGAAGCTCGGCCAGCGCTTTGTACTTGCTGGAGTAAGCGCCCAGCGGTTCCAGGTGCACACCGACCACGGCCACCAGATTGGTGCCCTTGGCCTTGTTGAATTCATCGAGGTACGGCTGGTGCTGGAAGAAATTGGCATCCAGACGCTTTTCGGCTACCTGCACGTTCGGCTGGATGTAGTCGGTGAAGACTTTGACCTTCAGGTCCACGCCTTCTTTGGCCAGGGCCGGTTTCACGAATTCGAGGATTTCTGCGTGCGGGACCGGGGTGGCCGCGACGGTCAGGGTTTCATCGGCCTGAGCAGAGAACGCTGCAACGGCTGCGAGCGCTACGAGTAGTTTTTTCATTCAGCTAACTCCTTGTGAGGCGCCTGTATGTAGCGCCTGCCAGCAAATGGCCGGCTCAACTGTCATTTACGAGAGAAGTGGACAACCAATTTATCGCCGATTGTCTGCAAAATTTGAACTAACACGATCAGCATCACAACGGTGACAACCATCACGTCGTCCTGAAACCGCTGATACCCGTAGCGAATAGCAAGGTCACCCAAGCCCCCTGCGCCTACCACACCGGCCATGGCCGTATAGCCTACCAACGCAATGGCGGTCACTGTGATCGCCGCGATGATTCCAGGACGGGCTTCGGGCAACAGGGCCTTCATGACGATCTGCCGAGTCGTTGCACCCATCGCCTGCGTTGCCTCGATAATGCCGCGGTCCACTTCGCGCAAGGCGGTTTCAACCAGCCGGGCAAAGAAGGTCGAAGCGCCGACCACCAGCGGTGGAATAGCGCCAGCCACACCCAAGGACGTGCCTGTGATGAGAATAGTGGTTGGAATCATCACGATCAGCAGGATGATAAACGGCAGTGAACGTATCGCGTTGACTACGAAAGACAGCACCGAATAGACGTTTTTTTGCTCAAGCAATTGCCTTGGACTGCACAGGAACAGCAGGATGCCCAGCGGCAGCCCCAGGAGCACAGTGAACAATAGAGAGGAGCTGAGCATGATCATGGTGTCGCTGGTGGCAACCCAGATATCAACCCAGTCAACCTTATCGAAGTAATGCAACAAACCTTCCATCAGCGCAGCACCTCCATGTGGACGTCAGCCGCGGTGAAACGGGCGAACGCCGCTTCCATGTCGCCGCCGGTAACCGCCAGGGTCAGTTGCCCGTAGGGCACGTCTTTGATGCGGTCGATACGCCCGGCCAAAATACTGTAGTCCACACCCGTTTCCCTAGCGACGGTCCCCAGCAATGGTGCGTAGGTCGCTTCGCCCTGGAAGGTCAGACGCACGATGCGACCGGGAACGTGAGCGAAATCATCACGCTGTTCACTTTCGTCGATCTGATCGTCTTCTTGCACAAAGCGCTTGGTGGTCGGGTGCTTCGGATGCAGGAACACCTCGGCCACCGAACCTTGCTCGACGATTACGCCAGCGTCCATCACCGCGACCTGGTCGCAGACCCGGCGGATCACGTCCATCTCGTGGGTGATCAACACAATGGTCAACTTCAGCTCGCGATTGATCTCGGCCAGCAATTGCAGGACCGATGCAGTGGTCTGCGGGTCCAGTGCGCTGGTGGCTTCGTCGCACAGCAGGATTTTCGGCTTGGTCGCCAGAGCGCGGGCGATGCCGACACGCTGCTTCTGGCCACCGGACAACTGCGCCGGGTACTTCTTGGCGTGGTCGGACAGGCCGACCCGCGCCAGCAATTCGGCCACACGCCGGTCGATGTCGCCGCGCGACAGTTCACCGGCCAGGGTCAGTGGCAGCGCGACGTTGTCGGCCACGGTCTTGGACGCCAGCAAGTTGAAGTGCTGGAAAATCATCCCGACTTGCTGACGGAAGCGTCGCAGGCTGTTGGCGTCGAGCGCAGTGACTTCTTCGCCGTCGACGAATATCTTGCCGCCACTGGACTCTTCCAGGCGATTGATCAGACGCAGCAGGGTACTTTTCCCCGCACCGGAATGGCCGATCAGACCGAAGACCTGACCGTTCTCAATCGTCAGATTGGTCGGATGCAGGGCGGGAATATCCTTACCGGCGACGCGGTAAGTTTTGTGGACGTTTTGAAACTCGATCACGTAGCGAACCTTGTGGGGCGCGTTGGAAAAGGATCAGCGGTTAGCCGGGCGCGCATTTTAGCTTGTCCGTATAGAGGTTATTAGCATTTATTGCGCATTCAACCTTCCATTTGGCAATAACGCGATCAAAGGTTAGAAAAAAGGAACGGCGCAAAACGTCATCAGTCACTAATTAGGCAACTCGAAAACGCCCCCGGTCCGTGCCTGGGGTATTGCTCAAGAGTCCTGGCTACGGCGGGAATCGCAACGAGGAGTTTTGCCTGATGAGTACTAAAAAACCTGCCGCAACCAAAAGCGCACTGGCCGGCACCGATACCCCGGACCGCGCTAACACCAATGCCAAGCTCGACAGCCTGGAGCCATTTCGCTCCGACGCGACCGAACAGGCCCTGCGCACCAACCAGGGCGTGAAAGTCTCGGACAACCAGAACACGTTGAAAGCCGGCGCCCGCGGGCCATCGTTGCTGGAAGACTTCATCATGCGTGAAAAGATCACGCACTTTGACCATGAACGCATTCCCGAGCGCATCGTCCACGCCCGCGGCACCGGCGCTCACGGCTACTTCCAGAGCTATGAAACCCATTCCGTGCTGACCAAGGCCGGGTTCCTACAGGACCCAGCGAAGAAAACTCCGGTTTTTGTCCGTTTCTCCACCGTGCAGGGCCCTCGCGGGTCGGGCGATACCGTGCGGGACGTACGAGGCTTCGCGGTGAAGTTTTTCACCGACGAAGGCAACTTCGACCTGGTGGGCAACAACATGCCGGTGTTTTTCATTCAGGACGCGATCAAGTTTCCTGATTTCGTGCATGCGGTGAAACCCGAGCCGCACAATGAGATGCCCACCGGTGGTTCGGCTCACGATACCTTTTGGGATTTTGTGTCCCTGGTACCGGAGTCGGCGCACATGGTGATCTGGGCCATGTCCGACCGGGCGATCCCGAAAAGCCTGCGCAGCATGCAAGGCTTCGGCGTGCACACCTTCCGCCTGATCAATGCCGAAGGTAAATCGCGTTTCGTCAAATTCCACTGGCGCCCCACTGCCGGGACCTGTTCGCTGGTGTGGGATGAAGCGCAAAAACTCGCCGGTAAAGACACGGACTTCCACCGTCGCGACCTCTGGGAGTCGATCGAGATGGGCGACTACCCGGAATGGGAACTGGGCGTACAGATCATCGAGGAGGAAAACGAACATAAATTCGACTTCGACATCCTTGACCCGACCAAGCTGATTCCGGAAGAACTGGTGCCGATCACCCCCCTGGGCAAGATGACCCTCAACCGTAACCCCGATAACTTCTTCGCCGAAACCGAACAGGTCGCCTTCTGCCCTGGGCATATCGTGCCGGGGATCGACTTTTCCAACGATCCATTGCTGCAAGGTCGACTGTTTTCCTACACCGATACGCAAATCAGCCGACTCGGCGGGCCGAATTTTCACGAGATCCCGATCAACCGCCCGGTGGCCCCGTTCCACAATGGTCAACGGGATGCACTGCATCGCACCACCATCGACAAGGGCCGCGCGTCCTATGAGCCGAACTCCATTGATAGCGGTTGGCCGAAAGAAACGCCGCCGTCAGCACAAGATGGCGGCTTTGAAAGTTACCCAGAGCGCATCGACGCCGACAAGATCCGTCAGCGCAGCGAATCCTTCAGCGACCACTTCTCCCAGGCGCGGCTGTTTTTCCACAGCATGAGCAAGCACGAGCAGGAGCACATCATCTCGGCTTACAGCTTCGAGTTGGGCAAGGTTGAGCGGGAGTTCATCCGCGCGCGCCAGGTGAATGAGATTCTGGCCAACATCGATCTGGAACTGGCTAAGCGCGTGGCGCAGAACCTGGGGTTGCCCGCACCCAAAGCCGGGACGGTCGACGTACGCAAAACCTCACCGGATCGCTCGCCGGCCCTGAGTCAGGCCAACCTGCTGCCAGCGGATATCAAAACCCGCAAAGTAGCAATCCTGGCAGCCAATGGCGTCGATGGTGCAGCGATTGATGCCATGAAAAAAGCGCTGAAGGCAGAAGGTGCGCACGCCAAACTGCTCGGCCCGACGTCTGCTCCGGTGACCACCGCCGATGGCAAGACGCTGCCGGTCGATGCCTCGATGGAAGGCTTGCCTTCGGTGGCGTTCGATGCGGTGTTTGTGCCCGGTGGCGCGGCGTCGATCAAGGCGTTGAGCACTGACGGCGTGGCGCTGCATTACGTGCTGGAGGCGTACAAGCACTTGAAGGCGATTGCACTGCAAGGCGAGGCCAAACAGTTGCTGGATGTGTTGAAGCTGGAGGCTGATGCGGGGTTGATCGTGGGCACGGATGCGACGTTGATCAAAGCGTTTTTTGCCGCGATCGGGCAGCATCGGGTATGGGACAGGGAGCCGAAAGCCAAGGCAATTGCGGCCTAAATATCTTTGGCGTTTGGAATGACGCTATCGCGAGCAGGACTGAGAGAGCGAGCCTGCTCGCGAAGCAATTAAGGTCTACGTGGACTCAGAACCATCTGCGCAGGAATGTTGCGCAGAATCTGCTTCTCCAGATTCAGATCAAAATCCGCATCGATCTTCTTCACGCGTTTGGTCAGTAACGTGGTCAACCAAGGGAAGTCCTGGGTGCGTGGCGCCTGAATACTCACATCACACTGGTAATTCACCACATCGGCGGCGATCGCATCCAGTTGGCGACGAAGCTGGGCTATATCAGTCAGGTTCAATGCAACCGTGGTGCTTTCAGCCGTCGGATCAATCACTTTGGCCGGTGGCTTGGCTTCGGCAGCCATGAGCGCAGCTTCGGCTCTATCCAGTTCGGCTTTGCGGGCATTGACGATGGCGTTGTTGACCCCGCCGGTCAGCGCCGGAGCCTTGGGCATCAACGCGCGGGCGCGGCTCAGCGCCGTGGCAGCGGCATTCACATCGCCTTTTTGCAGCACGATCTGGCTGCGGCGCAGATAAGCTTCAGCCAGTTGTCGCTGGTATTGCTCAAGGGATTGATCATTGGCCGACTCAGCCTGCAAGGCAACGAGTTGATCTTCGGCAGTCGCCAGCTCACTGCTGGCGAGGCTTTGTTGCAGCTGTGCGATGGCCGTGGCCCGTGCACCGGTAGCCTCGGTGGCCGCCGGTGGCGTGCTTTGACAAGCGCCCAGTAGCAGCGAAAATGCGACAAGGAGCAGATAACGGGAGGCGAACAGCTTCATTCCTGCGACTCTCTATATGCGCAAAAAACGAGCAAGTCTACACCCCTCGACGGGGCAGGACAAAACTCAGCAGAAACAGTGCGGCGGCCGTCACAACAATCGAAGGGCCTGCCGGGGTGTCCTTGAACCACGACAGCGCCAGCCCGCCACAGACCGCGAGCATACCCAGCAGGCTCGCGCCCAGTGCCATCTGCTCCGGTGACCGGGCGTGACGTTGTGCCGCAGCCGCCGGGATGATCAGCAAGGATGTAATCAGCAACACACCGACGATTTTCATCGCCACCGCAATCACCACAGCGATCAGCAACATCAGGGTCAAGCGCAACGCCGCCACCGGCAGACCTTCAACCCTGGCCAGTTCTTCATGCACCGTGATTGCCAGCATTGGCCGCCACAACGTCACCAGCAAAGCCAGAACGGCCGCGCTGCCGCCGAGTATCCAGGCCAGATCGGTCGGACTGATCGCCAGCAAGTCGCCGAACAGATAAGCCATCAGGTCGATCCGCACTTCGTGCATGAAGCTTAGTACGACCAGGCCCAAAGAGAGCGTGCTCGGTGCGAGAATTCCCAAAAGCGTGTCGGACGCCAGCGATTGGCGCTGTTGCAAGGTCACCAGCAACACCGCCAACAGCAGGCAGCCTACGGTGACCGCAACAGTCGGGCTGACATCCAGCAGAAAACCCAGCGCCACACCGAGCAGTGCGGCATGGGAAAGGGTGTCGCCGAAGTAGGCCATGCGCCGCCAGACCACGAACGAGCCCAAGGGGCCCGCGACCAACGCCAAGGCCAGGCCTGCAAGCAGGGCGTAGAGCAGAAAATCAGCCATGCTTGCAGCTATCTCCGTGAACGTGGGGTGTGGCCGACGGGCCCGCGCTGACCACCGAGCCATGCAAGTCATGGGCGTGGTCGTGATGGTGGTGATAAATCGCCAGACTTTGGGCGTTCTTTCCGAACAGCTCGACGAAAGCCGGATCACCGCTGACTTGCTCGGGATGCCCGGAGCAGCAGACGTGACGGTTGAGGCAGACCACCTGGTCGGTGGTGCTCATCACCAGGTGCAGATCGTGGGACACCATCAACACCCCGCAGCCGTGACGGTCGCGCAATCGTGTGATCAGGCCGTAGAGCTCGGCCTGACCGGCCACATCGACGCCTTGCACAGGTTCATCGAGTACCAGCAATTGCGGCTCGCGCAGCAATGCCCGGGCCAGCAGCACCCGCTGCATTTCGCCTCCGGAAACACTTTGCACCGGGCTGTCGATCACCTGTTCGGCGCCGACTTCCTTGAGGGCCGCCAAGGCCATAGCGCGGTCCACGCCCGGCACCAGTCGCAAGAAGCGTAGCACCGACAGCGGCAGCGTCGGATCGACGTGAAGTTTTTGCGGCATATAACCGACCCGCAATTTCGGCTTGCGCCACACGCTGCCGCGGTCCGGTTTCAACAGACCGAGTACAGCGCGCACCAGCGTGGTCTTGCCGGCGCCGTTAGGGCCGATCAGGGTAACAATCTGTCCGGGCTCGACGCTCAGATCGATGTTATCCAGCACGTTTTGCCCGGCAAAGGTGACAGTAACCTGCTCGAGGCGGATCAGCGCGTTGCTCATCAAACCCCCTGGCAACCGGAGCAGAGGCCGACCACTTCAACGGTCTGGCCCTCGACGACAAATCCGACATCCTTGGCGCTACTGATGATCGCATCACTGATGGATTTCTGTTCGAGCTCGATGGCCGCGTGGCATTCGCGGCAGATCAGGAACTGGCCCTGGTGGGCGTGTCCCGGGTGATTGCAGCCGACGAAGGCGTTCAGCGAGGAGATGCGGTGTACGAGGCCGTTTTCCAGCAGGAAGTCCAGCGCACGGTACACGGTCGGCGGTGCCGCACGGCGCCCGTCCTGCTCGCTGAGTACCGCAAGAATGTCGTAGGCACCCAACGGCTTGTGGCTTTGCCAGACCAGTTCCAGCACCCGCCGGCGCAAGGCGGTCAGGCGCAGGCCTTGACGGGCGCACAGAGCATCGGCCTCAGACAATGCGCTATGGACGCAATGAGAGTGGTCGTGGGGACGGCTGGCAATCGGTGTTTTAGGCATGAGCGGCGACGAGTTTTGTGAGAGACGTTATTATGTTACCCGTTCTCGCCTCTTCGAGTGGTCATCGTGTCCCGACTTTTTTCTATCTTTGTCGCATTTGTCGCAAGTTTTCTGCTGATCAGTTCAGCTCACGCCAAAGTCAACGTTCTCACCAGTATCAAGCCTCTACAGCTGATCGCTGCAGCGGTGCAGGACGGCTTGGCGATTCCGGAAGTCTTGCTGCCGCCTGGTGCGTCGCCTCATAACTATGCCTTGCGCCCATCCGACATACGGAAGGTGCAATCGGTGGATCTGATTTACTGGATCGGCCCGAGCATGGAAGGTTTCCTGCCCCGCGTGCTGAATGGTCGTACGCTGCCCAGTGTCGCCGTGCAGGATTTACCGGGTCTGAAACTGCGACATTTCGCCGAAGATAGCCATTCTCACGCCGAAGAAGCCGACGAGCATGACCACGATCACCGCCCAGGCAGTCTGGACGCGCACTTGTGGCTTTCACCGGCCAACGCCCGTGTCATCGCCACAAAAATGGCTGCTGACTTGAGTGCAGCCGATCCGGCCAATGCCCCGCGTTATCAGAGCAACCTCAAGGCGTTCGATGAGCGTCTGGATGCAATGGATCTTCGCTTGAAGGCGCGCCTGGCCGGCATCGCAGGCAAACCGTACTTCGTATTTCACGAGGCCTTCGACTACTTTGAAGACGCCTACGGCCTCAAACACGCCGGCGTATTCAGCGTCGCCGCCGAGGTCCAGCCCGGCGCCCAGCACGTCGCGGCGATGCGCATTCGATTGCAGGAAATCGGCAAAACCTGCGTGTTCAGCGAACCGCCTCTGCGTCCACGCCTGGCGGAAACCCTGGTGGCGGGTCTGCCGGTGAAGCTGGCGGAACTGGACGCGTTGGGCGGGTACACGCCGGCGACCGCTCAGGGGTATGAGCAGGTGCTGGAGAAGTTGGGGAATGATTTGGCGGGGTGTCTGGAGTCGTTGTAACCCCATAAAAATGATCGTCCGAACGCGACCGGCGTTCGGACGATCTTTTGATTTTAAAGCGCGAAAGGCAAATGAGTACTGACGTGCTGCCGCTGTGCCAGACGCTGCTGGAACTCCATCGGATCGTGAATCAACACGTCCTGCCCGGCAAACGACGCAGCGGCGATCAACCGCGACAGCCAGAACCGCACACACGCCACGCGCAGCATGGTCGGCCACACCTGCGCCTCGGCCGCCGTGAACGGTCGCAGCGCGGCGTAAGCGCCAAGCAACGCCCTCGCTCGTGGCCCGTCGATCAACCCGCTCTCGTCCGAACACCAGTCGTTCAAGGCGATCGCCACGTCGTAGAGCATCGGCCCCGAACACGCGTTATAGAAATCGATCAACCCGGTCAGGTGCGTGCCTTCGAACATCGCGTTATCGCGAAACAGGTCGGCGTGGATATTGGCTCGCGGCAGCGCCAGAATTTCCGTCTTGTGCTGTGTGATTTCGTCCAGAGCCCGTTGCAGCAGATCGCTTTGCTCGGCATTGAGGTGCGACAGCAACTGCGTGCCCTCTTCAAGCATCCAGTCCAGGCCGCGATCAGTCTTGCGCTTGATCATGTTGGCCTGGGTCGCAAGGTGCAGATGACCGAGCAACTTGCCCACCTGAGCGCAATGCTGCGCATTGGCTTCCTTGATGTGCTTGCCGGCCAGACGTGGCTGCAACAGCGCAGGTTTGCCGGCCAGTTCGCGCAAGGCGACGCCGTCGGTGGTGCGCAAGGCGTAAGGCACGGGCAGGTCGGCCTCGTGTAGCACGTCGAGCAGTTCTATGAAGAACGGCATCTCCTGAACCGGACCACGCTCAACCAGGGTCAGGACAAATTCGCCTTGCTCCAGGCTGATGAAGAAATTGGTGTTTTCGCTACCGGCGGCAATCCCCTGGAAATCAAGCAGGCGGCCGAGCCCGTAAGGGGCGAGAAAGGTTTCCAGCTCGGGCCGAGCCAGTGGGGTGAACACAGACATGTTTGAACTGCCAGTACGGGCGCTGCTGCTTGAGCCAGCGCCGATTGAAATTAAGAAACTACTTCCACTCAAAGATCTTCCATGACGGAATCAGCATATCCGGCTGATCCGAGCGGATGAAGTTTGCATCTGTCCCGTCCGCACGCACCAGAAAATACGGCGGTGCACCCTTCGGGGTGACCTTGATCGCATACAGGAAACCATTTTGACGGTACTCCTGGATGGTTTTATCCCCTTCCGTGCGGATAGTGACTTGCGGCTCCGATGTCGGCGCATCGTCCGCCGCCAGGACGGCCAACGGAACGGATGCAAACAACCCAGCCAGCAACAGGCGATTTAGTGTGCGCATGATAACCTTGTCCCTTTGTCGTCAATGGTCCCGCTATTCTAGCGCCGGACCCGCCGAAAAGGTTGATCCTGCTCATGAGCCAAGCCCCCCTCGTCCTGGTGGACGGTTCTTCTTACCTGTACCGCGCCTTTCACGCCCTCCCACCACTGACCACGTCCAGAGGTCTGCCAACCGGCGCGGTCAAGGGCGTATTGAACATGCTCAAGAGTCTGCGCAAGCAGTACCCGCAAAGTCCGTTCGCCGTGGTGTTCGACGCCAAGGGCGGGACATTCAGGGACGACATGTTTGCCGAGTACAAGGCCAACCGCCCAAGCATGCCCGACGACATGCGTGTTCAGATCGAGCCGCTGCACCAGAGCGTGATGGCCTTGGGCTTCCCGCTCCTTTGCGTCGAAGGCGTCGAAGCCGATGACGTGATCGGCACCCTGGCCCGCAGCAGCGCGGCGGCCGACCGCCCAGTGGTGATCTCCACCGGCGACAAGGACATGGCACAGCTGGTCGACGGCCACATTACCCTGGTCAATACCATGACCGGTAGCGCGATGGACGTGGAGGGCGTGAAGGAGAAATTCGGCGTCGCTCCCGAGCAGATCATCGATTACCTGGCACTCATGGGTGATTCTTCCGACAACATTCCGGGCGTTCCGGGCATTGGCCCGAAGACCGCTTCTGGCCTGTTGGTCGGCGTGAACGGCGGCCTGACCGAGCTCTATGCGCAGCTCGACATCGTCCCGACCCTGCCGATTCGCGGGGCCAAAACCCTGCCGGCCAAGCTCGAAGAACACAGGGAGATGGCGTTTCTCTCCTATCAGTTGGCAACCATCAAGATCGACGTGCCGCTGGATATCGGCCTCGACGACCTGCAAATGGGCAAGCCGGATCACGACAAACTCGCCGAGCTCTACACCCTGCTGGAGTTCAAGAGCTGGTTCGAAGAGAACCAGCGCGACGCCAAGCGCTCCGGTCAGGAAGTCGTCGCTCCGGTGGCTGAAGAAGCGCCCGTCGATACCCAACTCAAGTACACGACAATTCTCACCCAGGCTGATTTCGACGTGTGGCTGAAGAAGCTCGACGACGCCAAGTTGATTGCCTTCGATACAGAAACCACCGGCATCGATGCGCAGCAGGCGCAACTGGTGGGGCTGTCTTTCGCTGTACAAGCCAACGAAGCGGCCTACATCCCGCTGACCCATTCCTACATGGGCGTGCCGGACCAACTCGATCGCGACACCGTGCTGCGCGCGTTGAAGCCGATCCTGGAAGACCCGAACAAGCTCAAGGTCGGCCAGCACGCCAAGTTCGACATGAACATTCTGGCCAACTGCGCCATCGGTGGCGATCAGAGCTGTGGTATCACCGTGCAAGGCATCGCCTTCGACACGATGCTCGAATCCTACGTGCTGGACTCCACCGCGACCCGTCACGACATGGACAGCCTGGCGCTCAAGTACCTGAATCACACCACCACCAGTTTTCAGGACATCGCCGGCAAGGGTGCCAAGCAACTGACGTTTGACCAGATATCTCTGGAGCTGGCGGGGCCTTACGCTGCCGAAGACGCCGACGTGACGCTGCGCCTGCATCAAACCCTGCAGGAAAAGCTTAATGCCATCCCAAGCCTGAGCAAGGTCCTGAGGGAAATCGAAATACCGTTGGTGCCAGTACTGGCACGGATCGAACGCCAAGGCGCGCTGGTCGATGCCAACCTGCTGGGCATTCAGAGCGTCGAACTGGGCGAGAAAATGATCGCCCTCGAGCGTGAGGCGTTCGCCATTGCCGGGGAAGAATTCAACCTCGGCTCGCCGAAGCAATTGGGGGTGATCCTGTACGAAAAGCTCGGCCTGCCAATCCTCAGCAAAACGGCCAAAGGCCAGGCGTCCACCGCCGAAGCCGTGCTGGCGGAACTGGCCGAACAAGATTTCCCGCTGCCCAAAGTACTGATGCAGTACCGCTCGATGAGCAAGCTGAAAAGCACCTACACCGATCGCCTGCCAGAGCAGATCAACCCGCGCACCGGGCGGATTCACACGTCTTACCACCAAGCCGTAGCGGCAACCGGCCGCTTGTCGTCCAGCGACCCGAACTTGCAGAACATTCCGATCCGCACCGCCGAAGGGCGTCGGATTCGTCAGGCCTTCGTCGCGCCAAAAGGCTACAAGCTGCTGGCAGCGGACTATTCGCAAATCGAACTGCGAATCATGGCTCACCTGGCCAAGGATGAAGGTTTGCTGCACGCGTTCCGCAATGACCTGGACGTACACAAGGCCACCGCCGCCGAAGTTTTCGGGGTTGAACTGGCAGACGTCACCACCGACCAACGGCGCAGCGCCAAGGCGATCAACTTCGGTTTGATCTACGGCATGAGCGCGTTTGGCCTGGCCAAACAGATTGGTGTTGATCGCAAGCAGTCCCAGGCCTACATCGACCGTTACTTCGCCCGTTACCCAGGCGTGCTGGCATACATGGAACGCACCCGCGCCCAGGCTGCCGAACAAGGATTCGTCGAAACCATCTTTGGTCGTCGCTTGTACCTGCCGGAAATCAACGCGAAAAACCCGGCCCTGCGCAAAGGTGCCGAACGCACGGCGATCAACGCCCCGATGCAAGGCACCGCAGCGGACATCATCAAAAAAGCCATGATTGCCGTGGATAGCTGGCTGACAGCATCAGGCCTCGACGCCAAAGTCATCCTGCAGGTGCACGATGAATTGGTTCTGGAAGTGCGTGAAGATTTGGTCGACCAGGTCCGCGATGAAATTCGCATACACATGAGCGACGCAGCGAAGCTTGATGTGCCGCTGTTGGTAGAGGTTGGTGTGGGAAATAATTGGGATGAGGCTCACTGAACCGCCTGAAAAGGCGTTTTCCGCTACGGCATAGTGCCGCGGCAGAAAGACCGAAGGGCTCTTAGTTCGGAAAGTTCGATGGCCTATTCCAAAGGCTTTCCAAAAAATTCTGAACTAATCCCCCGAATCGCCACTCAGAGTTACTGAATGGGTGGTGAAGCCCTTCGATGCTCCTAATGTTGTGTTAAGTGTTGGCAGATATCTGGACCTCCCCCTAGCGGTCCGGAACTTGAACCCCGGAACTTCCCCCTCCCCATAAGAAGTCCGGGGTTTTTTTTGCCCGCAGTTTTTGTAAATGAGCTTACTCCGCGAGCTCGGCGCCCTTGTCCGCCAGTTCCATCCAACCCGCCAGTACAGTGTAGGCGTCTTCCAGGCCCATGCGTTTTGGCGCCGAAAACAGCTGGATGCTGATCGCATCTCCCCAACCCTTACGGATGTCTGCCTGAACCTTGAGCAGGACGTTTTTCGCCGCCCCGTAGGTCAACTTGTCGGCTTTGGTCAGCAAAATGTGCATCGGCATGCCGCTGGCGACAGCCCAGTCGAGCATCAGCAAATCGAAGTCGGTCATTGGATGACGGATGTCCATCATCAAAATCAGCCCCTTCAAACTCTCACGACCGCCCAGATAAGCTTCCAGGTGACGCTGCCAGTGCAGCTTCAACGGGATAGGCACTTTCGCGTAACCGTACCCCGGCAGGTCGACCAGACGACGATCATCGTCTAGCTTGAAGAAGTTCAAGAGCTGCGTGCGACCCGGAGTTTTCGAGGTCCGCGCAAGGCTGGCGTGCGTCAAGGTGTTCAGCGCACTGGACTTGCCGGCGTTGGAACGCCCGGCGAAGGCCACTTCAAAGCCTTCGTCGTCGGGACATTGGTCGACTTTGGCAGCGCTGAGCATGAAGGTGGACTGTTGGCACAGGCCGAGGATGGGGTTCTTGAGTTGCATGGGATTTCCGATGTGGGCGGCGCCGGGAATGGACGCGGCGAGCAGTGTCGTTTCCGTTTCAGTGACGCCAGTATATAATGCCGCAGATTTTGTGTGCGCTTTGTCCCAGCGTAGGATGAAGTTCACGAGAGCGATTGACCTTGATTGCGCACTAGAACGCAGAACGCTCTCAACCCTGAAAAGGTCGTTTTATGACGAAATGGCTGCTAGCTGCCGGTGTCTTGATGCCGCTTTACAGCGCTCAGGCTACACAGGATCCAGAAGCTGTGTACAACCGTGTTTGTGGTGCCTGTCATTCCGGCCAACTGCCCATGGCGCCCAAAAAGGGCGATCAGGAAGCTTGGACGCCGAGGTTGGCGAAAGGTATGGAGACGCTGGTGCAACACGTGACCCAGGGTTTCAAGGCGATGCCGCCGCGTGGTTTGTGCATGGACTGCAGTGCCGAGGATTACCAAGCAATCATCCAGTGGATGAGCGAGTGATCCCGGCCCATAACTCTTTAACCCTTAGCCGTAGTTGGATTAGCTGATGAACAAATTGATCGTGAGTCTGCTGTTGACCGTGGGGATCTCCGGCATTGCCCATGCTGCAGGTGATGCGACTGCTGGTCAGGCGAAAGCCGCAGTATGTGGCGCCTGTCATGGCCCGGATGGCAACAGTATGGCGCCTAACTTTCCGAAACTGGCAGGCCAGGGCGAGCGTTATCTGAACAAGCAGTTACACGACATCAAGTCCGGCAAACGCACGGTACTGGAAATGACGGGCTTGCTGACCAACCTGAGCGATCAGGACCTGGCCGATATCTCCGCCTACTTCGCCAGCCAGAAAGGCAGTGTTGGCGCCGCCGACCCCAAAGTCGTTTCTCGCGGTGAAGCACTGTTCCGCGGCGGCGATCTGGCCAAGGGCCTGCCAGCGTGCACCGGTTGCCACTCGCCAAATGGTGCGGGTAACGCAGCCGCCGGCTTCCCACATTTGGGCGGCCAGCACGCTCAATACATCGCCAAACAACTGACCGACTTCCGCAAGGAAGAAGCCGGCCGCACCAACGACGGCGACACCAAGCCGATGCAAAGCATCTCCAAAAAGCTGAGCGACGAAGATATCGCAGCGGTGTCCAGCTACATTCAAGGTCTGCACTAAGACCGACGAATAGGGCGTTGCGCGAGGTGTACACCTTCCGCAACGTTAACGCTCGATTAATCCGTCGATGCAAGCATAAAAAGGGTGGCTTTGGCCGCCCTTTTTTGTGGCCGCTGCCGTTACACTACAGAACTCAACCCCGCCAAGACCTGTCTGAAAACAGGTCGCGCGAGGCGACCAAAATTGTCCAGGAGTAAAGCATGCGTAATCTGATCATCAGCGCCGCACTCGTCGCTGCCAGCCTGTTCGGCATGACCGCCCAAGCGGCTGAAGCACCCGCAGCGCCATATGTCGAACTGACCAATCCCGTCCCGGTAGCTGTGCCTGGCAAGATCGAAGTGGTGGAGCTGTTCTGGTACGGCTGCCCGCACTGCTACGCTTTCGAGCCCGTGATCAACCCATGGGTTGAGAAACTGCCTTCCGACGTGAACTTCGTCCGCATTCCGGCCATGTTCGGCGGCCCGTGGAACGCACACGGCCAGATGTTCCTGACCCTTGAAGCCATGGGCGTCGAAAACAAGGTTCACGCAGCAGTGTTCAACGCAATTCAGAAAGAACACAAGAAGCTGGTCGACAAGAATGAAATGGCAGACTTCCTGGCCACCCAAGGCGTAGACAAGGACAAGTTCCTGGCCACCTTCGACTCCTTCGCCATCAAGGGTCAGATCGTCAAGGCCACTGACCTGGCCAAAAAGTATGAAATCACCGGCGTACCGACCATGATCGTCAACGGCAAGTATCGCTTCGACGTGGGCTCTGCCGGCGGCGCCGAGCAAGCATTACAACTGGCCGACAAGCTGATCGACAAAGAGCGAGCGGCTAACAAGGCTGCTGCCAACTAAGCGCGGCGACTGCCATGCGCCGCTGGGGCACTGAACGCGTCGTTGGCCTGCATGATCCGCGGGTCAACGAACATCATCTGGAATCGACGGGCCTGCCCGCAGACAGTCGTCTGCGCTTGCTCAGCTTCAATATCCAGGTCGGCATCAGTACCGAGCGCTATCGGCATTACCTGACCCGAGGCTGGCAGCACCTGTTGCCGCACACCGGGCGGGCCGGCAATCTGCAAAAAATCGGCAATCTACTGGGCGACTTCGATCTGGTCGCCTTGCAGGAAGTCGATGGCGGCAGCTTGCGATCAGGCTACGTCAACCAGGTCGAACACCTGGCTCAGCTCGGCGCATTCCCTTACTGGTATCAACAACTCAATCGCAATCTCGGACGCCTCGGCCAGCACAGCAACGGGGTGCTCAGCCGCCTGCGCCCGTGGGCGATTGAAGATCATCCGCTACCGGGACCCAAAGGTCGCGGGGCGATTCTGGTGCGCTTTGGCGAAGGCCCTGAGGCGCTGGTGGTGGTCATGATGCACCTGGCGCTGGGCGCTCGCGCCCGCAGCATGCAACTGGCTTATATCCGCGAGTTGATCGGCGGCTATAAACACCAGGTGCTGATGGGGGACATGAATACCCATGCCAGTGACTTGCTGCAAAATTCGCCGTTGCGTGACCTCGGCCTGCTCGCGCCGCAACTGGAAGCGACGTTCCCTAGCTGGCGCCCGCAGCGCTGTCTGGACCATATTCTGCTGAGCCCCACCCTGACCCTTGAAAAGGTTGAAGTGCTGGCACAACCCATTTCCGATCACCTGCCGGTCGCGGTAGAGATTCGTCTGCCGGGTTCGCTCACGGCTGATGCATTGCCCGCGTTGAGTCCTGCCCCTCGCGGATCCCATGAATGAGCGACGAAGCACAGCGCTGGAAAGAGAAATACCTCAAAAGCATCGAACAACAGGAAAAGCTCGAACGTCGATGGGACGCCCGGCTCGACCTGCTGCGTCGTGGACTGGTGCGCAGCACACTGGCAGCCGAGGGCACCGACCGCGTCGTTGATCAATGCATGAAGGAAATGCGTGAAGTCGTGCGCACCGACGACATGGACGCGGGCCTGGCCGCCCTGCTTCCGCGGCTGGAAAAAGCCGTGCTCGATTCAGAACAACGCCGGGAAACCCGGGTCAACCAGACCAGCGCTGCATTGACCGCGCTGGTCTCGCAGTTGCAAACATTGCCGCTACCGCGCGAAGTAAGCCGGCCGCTGAAACACTTCGCCAAGCAACTGGATGCAAGAGTCGGGCAAGCGCGCGAAATTCCGTTGCTGCTCAGCGAGCTGAGCGGTCTGCAAGGCAAAGCCCTGAATCAGCTTGAAAACCCGGCGGAACCGGGGCGCCCCGGTTTGCTGCAGCGACTGTTTGGTAGCCGTGAAGCGGATGATGCGGCTTCACAGATGACCTCCGGCACCTTCCCGACGCCCGCCCCGCAACCAGCCGAAGCAGTTGCCGCGCCCGCTACTGCATCCGAGCCTCCGATGATCGAGGCTCCGCCAGCAGCAACGCCTGCTCCTGCAGTTGAAGCGCTTGCCCCGTCGGTGCTTGAGCCGGAGCAGACTCCAGAGACGCAATCGCTGCCGCAATCGCAATCGCAATCGCTACCGGACGACATAGAGCATCCAGAAGAACCCGCTCCATCAATCATCGAGCCAGAAACACAGGCTCAACCGGCTATCAATCCCGACGAACTGACCCCGGTGGTCTATCTCGACAGCCTGCCGCTGCCCCCCGCCATGGCGCAGGTGCTGGCCGCCGTAGAGACTGAACAATTCGAGCCGGATGCTCTCTACTCCCTGCCAGACTCACCCGAGCCATCCTACAGCTCGGTGGCCAAGCATATCGAAGACACGCTACTGGGCCTGCTCGACGACCTGACGCTGCCCGAGCGTCATCGTCCGCAAGCCGAAGCGATGCGTGATCGCCTGCAAAACGGTTTGAATTGGTACGAACTGCTGCCAATCCTCGACGATCTGGCAACCTTAATGCTGGCAATCACCGACAGTGGCCAGCATGAATTCGAAGCCTACTTGCAACAGCTAAACGAACGCCTCGAGTCGTTCCAAAGCAACTTGCAAGCCGCCAGCGAAGGCCATGCCGACAACCGTTCCGCCGCCCGCGAGATGGACACGCAGATCCGCGAACAGGTCGACGGCTTGCAGAGCAGCATGCAGGAAGCCGCCAACCTGGACGACCTCAAACACGTTCTGGAAAACCATCTGGAAGGCCTGCTCGGCACCATGGACCAGCACCAGAAGCAGCGTGACGAGCGCGAGCAGGACGCTGCAGCCCGCCTCCATAGTCTGGCCGAACGCGTTGCGCACATGGAGCAGGAAGCCTTGGGCTACCGCGAGCATCTTGAAGAGCAGCGTCAGAAAGCCTTGATCGACCCGCTCACTGGCCTGCCTAACCGGGCAGCCTGGAGCGAACGGCTGGATAGCGAAATAAACCAATGGCAACAACACGGCAACACCCTGTTGCTGGCAATGCTCGACCTCGACCATTTCAAACGCATTAACGACAACTATGGCCACCTGGCGGGCGACAAAGTACTGAAAATCATCGCTGGCGTGCTACAAAAGCGCCTGCGCGGGACGGATTTCATTGCCCGGTTCGGCGGTGAGGAGTTTGTCCTGTTGATGCCAGACACAGTGCCAACTGCTGGTGTGAAACTGCTGGAAAAGCTGCGCGCCTCGATCGAAGCCTGCCCTTTCCACTTCAAGGGTGAGCCAGTAACCATCACCATTTCCATGGGCCTGACTGCATTTAAGCCCGGCGAACATAGCGATCTGGTGCTCAAAAGAGCCGATCAGGCCCTATATCGCGCGAAACATGCCGGCCGTAACCAAGTGGCACTAGGGTGACGGTCAAGTGTTCCATTTTGTTTAAAACTTCGCGTTGGCCGTCTGCGCACAAGTCAGTACGTTACACTGTTGCATTACTGTCCTGTGTGTATTGCCTTCTGCCATGAAATATCTATCGCTCATCGTGTCGCTGATTCTGCTGGCCGGTTGTGCCAGCGGCCCCCGGTTCGACACCCGTCACCCTTCAGCCAATTTCGACAGCCGCATTCAGTTCGTGGTGGTGCACTACACCTCCACGTCACTGGAGCGCTCGCTGCAACTGCTGACCCACGGAGAAGTCAGCAGCCACTACCTGATTGGCGACGACAAGGGCGCCACCATCTACAAGCTAATGGATGAAAACCTCCGAGCCTGGCACGCCGGGGATAGCGAATGGCAAGGCCGGACCTGGTTGAACTCCAGCTCCATTGGCATCGAAATCGTCAATCCAGGTTTTAAAGACACCCCTGCCGGGCGCCTTTGGTACCCCTACAGCGAAGACCAGATCCAGTCCCTGATCGTCCTGCTCAAGGGCATCAGTAAGCGTTACGCCATCAATCCTCGCAGCATCATCGGCCACAGCGACATCGCCCCGCTGCGCAAGCTTGATCCGGGGCCGCTGTTCCCCTGGAAGCGCCTGGCTGCCGAAGGCCTGGGAATCTGGCCGAACGAGCAGGCCGTAACGCGTCAGCAAACACAGTTCGAAGTACAACTGCCAACTATCAGCTGGTTTCAGGCACAGCTGGCCCGCCTGGGCTACCCCACGCCTCAAACCGGCGAACTGGATGTAGCAACGCGTCATGTGATTGCGGCCTTCCAGATGCATTTCCGGCCGTCACGTTTTGATGGCACACCGGATGCGCAAACCGCGGCACTTCTACAGGTCTTGAACCAGACAAAATAATGACGCCCGCCCGACGGTCAGGGCTTTTTTTCAATCTGCAGCTATAACTCATTGGTAATTCTTCGGATATTCCCTATGCCTGCTGCTCGAGAGACCTTACGTAGTTGGTTCTATCGCCCTTGGTTTTTGGCGATGCTAGCTGCTGTCTTGAGCGCAACACTCCTGATGGTCGGCAGTCTGTTCGTGGCCATGCACCAAGTCGAACAGAGCGAAAGCGAAGAAATGAATGCTCAGGGCGAGCGCTTCCTTGCTCGTCTGGAACAACTATTCGGGCAGTTGCGTGAAAGCCTAGACGACCTGGAAGCCCAGCCGTTACGCGGCTGCGATGACGAAATGATCGCGGCCTTGCAACAGGTCGGCTTCAATTACCGTTTCGTTTACGAAGCCGCTTATATGGACGCCTTGCGGATCTGTTCCAACCGCCCCCGCCAGGAAGGGCTGTCGGTGATAAGGCCGCCAGACATCAAGGGGCCGACCTACAGCTACTGGCTGAACACCACTACCGAACCCGATGAAAACCGCGCCGCGCTGATGCTCGGACGCGGCAATTTTCGTGTCGCGACGTCTCGCGGGCATTTGACCGACATGGTCGACTTGCCACCGGGAAGCAGCCTGCTGGTGGTGCTCGACCAAGGTAGGCGCGCGATTCCGGTATTGGGTGTCTCACAGGTCTGGCCACCCACCGAACCCTGGCCCCCGAAAAGCCGCGACGCGCTACAAGTGACGCAGACCCGCTTGATTTACCGCATGCCCACCAACAACCCTGTATACCAATTGGTACTGATCAGCCCCCGCACCGGCATGCATGTACCCACTGTCTGGTGGTTGCTGCTGCCGGCCAGCCTGGCGCTATCCATATGCGTGGGCTTTCTGGCGTTCCTGCTGGTGCGCCAGCGACAGTCGCTGGACGCCGAATTGACGGGCGCCATACGACGCGGCGAATTGCAGGTGTTGTATCAACCGATCTTTGACCTCGACAGCCGCAACTGTGTCGGGGCAGAAGCCTTGCTACGCTGGCGAAGGCCGGACGGCACCTTGACCAGTCCCGACCTGTTCATTCCGATGGCGGAGAACACCGGCCAGATCCGCCAGATGACCGACTTCGTCCTGCAGCGCCTGCTTGAGCAACTGGGTCAATTGTTGCGGGCCAATCCGCAACTGTACATCTCTGTCAACCTGGCGGCCTGCGACGTCATGGTGCCGCGTATCGGTGAGGTGATGGCTCGCCTGCTGACCTTGCACCGCGTCGCCGCAAAGCAAATTGCCTTTGAGGTCACCGAGCGGGGATTGATCGATGTCGTGGTAGCCCGGGAAAACCTGCAAGCCTTGCGGGATGTCGGGCATCAAGTGCTGATTGATGACTTTGGCACCGGCTATTGCAGCCTCGCCTATCTGCAAACCCTGCCAGTCGATTGCTTGAAAATCGACAAGGCTTTTATCGATGCGCTGGGTCATGACGCTGCAAGTAGCGGTGTCGCTCCCCACATCATTCGCATGGCCCAAGCCCTGCAACTCAAGGTGATTGCCGAAGGCATCGAACTTGAATCCCAGGCGGCGCTTCTGAGCAGTGAAGGCGTGAAATTCGGTCAGGGTTGGCTATTCGCCCATGCGTTGAGTGCGGTGCAGCTCATTGAGCTGATTACCCGTGGTCGCCGATTGGCTGCCCGACGTCTCGATGACGAAGCCTGAAGCGGCTGTGGCTTAAACCGACAGCGCCATATAGAACTGAGTACCCTGCCCTGGCCGCGAATAAACACCCATCCGACCGCCGTGCAACTGCACGATTTCCTTACACAGTGCCAGACCGAGCCCGGCACCGCCCTTCTTGCGACCCACCTGTACAAAGGGTTCGAAAATTCGCCCCTGCTGACCATAGGCAATGCCTTCGCCGTTGTCCTCGACGCTGATAATCACTCGTTCTCCATGGCGTCGAGCCTGCAAACGTATTTGCCCGCCAGCAGCGGTGTGGCGCAACGCGTTGTCGATCAGGTTGTCGAGCACCCGGTCCAGCTGCGGTTGATCGGCCTGCAATCGCGGTAATGGCCCTTGCACATCCACCAGCAGGTCGATGCCCTGCTCTTCTGCCGGGCCGACAAAACGTGCCCGCGCCTGTTCCAGCAAACCCTCGACGGAGCACGGCGCCAACGTGAGTTTCTGCAATCCGTTCTGGTAGCGGGAGAAATTCAGCAGGTCGTTGATCAACTGCATCAAGCGCTGCATCTCTTCATTCACGGTATCCAGCAGATCGGCTTCACGCGAGTCCTTGGCAAAGTGCGCGCGTTCGCGAAACAGGCCGAACGCCATGTGCATCCCGGTGACCGGCGTACGCAATTCATGGGAGGCGCGCAACACGAACTCGCTACGTACCCGCTCAAATGCCCGCTGTTCGGTGACGTCATGCAGCACCATCACGGCGCCCAGAATATGCCCCTGTGTATGACTGACCGGCGTCAGGCTAAAGGTCAGCAACCGCGACTCACCGTCGACCTCGATACTCAGGTCCTCAGGCGCCCGCTCCAGGGTGTCGCCGCGCAGTACCAGTTGCAGCTGATCATCGAGCTCGGGACGCTCAAGCGCCGTACTCAGACCTTGACCGAGACGATCGCTGTCCCAACCCAACTGACGCTGCGCCACTGGATTGAGGTGTTCCAAACGGCCATCGCGATCAATCATCAACAGCCCGTCGTCGATACTGTCGAGCACCGCCTGCAAACGTTGCTGGCCTGCGAGCAGTTCATCGACATTGGTGGCCTGATGCACGCGCAGGGCCTCGGCCATGATGCCGAAGCTCTTGGTCAACTGGTTCATTTCCACGGCCGAGGAAATCGGTAGCGTCACTTCGAAATTGCCTTGGCCAATGTTGTCCGCCGCTTGGGCCAGGGCCTCGATCGGTGCACCAAAACGTCGCGCGATAGCGTGAGCGGTGATGAAGCCGATGATCAGCACCGCCAGCCCCACCAGCCCGAGCAGGCCGGCAACCAGCAGCGCCCTCTCCCGAGCCTGCCGTTCGGTGGCATTGATGTTATCCAGCGCACGCTGTTGCTCGACGATCAAACCATCGCGCAGTGCATTGAATTTTTCGGTGAGCGCTTCGTTGCCACTCAACACCTGCGTCGAGTCACGTGACAGGTCGTATGCCTGCAGAAAGCTCAGGTAGTCAGTCTTGGCCTGTTCAAAACCGCTTTGGAGCTCATCGCCCGCCTGGGCATGGACAATGCCGTCATCAAGCAACTGCAAATAATGCTGCTTGGACGCCTCGAACGCTGCAGGATCCGGCGTCTTGCGGAGCATGATCATCAGTTGATCGCCCAGGGTCCGACGCAATTTCAGTCCCAGGTCGAGTGTGACGAAATTATCGCGAATCAGCGCTTCCTGGGAACTCGCCATCTGCATCACGCTGACCAGCCCGAGCAACAGCCCAAGCAGCGCCACGGTGATCAGTGCGGAAATACTCAGAAATAACCGCGTGCGCAACTTCATCGCCAGTCTCATCGGAGACAGCTCACAAGTTGTACTGCTTGCGCTTTCGGTACAACGTCGAGGCATCGATACCCAGGGTCTTGGCAGCCTGGTCCAGCGTATCGGCAGTGGCGAGGACCGCTCCGATGTGGGCTTTTTCCAGTTCATCCAGACTCAGCGCAGCGCCAACCCGAGGCGCGTTGTTGACCGGGGTTTCAGCCATGCCCAAGTGACTGAGCTCCACCCGCTCCTGTGGACAAATGATGCTTGCCCGCTCCACCACGTTGCGCAGTTCGCGAATGTTCCCCGGCCAGCGGTAGCCGAGCAGCGCTTCAAGAGCTTCGTCGCTGAAGCCCCGAGCCGGACGCGCGTATTCCTTGACGAAACGGGCCAGAAAGCGATCGGCCAGGTTCAGAATATCTTCCCTGCGCTCTCGCAGTGGCGGCAGGTGTAGGGTGATCACGTTCAGCCGGTAGAGCAAATCTTCACGGAAACGGCCGTCGCGCACCATGTCTTCGAGGTTGAGGTTGGTGGCGGCAAGGATTCGTACATCGGCGCGGCGGGTCACCGGATCGCCCACTCGCTCGTATTCTTTGTCCTGAATAAAACGCAGCAACTTTGGTTGCAACGTCAGGGGAAAATCGCCGATTTCGTCGAGAAACAGCGTACCGCCATCGGCCTGATTGACTCGCCCCAGAGTGCTTTCGCTGGCCCCGGTGAATGCCCCCCGGCTATGGCCGAAGAGCTCGCTCTCCATCAGTTCGGCGGTCAGGGATGGGCAGTTGATCGTGACGCAGGACTTCTTCGCGCGCTTGCTCCAGCCGTGAATGGCCTGGGACAGCTCGCCTTTACCGGTGCCTGACTCGCCGAGAATCAAAATATTGGCATTGGTACCGGCCACCTGGCGGGCGGTTTCGAGCACGACTTTCATCGCCGGGCTGTGGGAGTCCAGGCCATCCTTGGATTTGCGCACTTCGCCTTCAAGGGCTTCCAGACGTGCCGACAGTTGCCGCACTTCCAGCTGCTTGGCGGTGGCCAGGCGTAATTGGTCGGGGCTGCAAGGCTTGACCAGGTAGTCGGCGGCACCGGCCTGAATGGCATCCACGGCAGTATCCACGGCCGAATGAGCGGTGACGATCACCACCCTCATCCACGGCGCCTGAATGCGCATTTGGGCCAGCACATCGAGGCCATTGTCTTCGCCCAGACGCAGGTCGAGGAAACACAGGTCGAAGACTTGGCGTTGAAGCAGCGCATCCGCCTGAGCGGCGCTGTTGGCGGTAGCGACGCTGTAGCCTTCATCCTCGAGGCAATAGCGGAAGGTACGCAGGATGGCGGACTCATCGTCCACCAGCAGAATGCGGCCTTGATGCTCAGTGGCTGATTCCATTTTCCTACGCTCCTTAATGAATGATCTTGGTTAGTCCCGGAAAAATCGGGCAAGTTGCATGGTTGATTCTGCTCGATTCCAGCCACAGCAGCGTAGCTCTACTCCTCACCCTAAGGCTAATCGCCTGATTTTGCTGTTTTTTTATCAGATAGGCGGTTCGCAGGCGATTGCGGGTGTCCCCTTGTGACATCCACGCCCTCCTCGCAATTCAAAAATATTCAAAGTTCCTTTGAGTCCATCGTGCATTACGCACGACGTCAAAAGGGCCATCGTGCAGGATGCGTCCGATACGATTTTCACCATGATCATAACGTATTGATTTTATTAGTTTTTATTATCAATAAAAGCTGGCACGCAGGCTGCAACAGTCTGGTTAACCGGGGTACTCAAGAAGTCGCCCCTAACAAAATCACCACAGCGTGGGAGGAGCTTCAGGATGAGTCGCCAACGTGCCGCCCAGTTGCGTATCTCGCCACTGCATCTGCAGCAAGGTCTGTTTGCTGTTCTGGCGCTATTGATCACTTTGATCGGCGGCCAGCAGTTTCAGCGCTGGGAGCTAAGCCAGCAGCAAGAAGTGCCACGCTTGTCGATTCAGCACCCGACACAAACCCATTTCAGCGCGGCCAGCAGCCACCAGGCTGACAGCCCCCCCATGCGAATGATGGACGTCGACCAGGCTCAGCCTGCGGATGAGATGCCTCGCCAGGAACGTTGGGTGTTCTAAACACATGAACTTGGCGCGTTCGATGCGCCGGGAAAAGCACCACAAGCAACCTCTCTAAGTAGAAGCGTAAGGAGAATCACCATGTTGAGCTGGGCAATCACATTCTTGATTATTGCCATCATCGCTGCAGTACTGGGCTTCGGTGGTATCGCAGGCACCGCGACGGGCATCGCCAAGATTCTCTTTGTCGTGTTCCTGGTGATGTTTATTGCTTCCTTCTTCTTTGGCCGGCGCGGTCGAGGGTGAATATGAGCGTTTTAGTAAAGACACTGGCAGCCGCCCTGCTTCTGGGCGGTTGTGCCATGGCCACAGCGGCCAATGACGGCCAGTCGCGGGT
The DNA here is from genome assembly GCF_054330215.1 of Pseudomonas sp. Ma2-10. Lineage (NCBI taxonomy): Bacteria > Pseudomonadati > Pseudomonadota > Gammaproteobacteria > Pseudomonadales > Pseudomonadaceae > Pseudomonas > Pseudomonas sp. Ma2-10. The sequence goes on along the minus strand of NZ_JBTEYL010000011.1, from coordinate 120,371 downwards.
CAATGAGTTGCTCAATGCAGACCCGCAGTACCGTGAAACCTGGCAAGACGTGGTGAAGAAGGAAGAACGCCTGCCGGAATGGGTCATGAACCTGTCCGGCGACGCCGAACAAATGAATGCCGTTGAAGAAGATGGCGAGAAGTATCTGGTTGGGCCGCTTTGCGAATCGCAGGCGACATGCCTCAACAAGCGCTTGATCGTTGCCGTCAGCTTCGACAAGAAGGATGCCTACGCCATGCTGGTCGAAGTGCCAGCGGGGCTGCCGGCCGACAAGTCGCCTACGCGACATGCCGACTACCGCTTTCTTGGAAAGCCGGACCCGGGCATGCAGGACTTGCTGATGGAACAGTTGAAGAAAGATCCACACTGGTACTGAATTCGTCACATGAAAGAAGCAGCATGGCTTCTTTCCACTGCGCTACCCGAGGACGGTAGGCGCATGATCAGGGGGCCGGGACGTTCTGCCTGTTTCAGGGGCGGAGTGACCTACGGGTACAGGGAGTGCCTGCGCAAGGGCCGGGGCAGGCAGAAGCTGCGACGCAAGTTCGCCGGTCACTCATGGATCGTCGGGCTTGCGAAGCGCTTTCCTCATCGAAAAGCATTGACCTAGAGCGTTCTGCTCGCCTCCTCCGCTAATCCCTCGCAAAACCATTTCGCGGTATTTCTTTGGTGACCGTATATCGAGAAAACTGCGACTCAAAGACCGAGAATTTTCGCGCTTGAACGTAGGTTTTTTCCCAAGTTTTAGCCCTCATTCCCTTGTTCAAAAAACAACCAATCTCCTCTGCGATGGCCGGTTCACGGCACTTATGCTTGCCGAAATGTCGTATTCGAACCGGTTGGGACACGCGTTTCAGTTAAAAAAACTCATGCCGATTCGGCATAGGGTAGGCGTTTACGGCATTAGACGTCGCTTCCTTGCATCTGAATAGTTGCGCCTTTTTTCGCCTGCCAGAGAGCCGATAACACGCGCTCCGGGGCTCCTTATACGGGGGTAGATGCACAAGACTTTTTCGCCACAAGCGTTCCGGTTTTTGCATCTGTCTGAGTCAAACGCAAGTAAGGGTAAAGATATGAAGAAGGCAAAGCTTAGCCTCGCCTGGCAGATCCTCATCGGTCTGGTATTGGGGATTGCAATCGGTGCACTGCTCAACCACTTCAGTGCCGAAAAAGCCTGGTGGATCAGCAATGTCCTGCAACCAGCAGGCGATATCTTTATCCGTCTGATCAAGATGATTGTGATCCCGATCGTGATCTCTTCGCTGATCGTCGGTATTGCAGGCGTTGGTGACGCGAAGAAGCTGGGGCGTATCGGTCTGAAGACCATCATTTATTTCGAGATCGTCACCACCATTGCCATCGTGGTCGGTCTGATGCTGGCCAACGTGTTCCATCCGGGCACCGGCATCGACATGAGCACCCTGGGTACTGTGGATATTTCCAAGTACCAGGCCACTGCCGCCGAGGTTCAGCATGAACATGCGTTCATCGAAACCATCCTCAACCTGATCCCGTCGAACATCTTCGCGGCCATGGCCCGCGGCGAGATGCTGCCGATCATCTTCTTCTCCGTATTGTTCGGCCTCGGTCTGTCGAGCCTGCAATCGGACCTGCGCGAGCCGCTGGTAAAGATGTTCCAGGGCGTGTCGGAAAGCATGTTCAAAGTCACTCACATGATCATGAACTACGCCCCGATCGGCGTTTTCGCACTGATCGCAGTGACCGTGGCCAACTTCGGTTTCGCCTCTCTGGTGCCGCTGGCCAAACTGGTGATTCTGGTTTACGCCGCCATCGCCTTCTTCGCCTTCGTGGTGCTGGGCCTGATCGCTCGCCTGTTCGGCTTCTCGGTGATCAAGCTGATGCGCATCTTCAAAGATGAGCTGGTGCTGGCCTACTCCACCGCCAGTTCCGAAACCGTGCTGCCGCGCGTGATCGAGAAGATGGAAGCCTACGGCGCGCCGAAAGCCATTTGCAGCTTCGTGGTCCCGACCGGCTACTCGTTCAACCTTGATGGTTCGACCCTGTACCAGAGCATCGCGGCAATCTTCATTGCCCAGCTCTACGGCATTGACCTGTCCATCAGCCAGCAATTGCTGTTGGTGCTGACCCTGATGGTCACCTCCAAAGGCATTGCCGGCGTACCGGGCGTGTCCTTCGTGGTGCTGCTGGCCACCTTGGGCAGCGTGGGTATTCCACTGGAAGGCCTGGCGTTCATCGCCGGTGTAGACCGCATCATGGACATGGCGCGAACTGCGCTGAACGTGATCGGCAATGCCTTGGCCGTATTGGTCATCTCCCGCTGGGAAGGCATGTACGACGATGCCAAGGGCCAACGCTACTGGAACTCCCTGCCGCACTGGCGCAGCAAGGAAAAGTTGCCGGCCGGTGAAGTCTCCAGCAACTGAGTCATCCTGCATTTAGAGCCAAAACAGACCCCGGAGAAATCCGGGGTTTGTCGTTTCTGGCTGCCCCGCTATCATTCGCCGCATTCTTCGGGGGATTTAACTGATGCTCAATGGCCTGTGGCTTGGCTTCTTCATCGTGGCGGCCGTTTCGGCGCTGGCGCAATGGCTGATCGGCGGTAACGCCGGGATCTTCGCGGCGATGGTGGAAAGCATTTTCGCCATGGCCAAATTATCGGTTGAGGTGATGATCCTGCTGTTCGGCACCCTCACCCTCTGGCTGGGCTTTCTGCGGATTGCCGAGAAAGCCGGGATCGTCGAGTGGCTGGCCAAGGCGCTCGGTCCATTATTTCTGCGCCTGATGCCCGAAGTCCCGGCGGGTCATCCGGCCATCGGCCTGATCACGCTGAACTTTGCCGCCAATGGCCTGGGCCTGGATAACGCCGCCACGCCGATCGGCCTTAAAGCCATAAAGGCGCTGCAGGAGCTCAATCCGAGCGCCACCATCGCCAGCAACGCGCAGATCCTGTTCCTGGTGCTCAACGCCTCCTCCCTGACCCTGCTGCCAGTGACGATCTTCATGTACCGCGCCCAGCAAGGTGCGCCCGATCCGACCTTGGTGTTCCTGCCAATCCTGCTCGCCACCAGTTGCTCGACCATCGTGGGTTTCTTGTCGGTAGCGTTCATGCAACGTCTGCGCATCTGGGACCCGGTGGTGCTCGCGTACCTGATTCCCGGTGCCTTGGCCCTCGGTGGTTTCATGGCGCTGCTGGCGACGCTCTCGGCGACCGCCCTGACCGGCCTGTCATCGATCCTCGGCAACCTGACGCTGTTCGGGCTGATCATGCTGTTTCTGGTGATCGGCGCGTTACGTAAGGTGAAGGTCTACGAAGCATTCGTCGAAGGCGCCAAAGAAGGCTTCGGCGTGGCCAAGGACCTGCTGCCGTATCTGGTCGCGATGCTGTGTGCCGTCGGCGTGCTGCGTGCGTCCGGAGCGCTTGACTTTGGTCTGGACGGGATCCGGCACCTGGTGGAATGGGCCGGTTGGGACACGCGTTTTGTGGATGCACTGCCAACGGCGATGGTCAAACCATTCTCCGGCAGTGCCGCCCGGGCGATGCTGATCGAGACCATGACAACCTCTGGCGTGGACAGCTTCCCGGCGCTGGTGGCGGCGACACTTCAGGGCAGTACCGAAACGACCTTCTATGTATTGGCGGTGTATTTCGGCGCGGTGGGAATCCAACGGGCGCGTCATGCGGTGGGGTGTGCGTTGCTGGCGGAGTTTGCCGGCGTTCTCGGCGCGATCGGCGTCTGTTACTGGTTCTTCGGCTAACCGAGCCCCCTGTGGGGCTCGGCCTCAAGGCCTCGCTGGCCTGCGGCTTGGCCAGGCGCAGCGACCAGCGTTGCGGCGTCCCGTGGCGGGCCGATACGCTGCTCTGGGCCGAAGGCAATCGATAGACATCGAACGGCTCGGACCTGGGCAGGATCGAGCAAGCGCTGAGCACAACGAAGCTGGCAACGGGTTACTTTGCGGCAGTCGCAGGCTTTTTGTCCTTTACCACGAAGCGCAACACACCAATGAGCTGGCCATCTTCGGTCAGCACCCGAACCTGCCATTTACCCGCAGGATCACCGGGGAAATTCTGCTTGTGGGTCCAGGCCCGGTAACCTTCCTTACGCCCGCCGTGGATGTCCAGGGGGATGCGGTCGACCTCTTTGCCGTTGAACTGCCACACGTGATAGACCCGCTCATCCAGACCGCGCGGGGCGTTGATCGCGGTGTAGGCGTACAGCCCGCCGCCGCGAATCTGCTCGACACTGACTTCATCGAGGCTGTCGCCGGGGGTGCGGTCCTGCAGTTGGGTGCTGATCGCCACGTCGGTCATCCACAGGGTCGCCGGCGGCACCCAGGATCGCAGCACCCAACCGAGCGCGCCGATGCCCAGCGTGATACTGAGAATCGCCAGCGCGTTGCGCACGGTACGAATCGGGAAGATCGATGCCAGGCTCGGGAACGACAGCACGACGGCCGTGCCTAAGGCCAGTTTGAAGCTCTGAGCGGTGGTCAGGTGCAGGATAACGGGCAGGGCGGTCAGCAGTGCAGCAAACAGCGTCAGTGTGTGCAGCGCCAGGAACGCCCAGCGCCGGGGGGCCAGCCATTTGTAGTAGAGCGGGTCGATGATGGAAATCAGCGCGGCGATGGCCAGCAGCCCGGTAAAGAACAGTTGGCCGCTGTTCCAGGTGGTGGTGATAAAAAAGAACGGCAGGACGAAGAACAGGCTTTCCTGATGGATCATCTGCGTGGCGTAGCGCAGCAGCGGCTGGGGTATTTCGCGTTTGAAGATCCTGGCGAACAGCTTGGTCAAGCTGTTTTCCAGCATCAGCCAGATCCAGCTGACCAGCATGATGGTGGTGATCCAGGTCGCCAGACCTTGCTGGCGATCTACCAGAATGAAACTGCCGACCCCAGAGATGAAACCGCCGAGCGCAATGACCCCGGGGTAGCGCTTCATCAGTTCCAGGATGCGCTGGACGAATAGGGTCAGAGTAGGCATTCGGCGGTTCGCAATAGTCGTGGGAAAATCCTCGATAGGGTACCGCCTCACCACAGAAAATGGTTACTTTCTGCGATGAAAGCGCAAAGCCAGTACGCTCAGAACCAGCAACCCGAACACCCCGGCAATCGCCCACATAAACTGGTCATCACTGATCAATGGCTGTTCGATCCGTAGGTAGCCCGGCTGCATCAGCAATTCACGCATCGCTTTGTTTGCGTCCTCCAGCGTCACCCCTTGCAGTGCCTTGGCCGGGTTGGCGAAACGGCCATCCTCATAGTCCCCAAGGGCGCTCCAGTAATAATCGGCCAACGCGCGGTTGCCTTGCACGGCCCAGGCCTGGCGGGCGATGGCGGCCTGTTTGATGCGGTTGAAGGTGTCGGCATTGAGACCATCCCTGAGCAACCCGGCCTTCAGATCCTCCAGCACCCGTTCGGCCTCGGGCACGTCGTCGCGCTCAAGGTCCGCGTTCAGGCTCATGAAGCCCACACCGCCAAACACCTCGCGCTCGGCCGAAGGCCCGTAGGACAAGCCATTGGCCAGGCGCAATTGGCGGTAGAGCGCCCAGTCCAGATAGTCCTTGAGCAAGTCGAAGGTTTCGTCGTGCTGATCTCCCAGCACCGGCTCCGGCACCAGCCAATGCAGCTTGGCACTGCCGCCAACAAAACCGTGACTCAGGGTGCGCTCATGGGCAGCGCTGGCCTGGATGGCCGGGAGGGGCGGGTGATCCGTCGGATCGACCGCTTCAAGCGCACCATAAGACCGCTCCAGATAGGCCGGCAGCAACCGCTCAAGGTCGCCGACGACGATCAGGGTCATGTTGTTGGGCGCGTACCAGGTCTTGCGTACCTTTTCCAGCTGATCGCGGGTCAGGTGATCGACCTCCGGCCGCTCGGGGCATTTGAGGCCCAGTTCCACCGCCAGTTGATTACTCGCCGAGTGGCCAAGATCCTGGCGATCCAGCCAACGTTGCAGGTGCGAGTAATGGCCGCCGTCTTCGCGCTCGACCACTTGTTTGGCGGCGTTGATGGCGTTGTCGTCAATTCGGGTCTGGGTCAGTAGCGCCAGCAGCAGGTCGAGGACCTTGCGCTGGTTTTTCGCCGGGGCTTCGATGACGAACGTCGTGTCGGCATTGCTGGTGTAGGCGTTCCACTCGCCACCCAGGACCTGCATGCGCTCTTCCAGGCCCCCTTCGCCGGTGGCGTCGATGCCGCTGAACAGCAAGTGTTCAAGCAGGTGCGGCAGCTCCTTGTCGGCGCAGCTGAAATCATCGATGCCGACGCCGACCACCAGACGAATCGCCACATGCCCGTGCTCGGTGCCGGGCTTGAGCAGCAATTGCAGACCGTTGGGCAGCGTGTAGCCCTCGACCTGAAAGCGATCCAGAGCAAATGAAGGGAATGAGCCAAGCAACAGACAGGCGAACAACAGACAGCGCATAACGGGTTTCCATACGGCCAGCGTAAGTTCAACAGACTTCAGGCAACTGTGGACGTTCAGGGTGAATGAGTGATGTCAACGAAATCGTCGACCGCCAGGGCGCCGGTGTCGGCAGTTTCCAGCACCACATAGGCGCTGCTGCAAAACAGCGAATTGAGACGCTTCATGTCGGCAATCAACTCCAGGTGCAACGAGCTGGTTTCGATACTCTGCACGATCTTACGTTGCAATCGACTGACGTGAGCATGGGCCAGACGGCGCTCCTGCGCGCGAAAGCGACGTTTCTCACGCAGTAACAGGCGGGCACTTTCCTTATCGGCACTGAGGAACACCGACAACCCCAGGCGCAGGTTGGAGATCAACTGACTGTGCAACCCCGCCAACTCTTCCAGGCCGACCTCGGAAAAAGACCGGCGCTGCGAGGTTTTCTGCTGCTGAACCTTGCGCAGCATGCGCTCGATGAGGTCGCTGGCCAGTTTAAGGTTGATCGCCAGCTCGATGATTTCCGCCCAGCGCCGGCTGTCCTGCTCGCTGAGGTCTTCGCGGGGCATTTGCGCCAGATAGAGCTTGATCGCACCGTAGAGCGATTCCACATCATCGGTCAGGCGCCGCATTTCCTGGGTAATGGCGGTTTGCTTGCCGTTCAGCACGTCGAGCATGGCCTCGAGCATAGTGTCGATCAGGTCACCGATGCGCAGGGTTTCCCGGGCGGCATTGGCCAGCGCCAGGCTGGGCGTGACCAGCGCTGTTGGATCAAGATGCCGCGGTTTGGCGGTGCCGTTGATCTCCGGCCGCTCCGGCAACAGCCACGCGCAGAGCCTGGCCATCGGTCCGACGCTGGGCAGCAGGATCAGGCAGCGCGCGGTGTTGTAGAGCAGGTGAAAGCCGATGACCATTTCCTGAGGGCTGAAGTCCAGGCTGTCGATCCAGTGCACCAACGGGTCGAGCACCGGAATGATCAGCAACAGGCCGATCAGTTTGTAGAGCAGGCTGCCCAATGCCACTTGGCGGCCGGCGGCGTTCTGCATGCTGGTGCTGAGGAAGGCAAGGATGCCGCTGCCGATGTTGGCGCCGATCACCAGCCCGATGGCCACGGGCAGGCTGATCATCGCGGCACCAGCCAGGGTCGCCGTCAGCAAGACGGCGGCCAGGCTGGAGTAGGAAACCATCGCAAACAACGCGCCGACCAGCGCATCCAGCAAGATGTCGCCGGTGAGCGAGGCGAAAATCACTTTCACGCCTTGGGCCTGGGTAATCGGCGCAGCAGCCTCAACGATCAGTTGCAGCGCCAGGATGATCAGCCCGAGGCCGAGACTGACGCGACCCATCTGCCCCAGTCGGGTCTGTTTGCGCGACAGGAAGAAAATCACCCCAAGAAAGATCAGCAGCGGTGACAACCATGACAGGTCGAAGGTCAGCACCCGCGCCATCAGCGCGGTACCGACGTCGGCCCCGAGCATGGTCGCCAGGGCCGGGGTCAGCGCCATCAGGCCCTGACCGACAAAGGAGGTGACGAGCATGGCGGTGGCGTTGCTGCTCTGGACCATCGCCGTGACGACGATCCCGGAGACGAACGCCAGCCAGCGCTTGGACATGTTCCGGCCAATCACATGGCGCAAGTTGGAACCGTAGACCCGCAGGATGCCGGTTCGGACGATGTGCGTGCCCCAAATCAACAAGGCCACGGCAGATAACAAATTGAGCAGGGTGAGCATGCAGACCCCCTGTGGTGGTAGCGCCCCAAAGGGGCAAGTTGACGGTGCCGCGCGTTCATCTACGTTCTGTACTTAAGCTGTAGTTGGCTAACGGCCTGCGCGCCAGCATCGCATAGCTAAAGAAGCGATTGAAACAAAACTGTCATGAAAACAGCTTGATGCAGAGGTGAAAAAGCCCCTGCCACTCAGGTGAAAAGGTGCACGAACACAAACCCTGTGGCGAGCTTGCTCCCGCGGGGCTGCGCAGCAGCCTCATTGAGGGAGAGTTCAAGCGCTGAAGTGATCCGCACCTACGCTAACATCGATCAGATACTTCGCTGTCTTCGGGTTGCGCTCGTCGCAACGTGCGTAGCATTTGACGTTTAGGGCAAGACTGTATTTTTGAGGGACGAGCAGCATCACGACTACAACTTGATCGAACAACAAATTCTGAAAATCACTTCTCTCGATCGCATCATTAAAACTGAGCCAGGCATGGCGTTCATTATCTCGCGGTATCCACCCTGAGCTTTTCAGCATCTCCTGTAAATGGATGAGTAAGGGGATCAACTGATCGAAAGACAGAATTTCCAACATCGGTGAAGTTGTAAGCGTCGATACTTTCCCTTTGTCGTACCCTACAGCGCCAAACTTCGTTGGCGGTAGGGTGAAGTCGTGTTGAGGGTCATCAAACTTGACAACCACCGGGCTGCTAATCCAGGTTGAGTCTACTTCTGGCGGTTCGCTTGGGTATATAGCGGTTTTTCGTTCGACTGGGAATGTGGAGTCTTTAACGAGTGCTGCGTACGGCTTACCGATATGAAGGGCCAACCTATCAATTGGGATGTGAAAAGAGGTCAGACAAATGAACAGCATAAAAAATGCTGCTCTTTGCAAACAGCGACGCCACCTTCTGGAGCGACATTTCATTCGCTGTAGTAATCCGAACCGACACTGACATCAATTAGATACTTCGCCGTTTTCGGGTCGCGCTCATTACAGCGGGCGTAGCATTTGACGTTAAGCGCAAGACTGTACTTGTGAGGTATAAGGAGCATCACAATAACAACCTGGTCGAACAATTTACTCTGAAGCGCATTTCTGTCAGTTTCATTTGTGGTTACCAACCAAGCATAATCACTGCCGTTTCGCGGTGTCCAACCCGCTTCTTTCAACGTGGTCTGCATTTTGTCTAGCAGGGGCAAGAGTTCCTCAAAAGCCAAAGTCTCGAGCATTGGAGAGGTGGTAACAGTTGCAACTTTACTCTTGTTGTACGTCACTGCACCAAATTTGGTTGGTGGCAAGGTGAAGCCATGCTCAGGATCATCAAACCGAATGACAACAGGACTGCTGATCCAGGTTGAGCTTGGATGGGGTGGTTCACTGGGGTAAACGGCTGTCTTTGCCTGTACTGAGAATGTTGAGTCTCGCACCACCTCCTCGTACGGTTTACCAACGTGAACGCTAAGCACATCTACGCTTCTACCGGAGTAGGCTGCATAAGCAACGAGAGCAGCAGCGGTGCCAACCACTAACAATCGAATACGCTTTGAGAGCATCCTCATCTGACGCCCCCGCCTTGGGATATCTCTCTTATCGATTGCTCCAACTGGTTATGTGTTAGGGGGTCTTTAAGCAAACGATCAAATTGCGTTGCAGCTCGAAGAACAAAAGCCATACGTTGGTCTTTGTCCGCCAAATCAGAGAACGGATTGCGACCAAATGTGACTTGACGATAGTCAGGAGTCTTACATTGACTGGCTAGAGTAAGTTGAATCTCTTCAGAAACTCCAGTGAACAAGCCAGTTACCACGGACACAACATCACCGGCTTGAGTGCCTTGCATAAGTCTTGCGAAGTGGTTCACGTCATACATGGCTGGCTGAAGAATGTTTAGCTGCTCATGAGCAGCCATAAGCTCGACGCTCGTAGCAATATCTCCGGCCTCGATTGCCTTGAATGTATCGGATACCTCCGTCCGGAATGCACCGAATTCAACTCTATCTGCAATAGGCCAAAGTACTTCATTTTTAAGGCTGCTGCGGTCAGGCAGGCATTTCTCCATTTCCTTGAACCCTCGCACCATGAAAAACCGGTGCAATGGATAAACATCCAGGAAAAGAGCAGTGTTTCCAAGCGCAAGCATTTCGTGAACGTATTGCAATTCTTCTTGAAGAAACGCAATCGCGTCGCCTGACAGTGGATCACTCGTCAGGGGGACCGAATTCTGCTGCTTGGCCTGATCCCATTGTGTCCAAAGCTCAGGATCCGAACGCAATTTGTTCACCACTACGCGTTCATACAAATCCTTTGACTGACTGTTTTTTAACTTTCGGTAAGCTTTTTTCTCCGCTTCGATTCTCTGGTCTAGCGTGGAGGCATGGATCAACCCACACCCCACCTGCTTCGAAGCAAACGCCGCCAACCCCGCCCACTGAAACCGGTTATCCGCCAGCCACAACTGCGCATAGGCCGCGTTGATCTTGCGGTTGCGCACTTGCGGGTCGGCAATCAGTACGCCACCCGGTGCGACCCATTCTTCGGCTTCTTTCTGAAACCTGCGCCAGAGGCAGTTACAGGTTAGCAACGGCACTTCGACGCGGGTTTTCGGGTTGGGGCCGCCCGTGGTGGTTTCGCGTTTGCAGGCGGGTAGTTCGCAGGTGCTGTCCCAGAGTTTTTTCATGTCCAGATCGTCTGGAGCGATGCATTGGCCGGTCATTTGATTCTTCCTTGAGGCTTCAGACGGTCCAGCGGACGACGGCGAGGTCGGGCTGTAAGGTGGCGACGCTTTGGGTCATGCCCAGGGCGTTGGTCTGGCCTTTGACGATGCGGCCTTCGGCGGTTTCGATTTCGTAGTCTTGTGCGGCGATCGGTTCGCTATTGCCGGCGCTGACGGCTTTGAATTCGACCAAGGGTTGGCCGATGATCGGCAGGGGCGGAATGAATGGCTCGGGGGTGTGACTGCTGCCGATGATGACGTTGCCGGAGCCGCCGACCACCACGCCGCCATGGCTGGCGGTGCTGTCGAGGGTCATGGCGTTCAGGCCGTTGATGAACACCGTTGAAGAGAATCCACCGCTGAGTGCCTGACCGCAGGTGCATTTGTCGCTGACCCGAGCGGCGGCGAGATCGTTGAAAAAGACATCGGGTGAGCCGCTGGCAATCGGGTTGGTGCCGTGGCCGGGGAGGGGCAGGTGGCCGGGTCCGTGAGGCGTGCAGCCGGTTTTCCAGACATATGCATTCCTTGTCATTGTCGTTTGAAGCGAGCGGGGGACGCTAACCACCCAAGCACGATGCGTCAACCTCTGGAATGGACTGTCGGCTAATTCTTCAATTTCTCCGGCCCGATTCACGCGTTCGTTTAGTGACACCCTGGGTTACTTCTCGGAGGCTACAACGCCTTGCGCCGTTGCCTACGGTTACGCCAGAATCCGCCGGCTTGTGCGCCTTGCCCTGGCCTCTATCGTTTCCCTGCCACTACCTATCAGTGGTCGGGTTTAGTGGCCTGAGGTGTTTTCAGTAAGGTGCAGAAGCGCTGTCAGTCAGATTTTTTGTCTGAACCTGATGGTGGCTGTGCGCAGGGCGCTTCGGCGCGCCGGCAATGCTGATTCTCCCCGGTCTACTAACCTGCGCACGGCCGCCACCCTTCTTTTAGTAGAGAACGGTAAGCGGCCCCATTTAGGAGTAAATCAGCTTATGTTCAAGGTAACGCCCAACCCACCGGACACCGATCCGGTCCCCCACGACTTCCCACCGCGCAAACCCAGCAGCATTTTCTTCATAGACCCCAAGGTCGATAACGAAACCTTGCTCGGGCACGCCTGCGAACCGTTGGCGTCAGCCAGCGTAATGGCCAGTGATTTCGCAGGGTTTCTGGATGGCCCACAGCGCAGCACTCTGCTGGGGATTCAGCAAAGCATCATGTTGGGGGAATTGGCGGTGAATCGAGTGCTGGATAACCTCGATCCGCCAGGGTAATCACAGAGCAAAAAAAATGTGGGAGCGAGCTTGCTCCCACAGGTTTTATGCTGACCGGGGTTACTGACCCGGAATGTCCTTGCGCAGCTTCACCGGATCCTGCTGTTTGCGCTTTTTCGCCATCGCGGTACGCATCTTGATGTTGATCGCTTCCACCGCCAGCGAGAACGCCATGGCGAAGTAGACGTAGCCTTTTGGCACGTGAACGTCGAGGGATTCAGCAATCAGCACGGTGCCGACGATCAACAGGAACGACAGCGCCAGCATTTTCAGCGACGGGTGCTTGTCGATGAACTCGCTGATGGTGCCGGAAGCCCACATCATCACCAGCACGGCAACGATGATCGCCGCGACCATGACGGGTACGTGGGACACCATGCCCACGGCGGTGATGACCGAGTCCAGCGAGAACACGATGTCGATGATCGCGATCTGAATGATGGTGTAGAGGAAGTTGCCGCCCTTGCCACCCGGCTCCTCGTTGGTTTCATCTTCACCTTCCAGCGCGTGATACATCTCTTGCGAGCTCTTCCACAGCAGGAACAGACCACCGAAGAACAGGATCAGGTCACGCCCGGAAATGCCTTGGCCGAACACTTCGAACAGGTCCGCAGTGAGGCGCATGACCCAGGTGATCGACAGCAACAACAGAATCCGCGTGACCATGGCCAGCGCCAAACCGAAAATCCGGGTGCGCTTTTGCATGTGCTTGGGCATGCGGCTGACCAGGATCGAAATCATGATGATGTTATCGATACCCAGGACGATTTCCAGGGCGGTCAGGGTAAAGAAGGCAACCCAGATTTCAGGGTTGGTCAGCCATTCCATGTGTATTCCTTTGTGGAAGTGTTAAACCACGAAGGGCCCGGCTTCAAACAACAAAGCCTGGACCCTTCATGGTGAGTCTTGGGCTTACAGAGTGCTGAACAACGGAAAAATCCCCATCAGCAAGGCGGCGATCAGTATGCATACGCAAACCAGCACCGCCCATTTCAGGGTGAAACGCTGGTGATCACCGAAGTCGATGCCGGCCAGGGCCACCAACAGGTAGGTCGATGGTACCAGCGGGCTCAACAGGTGAACGGGTTGACCGACGATCGAGGCACGCGCCATTTCAACCGCAGTTATACCGTAATGGCTGGCGGCTTCTGCCAGCACCGGTAACACGCCGTAATAAAATGCATCGTTCGACATGAAGAACGTGAACGGCATGCTCACCAGTGCGGTGATCACCGCCAGGTACGGGCCGAGGAAGTCCGGGATGACCGCCAACAGGCTTTTCGACATCGCATCGACCATGCCGGTGCCCGACAGGATACCGGTGAAGATACCGGCCGCGAAGATCAAACCGACCACTGCCAGCACGCTACCGGCGTGGGCCGCGACGCGGTCCTTCTGCTGTTGCAGGCACGGGTAGTTGACGATCATCGCGATACTGAACGCCACCATGAACAGCACCGGCAGCGGCAACAGACCGGCAACCAGGGTGCACATCAGGACCAGGGTCAGGGCGCCGTTGAACCAGATCAACTTCGGACGACGGGCATCCGGGAATTGCGAAACGCTGATTTCACTGTGGTCGATTTCATCGCCCACCAGATGCAACTCACCCAGGCGCGCACGCTCACGCTTGCCATAGAAGTAGGCAATCATGAGGATGGCCAGCACCCCGAAAGCCATCGCCGGAATCATGGGTACGAAGATGTCGGACGGGTCCACATGCAGTGCACTGGCCGCACGCGCGGTCGGGCCGCCCCATGGCGTCATGTTCATCACGCCGCCGGCGAGGATAATCAGGCCGGCCATGATCCGCGGGCTCATGCCGATGCGGCTGTAGAGCGGCAGCATGGCGGCCACGCAGATCATGTAAGTGGTCGCGCCGTCACCATCGAGGGAGACGACAAGCGCCAGTACGGCGGTGCCGATCGACACTTTCAACGGGTCGCCCTTGACCAGTTTGAGGATCTTGCGCACCGCCGGGTCGAACAGGCCGGAATCGATCATCAAGGCGAAGTACAAAATGGCGAACATCAGCATCACACCGGTCGGTGCGAGTTTGGTGATGCCTTCGAGCATCATCGGACCGATCTTCGGCGCAAAACCACCGAACAGCGCGAACAGGATCGGGATGATGATCAGAGCGATCAGCGCGGACAGGCGCTTGGTCATGATCAGGAACATGAACGTAATGACCATGGCAAAGCCAAGGAAAGTCAGCATGGGAATACTCCAGGCATAGCGCGGCTAGGGAATGGGCGAACCGGGTGGGTCAGCGCAGAACGGGAAGCACGAGACGTATGGGCGGAGTGACAGCGAAGCGGCGGGTAGCAGAGGACATCAGGATCACCATTGTTGTTGTTAATTGGGCTGTGCGAGCGATCAAACACTGGCATTGGCCGACCGGTCTGTTGCCGGTAGTGGGGGCGATCCTAATCGGGGAAGCTTTCACCCAGCTTTCGCGGATGAACGCATTGACCAGATGTGTAACCGGTCGTGCGCTATCAATTCAGAGGGCCTTTGCATGACATCGCCCACTGTCATTGTTCGATTTGCCGACGGGTCAGCAGCGGGATCGTGACCCCATGGGTCCATCTGGATGAACATTTGCCCGGCGAAGCCGAGGAACAATTGCGCCGCCTGCTCACACAAGGCACGCGCCTGAGCAAGGGGGCTGGCGTCGAAGTAGCCCTGGGCGTGGTAGCCCTTGATCCGCTGCCTTTGAAACCCTCTGAACCGAGTCGAACCGACGTTGCTTCCCACAGGTCACACACCCTATGGATAGGAAGAATGGAGCACGGCCATGAAAAATGCCGAAACCCCGGTGGTGAAAGTGGTGCTTTATGGCGCCATGAGTAGCCTGGGCAGTGCGCTGATGGCTGAAATGCTGCGGCGCCAACATGAAGTAATCGCAATTCTCGATGACCTGACGGCGCTCGCGCCGCGCCCCGGATTGCGCACCAAGACCGGCGATGTGTTCGATGCCAAGCGAGTCAAGCAGAGCGTCGCCGGGTGTTCGGCGGTGATCTGTCTGCTGAATGCACCCGGGTTGCCGATGAACAGCGAGCACGTGGAAAAATCCATCGTGCCCGGCCCGGTCGAGCAAGTGCTGGCGGTGGATGCTCTGATCGATGGCATGCAAGCCACGGGGATTGCCCGACTGTTTCTGGTGGGCGATTTCGAGGTACTGGACGATCCGGAAATAGAAGATCGACTGCAACGCCACGCCGCCGAAGAAATCCGTGAGGCCCTGCAAAGTAGCACCTTGCACTGGACGCTGGTGAATGCGCCGCGCGGAGTGGCCGGGCTGACCATCGAGCATTTCAGCCACGTCAGCAGCAGCCTGGAGCCGGGCCTGGCCGAACCGCTTGACCGGTTGAGCCGGGTGGCCGTGGGGATTGCCGATGAGTTGCGGTTGAACCTGCATGTCGGTGAACACGTGACCTTCGTCGCGACTGAGGCTATACAGCGATAGGCGGCAACGGCAGGCCGTTCAATGATTGCGCACTGCTGGCCTGCTCAGCCATCAGCCAGTCCACAAACTGTTGAATCAGCGCACCACGCCGTTTCCGCTGGGGCAGGACCGCGTAATAGCCGAGCCTGGAAATGACCGTTTCCGCAATCGGTCGACACAACAAACCCTGCGCCAGCAAGTTATCCACAAGGTGCCTCCATCCAATCGCCACACCTTGGCCGCCAATCGCAGCCTGGATCAGCAACGTGTAATTGTCGAAGCGCAATTGCCCGGGCGCGGGTGCCGAAGCGATCCCCAGCTCACGAAACATACCGCTCCAGTCGAACCAGTTGCTGCTGTTTTCGCCTCGAAGGTGCAGCAGCGGGAACTCAAGCAATGACTGAGGGGGCAAGGGCAGGGGACGATCCTTAAGCAGCAGCGGGCTGCACACCGGAAAGACTTCTTCACTGAACAGCCAATAGCTTTCGCCCTGCTTGAATCGCCCATCACCAAACAACACCGCCACATCAATATCGGTGCGCAGCATATTGAGGCTGCGTTCGCTGGTGACCAGGCTGACATCCACTTGAGGATTGGCGGCATGAAAGCGGTGCAACCGCGGCATCAGCCAATACGCGGCGAAGGCGAAATCGGTGGCGACCTGCAACACTTCATGTTGGTGCTGGGCACTGATCGCGCTTAATCCTGCGTCGATGTTCTGCAATCCGAGCTGAACCTGCTCAAACAGGATCGTCCCGGCCTCGGTCAGTTCGATGCCGCGATAGATCCGGTCGAACAGCCGCGTCCCGAGTTGTTCTTCCAACCGCTTGATCTGCTGGCTGATGGCCGGTTGCGTGGTGCCGAGCTCCACTGCTGCAGCCGTGAAACTGCGCTGACGGGCCGCCGCTTCAAAGGCGCGAAGCAAATCCAGAGACAAATCACCCAGGGCGTCATACATAAGCTGTGCTTATCCTAGTCATTGCCGCGTGTGGGCTTTACCACAAGTTGCATGGGCTACATGCTCGATCACAGCACTCTCGCATAAATATTCACTATGGAATGCCGCGATCACATGAAGCGCAAGAATATTCTTTTCATCATGGCCGATCAGATGGCCGCGCCAATGTTGCCGTTTTACGGTCCTTCGCCCATCAAACTGCCCAATCTCAGCCGCCTCGCCGCCGAAGGCGTGGTGTTCGACGCCGCTTATTGCAACAGCCCACTGTGCGCACCGTCGCGTTTTACCCTGGTCAGCGGTCAGTTGCCGAGCAAGATTGGCGCCTACGACAACGCGGCCGATTTCCCCGCCGATGTACCGACTTATGCCCATTACCTGCGCCGACTCGGCTACCGCACCGCGCTGTCGGGCAAAATGCATTTCTGCGGCCCGGATCAGTTGCACGGCTATGAAGAACGCCTGACCAGCGACATCTACCCGGCCGATTACGGCTGGTCGGTGAACTGGGACGAGCCGGACGTGCGTCCAACCTGGTTTCATAACATGTCTTCGGTACTGCAGGCCGGGCCATGTGTACGCACCAATCAGCTGGATTTCGACGAAGAAGTGGTGTTCAAGGCCCAACAATATTTGTTCGATCACATCCGTGAGGATGGCGATCAGCCGTTCTGCCTGACCGTGTCGATGACCCACCCACACGACCCGTACACCATTCCCAAGGCTTTCTGGGATATGTACGACGACGCCGACATCCCATTGCCTGAGACGCCGGCTCAGTCCGAACTCGATCCGCACTCCCAGCGTTTGCTCAAAGTTTATGACCTGTGGGACAAACCACTGCCTGTGGATAAGATTCGCGATGCACGCCGGGCGTACTTCGGTGCATGCAGCTATATCGACAGCAACGTCGGCAAACTCCTGCAAACACTCGAAGAAACCGGCTTGATCGACGACACCATCATTGTGTTCTCCGGTGACCACGGCGACATGCTCGGCGAGCGTGGCCTCTGGTACAAAATGCACTGGTACGAAATGGCCGCCCGCGTGCCGCTGTTGATCAGTGCGCCGGGGCAATTCGGGGCTGGTCGGGTCAGCGCGGCGGTCTCCACTGCCGACCTGTTGCCGACCTTCGTCGAACTGGCCGGCGGGTCGCTGGAGCCTGGGTTGCCGCTGGATGGCCGCTCACTGGTCTCGCACCTGCAAGGGCAGGGCGGTCATGACGAGGTCTTCGGCGAGTACATGGCTGAAGGCACCATCAGTCCGTTGATGATGATTCGTCGCGGCGCCTACAAATTCATCTACAGCGAAGACGACCCTTGCCTACTCTTCGATGTACACAACGACCCGCGCGAACTGGAAGAACTCAGCCAATTGCCACAACATCGGTCGCTTTTCGATGAGTTTCTCGCCCAAGCCCGGGCCAAATGGGACATCCCGGCCATCCACCAACAGGTGCTCGCCAGCCAACGGCGCCGACGTTTTGTCGCCGAGGCATTAACCATCGGCAAGCTGAAGAGCTGGGATCACCAGCCGCTGGTGGACGCCAGTCAGCAGTACATGCGCAACCACATCGACCTCGACGATCTGGAGCGTAAAGCACGTTATCCACAACCCTGCCAAAACCAATAATGTTAAGGGGAATGCCATGCGTAGGTTATCCACAGCACTGACAGCCGGGCTTCTGGCTCTGGGCAGTGCATCGGCGTATGCCGATCAGAGTTGCGAGACGGTGAAAATGGCCGACCCTGGCTGGAGCGACATTGCCGCGACCAACGCCATCACCGGGTTTCTGCTGGACGGCATGGGCTACAAGGCCAAGGTCGACACGCTTGCCGTGCCGATCATCTTTGGCGGCTTGAAAGATGGCCAGGTCGACGTGTTTCTCGGCAACTGGATGCCGGCACAGCAGGGTTTCTACGACAAGTTCGTGGCCACCGGTGACGTCACTCAATTGGCGAAAAACCTCGAGGGCACCGAGTTCACCCTCGCGGTCCCGGATTACGTCTGGGATGCGGGTGTGCATAACTTTTCCGACCTGAACAAGTACGCCGACAAGTTCGACAAGAAAATCTACGGCATCGGCTCCGGCGCTCCCGCCAACATCTCCTTGCAGGACATCATCAAGAAGAACGACTTCGACATGGGCCAGTGGAAATTGGTCGAGTCCAGTGAGCAGGCGATGCTGGCGGAAGTGTCTCGCTCGGTGAAAAGACAGAAGTTCGTGACCTTCCTCGGCTGGACCCCGCACCCGATGAACGTGCAACTGAAAATGCATTACCTCAAGGGCGGCGAGAAGTACTTCGGCGACACCGGCAGCGTCCACACCCTGACTCGCAATGGTTATACACAGGCCTGCCCAAACGTCGGCAAACTGCTCACCAACCTGAGCTTCACCCAGGCCATGGAGAACAGCATCATGGCCGAGGTGGCGAACAAAAAGGTCAGCAATGCTGATGCGGCCAAGGCGTGGATCAAGGCTAATCCGGCGGTGCTGGATAAGTGGCTGGACGGGGTGAAGACCGTGGATGGGAAGGACGCGTTGGGGGCGGTGAAAGCCAAACTCTGAAGCTGCGCCGCCGATCGTTCCCACGCTCTGAAGTAGGAACGATCGGCGATCAGTGCCTCGTCCTGCTACCCTTGCGCAACATCCCACCCGAGAGGACCCATGGCCTTTCTAAACCGCCATTCGCTCTTGCCTTTCCTCAACTGGTTGCCTCGGCAAACCCGCGCCAGCGTCGGTCGAGACCTGATTGTCGGCCTCAGCGGCGCGATTCTTGCACTGCCACAATCCATTGCCTACGCGCTGATCGCCGGTCTCCCACCTGAATACGGTCTGTACGCAGCGATTATCCCGGTGCTGATCGCGTGTCTCTGGGGTTCTTCGTGGCACTTGATCTGCGGTCCTACGGCGGCGATTTCTATCGTCTTGTACGCCAGCGTCAGTCCTCTGGCCGTTCCTGCGTCAGAGGACTACGTCACCCTGATCCTGTTGCTGACGCTGCTTGCCGGCATTTTCCAGTGGCTGCTCGGTTTGCTGCGCTTCGGGGCCTTGGTCAATTTCGTCTCGCACTCGGTGGTGTTGGGTTTCACCCTCGGCGCGGCGGTGGTGATTGCCATCGGCCAACTGCCGAATCTGTTGGGGCTGGAATTGCCCAACCAGGCAACAGCGTTGAACAGTTTGCTGATGCTCTTCAGTCATCTTGGCGAAGTGGATAAACCGTCGCTAGTGCTGGGCCTGGCGACGGTCGTCGTGGGCGTGATCCTGAAATGGCTCCTGCCACGCTGGCCGACGCTGTTGATCACCCTGGTGCTGAGCGGGTTGCTGGTCTGGCTCTGGCCATCGATGTTCGGTCATGTGAAGTTGGTCAGCGCATTTGTCGGCCGACTGCCGCCCTTCAGCCCGCTGCCGCTGGATCTGGAGCTGATTCTGCGCTTGCTACCCAGCGCGGTGGCGGTGGGCATGCTCGGACTGGTCACCAGTCTGTCGATTGCCCGATCCTTGTCGGCTCGCTCCCAGCAGTTGCTCGACGCCAACCAAGAGGTCCGTGCCCAGGGTTTATCGAAC
This sequence comes from Pseudomonas sp. Ma2-10, assembly GCF_054330215.1. NCBI lineage: Bacteria > Pseudomonadati > Pseudomonadota > Gammaproteobacteria > Pseudomonadales > Pseudomonadaceae > Pseudomonas > Pseudomonas sp. Ma2-10. The sequence continues at coordinate 100,325 of NZ_JBTEYL010000011.1, read as the reverse complement.
ATAGTCGGTGCGTTTTTTTCCGGATCGCTGTCAGCCGGTTCCTTCACCCGCTCGGGCTTGAGCTACGAAGCAGGCGCCTGCTCGCCGATGGCCGGCGTTTTTTCGGCGGTGTGGGTGGCGCTATTCGCCATCTTCGGCGCGAAATTGATTGCGCATATTCCAATCCCGGCCATGGCCGGCGGCATTTTGTTGATCGCCTGGGGGCTGGTGGATCATCGCGGCATTCGCGCGTTGTTACGGGTCAGCCGCGCCGAGTTCCTGGTCATGGCGCTGACCTGTGTCGCCACGCTGCTGCTGGAATTGCAGACGGCGATCTACGCCGGGGTGCTGGCTTCGCTGTTCTTCTACCTCAAACGCACCTCGCAACCGCGAGTCCAGCATTGGCGGGATGGGGATGAAGACGTTCTGCGGGTTGGCGGTTCGATCTTTTTCGGCGCCAGCCATTACCTGCAAGTACGCCTGCAACGGATGCACGGCGCGCGCGTGGTGATCGAAGCGCAGCAAATCAACTTCATCGACTATTCAGGCGTGGAGATGCTGCACCAGGAAGCGCGGCGACTATTGCGCCAGGATCGCAGCCTGACCCTGCGGCGTGCACGGCCGCAGGTGGTGGAAGAGTTGCGCAAGCTTGAAGGCGCGGAGAAATGCCCGATCCGGTTTGAGGATTAAAGCGCGAGTTGCCGACGCAACTCGGCCAGCACCGGCGCCGTGTCCGGGCGCACACCGCGCCAAAGGAAGAACGCCTCAGCCGCTTGTTCGGCGAGCATCCCCAAGCCATCCATCGACACCGCCGCGCCCTGTTCACTGGCCCAACGGCAGAACGACGTCGGCTCTTTGCCGTACATCATGTCGTAGCACACCGTTTTGCCCGGCTCGATCAAACTGCGGGCAATCGGCGGTACATCCCCTGACAGACTGGCGGACGTCGCGTTGATGATCAGGTCCACTGACTCCTTCAACCAATCGAAACCACTGGCCGACACCGGCCCCAGGTCTGCGAACAATTCCGCCAACAGTTCGGCTTTTTCTACCGTGCGGTTGGCGATAATGACCGACGCGGGTTGCTCGGCCAGCAACGGCTCCAGCGCACCGCGCACCGCGCCGCCAGCACCGAGCAGCAGGATGCGTTTGCCTTTGAGGCTGAAACCGGCATTGACCGTCAGGTCTCGCACCAGTCCGGCGCCATCGGTGTTGTCGCCCAGCAGGCTGCCATCCGCGAGTTTGCTCAGGGTGTTCACCGCACCGGCGCGTTGCGCCCGCGCCGTCAGACTGTTCGCCAGACGATAGGCCTCTTCCTTGAACGGCACCGTCACATTCGCCCCGCGACCTTCGAGAAAAAACGTCCGGGCGCACGTGGAAAAATCGTCGAGGGGCGCCAGCAACGTGCTGTAGTCGAGGTTTTGAGCCGTCTGCTCGGCGAACAGACGGTGGATCAGCGGCGACTTGCTGTGGCCAATCGGATTACCGAATACGACGTAACGGTCCATCAGGATTCCTCGTTCAGGCCTTGGCCAACCAATCGCGGTCTTGCAGGAAGTACTCGGTCAGCCGTGCTTCTTCGCTGCCCGGCTCGGCTTTCCAGTCGTAGCCCCAGCGTACTTGCGGCGGCAGGGACATCAGGATCGACTCGGTACGCCCGCCCGACTGCAGACCAAACAACGTGCCGCGATCGTAGACCAGGTTGAATTCAACATAGCGCCCACGGCGCAATTCCTGGAATTCACGCTGTTTGGCGGTAAACGCATCATTTTTGCGCCGCTGCATGATCGGCAGGTAGGCGTCGATGAACGCGTCACCGATGGCACGCATGAAGGCGAAACTGGTGTCAAAGCCCCACTCGTTCAAGTCATCGAAGAACAGGCCGCCGATGCCGCGCGGCTCGTGGCGATGCTTGATGTGGAAGTAGCTGTCGCACCAGGCCTTGTAACGCGAGTAGACGTCCGGGCCAAACGGCGCGCAGGCCTGCTCGGCGACGCGGTGCCAATGCACGCAGTCTTCTTCATTGCCGTAATAAGGGGTCAGGTCGAAACCACCGCCGAACCACCAGACCGGTTCTTCGCCTTCTTTTTCAGCGATGAAAAAGCGCACGTTGGCGTGGGACGTCGGCACATGCGGGTTGTGCGGGTGAATAACCAAAGAGACGCCAAGGGCTTCGAAGCCACGGCCGGCCAGTTCTGGCCGATGAGCGCTGGCGGACGGTGGGAGACCGCTGCCGAAGACGTGGGAAAAGTTCACGCCGCCCTTTTCGATGACCGCGCCGTTTTCGATCACCCGGGTGCGCCCGCCGCCACCGGCAGGCCGGGTCCAGGCGTCTTCGGCGAACTGCGTGCCGCCGTCTTCAGCTTCGAGGGCCGCGCAAATGCGGTCTTGCAGGTCGAGCAGATAGGCTTTTACGGCCTCGGTGCGGGTTGTCATGTCATCACCTTGAATCGGGCAAAGCTACACGGCGCTCCATCGGAGCGGGGGCCGGCGCAAATGGGCGCGTAGCATAACATTGCAGGTGCACCCGTCGCAGTTGACGAAGAGCACGCTTGGGAGTTCGATAGGGCGCTTCACGCTACAACTCAAGTAGCTAAGACCTAAGGAGAGTTCTGATGGCTAAGCGTATCCAGTTCCACGCCAATGGCGGCCCCGAAGTGCTCGAGTATGTTGACTACCAACCCGCCGAGCCCGGCCCGCAGCAGGTTCGCGTGACCAACAAGGCCATCGGCCTCAATTTTATCGACACCTATTACCGCAGCGGTCTCTATGCACCGCCAGCCCTGCCATCGGGCCTGGGCTCGGAAGGCGCGGGCGTGGTCGAGGCGGTGGGCAGTGAAGTCACCCGGTTCCAGGTCGGTGATCGCGTGGCGTACGGCAGCGGTCCATTGGGCGCCTACAGCGATGTTCACGTGTTGCCGGAGGCCAATCTGGTGCACCTGCCGGATGCGATCAGCTTCGAACAGGCCGCGGGCGTGATGCTCAAGGGCCTGACCGTGCAGTACCTGCTGCGTCAGACGTATGAACTCAAAGGTGGCGAAACCATCCTGTTTCACGCCGCGGCCGGTGGTGTCGGCTCCCTGGCTTGCCAATGGGCCAAGGCCTTGGGCGTGAAGTTGATCGGCACGGTCAGCTCACCAGAGAAAGCCGCACTGGCCAAGGCCAACGGCGCGTGGGCGACCATCGATTACAGCCATGAAAACGTCGCACAACGCGTACTGGAATTGACTGACGGGAAAAAAGTCCCGGTGGTGTACGACGGCGTGGGCAAGGACACTTGGCTGACTTCGCTTGATAGCGCGGCGCCTCGCGGTCTGGTGGTGAGCTTCGGCAATGCGTCGGGCGCGGTAGACGGGGTGAACCTGGGAGTTCTGTCGGCGAAGGGTTCGCTGTACGTGACCCGGCCCACACTCGCAACCTACGCCAACAATGCCGAGAACCTGCAACGTATGGCAGATGAGCTGTTCGAGATGATCATCAGCGGCAAGCTGAAAGTGGACATCAGCCAAAAATATCCATTGGCTGAAGCAGCGAAAGCGCAGACCGAGTTGTCGGCACGGCGTACGACGGGTTCGACTGTTCTGTTGCCTTGACGGACGCTTTCGCGAGCAGGCTCGCTCCCCCATTGGTTATGGGTCGATCACAAATACCCTGGGAGCGAGCTTGCTCGCGAATGGCCGCGCGGCGGTATCAATCCGGACGTAAAACCTTGCCGGTCGCCAGATCGCGGATCACGCTCGGGTTCTTGCGGCCCCCGAGGTTACCGCCCAGCACTAAATCAACCTGCCCACGGAAATATTGCTCCACGCGAATCCGTGTGCGCGCCGCCGGCCGGCCCTGTGGATTGGCCGAGGTCGACACCAGCGGCCCGATCAACGCACATAAATCGCGCACCTGCGGATGATCGCTGACCCGCAATGCCACCGTTTCATGCACCCCGGTAATCCACTCGGGCAACAGATTCTGATGCGGCACCAGCCAGGTGTTCGGTCCCGGCCAGGTGCTGGCCATCCGATCCATCCACAGCTCCGGGAAGTCTTCGAACAGGAAGTCGAACTGGCGAATGTTGTCGGCGACCAGAATCAGGCCTTTATCCACAGACCGTCCCTTGATCAGCAACAGACGATCCACCGCTTCTTCGTCCCACGGGTCGCACCCCAGGCCCCAGACAGCTTCGGTTGGGTAGGCAATCACCGCGCCTGCGCGAATGGCTCGTGCAGCTTGTTGCACACGCCAACTGTTAACCATGAAAAACTCTCCGGAATAAGGCTCTGCGCAGTTTACCGATCTTCCTTATAAAACCTAGCTCACGCGCGCAAACCAGCGCCCGCTTTCGCAGACCGCCCGGCCATCCATTTCCAGTTCCGTCAGTGCCGCCAGCACTTTCGGCAAGGCCCAACCGCTGGTGACGGACAACGCTTCACTGGTATGCGGCGCCGCGTGAAGCAACCTTAGCAAGGGATGAGTTGCCGCCACCGAGGGCGTCTCTGTGGATAACGGCAACCGTTGCCAGCCACGCAAGGCTTCGAGGATATGCTCGATGGTTTCTACCAGCACCGCACCGTCGCGGATCAGCTGATGACAACCCTTTGCGCCCGGGTGATGAATCGACCCTGGAATCGCATACACCTCGCGCCCTTGTTCCGCCGCCAGCCTCGCGGTGATCAATGAACCACTGGCGACACTCGCCTCGACCACCAGCACACCCAGGGATAAACCGCTGATGATCCGATTGCGCCGGGGAAAGTTACTGGCGGTCGGTCCGGTGTCGAGCGGGAACTCCGAAAGCACTGCGCTGCCCGAGGCGATCATGGCGTCTGCCAGTCGTCGATTACGCTGTGGATAAAAATTTTCAAGTCCCGTGCCAAGGACACCGACCGTTCGCCCGCCTACGTCTAAAGCGGCTTGATGCGCGGCGGCATCAATGCCCAAGGCCAGTCCGCTGGTAATGACAAATCCGGCGCCGGCCAGACTGCGGGAAAATGCGGCGGCGGTGTCCATACCCGGCCGCGAAGCGCGACGGCTGCCGACCATCGCCAACTGCGGTTTTTCCAGAATGCCGGGATCGCCCGCCACGAATAACAGCGGCGGCGCATCACTGATTTCCGCTAACAGTGCCGGATAGTCGGATTGGTCCCACATCAGTAGATGCTGGCCCGGACGCTCTAACCAGGCCAACGCATGGCTCGCGCCATCACGGATTTCACTGGAGCGCCTGGCCTGCGCGCAAGCGAGGGGCAAACCCAACGAACGCCAGGCACTGGCCGGCGCGCTGATAGCCTTGGACGCTGAGCCGAAGGCCTCAAGCAATTTCTTGAAACGCGCAGGACCGAGTTCCGGCAGGCGATGCAAACGTAAACGAGCTTCCAGTTCCGCAGGGGAAACCGGTGCAAAAGCAGGCAATGACATGGATCATCCTTGATCGTTATGAGCCCCGTTCAAACGGGAGTAAGCTGTGGATAACTCTGTTGGTAACTTGTGGAGCCTGCTTAAGGATTTCGCACCTTGTCCAGCACCGCCAGGGAGCGTGATGCATTGAGCACCAGCCCGTAGCTGAGCTTGTCATAGGTGCGGAAAACCATCAGCAAACCGGCGCGCTCATCCGGGATTTTCAGTGGCTGACCGGTGATCCGGTCACGCACGGTCTCGCCGGTTTTCATCACCACCAACACGTTGCCTTCGACCAGGCCATCGCGCTGGCCTTTGTTCAGCGTGACCACGTCCAGCGCGCCTATTTGGGTAACGCCGCGCGGCACGTCGATGATCAACCCGTTGATCTCGGTTTTTGGCGCACGGGGCATGAAGGTCGAGTTGATCGATCGCTCTTCTGCGCTGAACAAGCGGTCGCCGAGGCGAACTTCCTGCGTGGTGCGTTGCAGTGCCAGGGTGGCGACGTCGCCTTCGGTGGCCACAATCCCGCCGCTGCCGATGTCGTCGGCATTGATCCCCAAAAATTCTTTACTGACAGGATCGGTGTAGACCTTGCCCTGACGGAAGATGCCGTATACCGGCTGCGCCGGATTGAAGTGGCCGCGAGCGAAGATTCGGTCACCGGTGCCACTGAGCACGCGTTCGGCATCGCCGGCGACGATATAAGGTGCCTTGTCGAAGTCCTCAACCTTGTCGACGATGCGGTTGCTCAGCAGAAAGCTGTTGATCGAATGCAGCCCAATGCTCGGGATCGCATCGGCAACCGGGCTGCTGCGCACGCGTGGCGAAAGCCTGATAGTGCCCCGGGAAGCACCGCGATTGAGGGTCAGGCGCGGCTGCCCGTTGACGTAGACCAGCGACAGCGAATCGCCGGGATAGATGAGATTGGGGTTTTCGATCTGTGGATTGGCCTGCCAGAGCTCCAGCCATTTCCACGGTTCACGAAGGAATTTCCCCGATATGTCCCAGAGTGTGTCACCCGATACCACCGTGTATTGCTGTGGAAAACCTTCCCTGAGTTGCACTTGCCCGTGCGCCAAACCGGCCAAGGCCAGAAGCAGCAAGGCGAGTAGTGATTTCCTCATGCGGTGAATCCCTTTATTATGTGCATTCGCGTAGAACGCCAGAGCCCTCGTGGCTCGCTCCTGACTCTTTACCAAAAGAGAAGGAAGCTACGTTTTACAACGGTAGCCTGCATCTTCGGACCCGCCAGGCCATCGACCCGACATTACCTCACACGTGCAGCAATTAAGCTTATGGCCATTTTAGACATCCTCGAATTCCCCGATTCGCGCCTGCGCACTATCGCCAAACCCGTGGCCGTAGTGGACGACGAAGTGCGTCAGTTGGTCGATGACATGTTTGAAACAATGTATGAAGCGCCAGGCATCGGCCTCGCCGCGAGCCAGGTCAACGTGCACAAACGTATCGTCGTGATGGACCTCTCCGAAGACCGCAGCGAACCACGGGTGTTCATCAACCCCGAGTTCGAAACCCTGACCGACGAGATGGAGCAATATCAGGAAGGCTGCCTCTCGGTGCCGGGCTTCTACGAAAACGTGGACCGCCCACAGAAGATCAAGATCAAGGCACTGGACCGCGACGGCCAGCCTTACGAACTGATCGCCGAAGGCCTGCTCGCGGTGTGCATCCAGCATGAATGCGACCACCTGAACGGCAAATTGTTCGTCGACTACCTGTCCAATCTCAAACGCGACCGAATCAAGAAGAAACTGGAAAAGCTCCATCGCCAGAACGCTTGATGCCCTCCTTTCAAAGGCTTGCTGCGGCAAGCCTTTTTCTTTTGCGAGACCTTTTGAATGACTGAGCCCCTGCGCATCGTCTTTGCCGGCACCCCGGAGTTCGCCGCCGAACACCTCAAGGCCCTGCTCGACAGCCCTTACGAGATCGTCGCGGTCTACACCCAACCGGACCGTCCGGCGGGTCGCGGGCAAAAGTTGATGCCAGGTCCGGTCAAGCAATTGGCGCTCGAGAGCAACATCCCGGTGCTGCAACCGCCCACCCTGCGCAACGAAGACGCTCAGGCCGAACTGGCTGCGCTGAAGCCGGACTTGCTGGTGGTGGTTGCCTATGGCCTGATCCTGCCGCAAGTGGTGCTGGATATTCCGCGTTTGGGCTGCATCAACAGCCATGCCTCCTTGCTGCCACGCTGGCGCGGTGCGGCGCCGATTCAGCGCGCCGTCGAAGCGGGCGACAGCGAAAGCGGTGTGACCGTGATGCGTATGGAACTGGGCCTCGACACCGGGCCGATGCTGCTGAAAGTCACCACGCCGATCACCGGTGAAGACACCGGCGGCAGCCTCCACGACCGTCTGGCCGAAATGGGCCCACCGGCGGTGATTCAGGCAATCGCCGGCCTCGCTGCGGGCACTCTGGAAGGCGACGTGCAAAACGATGAGCTCGCCACTTACGCGCACAAATTGAACAAAGATGAAGCGCGCATCGACTGGAGCCGCCCGGCAGTTGAGCTGGAGCGCATGGTTCGCGCCTTCAACCCATGGCCGATCAGCCACAGCACGCTGAATGGCGAAGCATTGAAGGTGCTGGCCGCCGGCCACGCTGAAGGGCAAGGCGTTCCCGGTGAAATCCTCAGCGCCAGCAAGGACGGTTTGATCGTCGCCTGCGGTGAGCAAGCCCTGTGTCTGACTCGTCTGCAATTGCCCGGCGGCAAGGCGCTGAACTTCAGCGACTTGTTCAACAGCCGTCGTGAGAAATTCGCCGTCGGTACTGTTCTCGGTCAAGCGGCGGACGCTCAATGAATCCACGTCTGGCCGCCGCCAAGGCACTGGCTGCTGTTCTTAACGGAAAAGCCTCACTCAACAGTTCCCTGCCGACACAGATGGACAAGGTTGAAGACCGCGACCGCGGCTTCACCCAAGACCTGGCGTTCGGCACCGCTCGCTGGCAGCCACGTTTGTCGGCGCTGGCGGCCAAGTTGCTGCAGAAGCCGTTCAAGGCTGCCGACGCCGATGTCGAGGCGCTATTGCTGGTCGGCCTCTACCAGTTGCTCTACACCCGGGTTCCGGCCCATGCCGCCATCGGTGAAACCGTGGGCTGCGCCGACAAGCTGAAAAAGCCCTGGGCCAAGGCCTTGCTCAACGCCGTGCTGCGCCGCGCCCAGCGTGAAAGCGAAGCGCTGCTGGCCGAGCTGGAACACGACCCTGTGGTGCGCACGGCTCACCCGCGCTGGCTGCAAAAATCCCTGAAGGCTTTCTGGCCTGAACAGTGGGAAGCCATTTGCGCGGCGAACAACGCGCATCCGCCGATGATCCTGCGGGTCAACCGTCGTCATCACAGCCGCGATGCTTATCTCGGGTTGCTGACCGACGCCGGCATCGCCGCCACGCCGTGTGTTCACAGTCAGGACGGCATCATTCTCCAATCCCCTGCCGACGTGCGCAGCTTGCCGGGTTTCGTCGAAGGCTGGATCAGCGTGCAGGACGAAGCCGCGCAACTGGCCGCCGATCTGCTCGACCTGGCACCGGGCCAACGGGTGCTGGACGCCTGCTGCGCACCGGGCGGTAAGACCTGCCACATCCTGGAAGCCGAGCCGGCACTCGCCGGCGTGGTAGCGGTGGACCTGGAAGCCAAGCGTTTGGTGCGCGTGCGGGAAAACCTCGCACGCCTGGGCCTGAGCGCCGAACTGATCGCCGCCGACGGCCGCGACACCGCCGCCTGGTGGGACGGCAAGCCGTTCCAGCGTATTCTGCTGGACGCGCCATGCTCGGCCACTGGCGTCATCCGTCGTCATCCCGACATCAAGCTGACTCGCCAACCGGACGACATCGCTGCTCTGGCGGTGCTTCAAGGTGAACTGCTCGACGCCATGTGGATAACGTTGGAAGTCGGTGGGGTTCTGTTGTACGCCACCTGTTCGACGCTGCCGACCGAGAACACCGACGTCATTGAAGCCTTCCTCGCTCGCACGCCGGGCGCTCGTGAACTGGACCTCGCCACTGCGGCCGGTATCAAGCAACCTCATGGTCGCCAGTTGCTGGCCCAGGAAGGCGGTCACGACGGGTTCTACTATGCCAAGCTGATCAAGATCGCCGCCGCGCGCGGTTAATGGGTTTTAAGGGAGTGACTGGATGAAAATCATCATCCTCGGCGCAGGGCAAGTCGGCGGTTCGCTGGCAGAGCACTTGGCCAGCGAAGCCAACGACATCACCGTGGTCGACACCGACGGCGAACGCTTGCGCGACCTCGGCGATCGGCTGGACATCCGCACCGTGCAGGGCCGTGGCTCACTGCCGACGGTGCTGCGTCAGGCCGGCGCGGACGACGCCGACATGCTGGTGGCGGTGACCAACAGCGACGAAACCAACATGGTGGCCTGCCAGGTTGCCCACACTCTGTTCCACACGCCGACCAAAATCGCCCGGGTTCGCGAAGCCGCCTACCTGACTCGCTCCGAGCTGTTCGACAACGAAGCGATTCCGGTGGACGTGCTGATCAGCCCGGAGCAAGTGGTTACCAATTACATCAAGCGACTGATCCAGCACCCGGGCGCCTTGCAGGTGATCGACTTCGCCGAAGGCAAAGCCCAGTTGGTGGCGGTCAAGGCGTACTACGGCGGCCCGCTGGTCGGTCAGCAGTTGCGTCAGTTACGTGAGCACATGCCGAATGTCGAAACCCGCGTCGCGGCGATTTTTCGTCGCGATCGGCCAATATTGCCGCAGGGCGATACGGTGATCGAGGCAGACGACGAAGTCTTTTTCATCGCCGCCAAGGCGAATATTCGCGCAGTGATGAGCGAAATGCGCCGCCTCGATGAGAGCTACAAACGCATCGTCATCGCGGGCGGCGGGCAGATCGGTGAGCGTCTGGCCGAGGCCATCGAAAGCCGTTACCAAGTGAAGATCATCGAGATGAACCCGGCCCGCTGCCGCCATCTCTCGGACACCCTCGACAGCACCGTGGTACTGCAGGGCAGCGCTTCGGATCGGGATCTGCTGCTGGAAGAGAACATCGCCGACGCCGACCTTTTCCTGGCCCTGACCAACGACGACGAAGCCAATATCATGTCGTCGCTGCTGGCCAAGCGCCTGGGTGCAAAGAAGGTGATGACCATCATCAACAACCCGGCCTACGTCGACCTGATCCAGGGCGGCGACATCGACATCGCCATCAGCCCGCAACTGGCGACCATCGGCACCTTGCTGACCCACGTGCGCCGTGGCGATATCGTCAGCGTGCACTCATTGCGCCGGGGCGCGGCGGAAGCCATCGAGGCGATTGCCCACGGTGATGAGAAGTCGAGTAAGGTCATCGGCAAGTCCATTGAGAACATTGGCTTGCCGCCGGGCACCACCATCGGCGCAATCATCCGCGACGAAGAGGTGATCATTGCCCACGACGACACCGTGATCGCGGCGGGCGACCATGTGATCCTGTTCCTTGTGGATAAGAAGCATATTCGGGATGTGGAAAAGCTGTTCCATGTGGGACTCAGCTTTTTCTAAATGATCGTTCCCGCGCGAGTGGGAACGATCGCGGTCTAAAGAGGTGCGAAAGATGCTCGACTCTCTGGAAAAAATGCTCGCCAAGGGTGTGGATAACTCATTGCTGCGCTTCGGTCTGGGCAAGGGTTATCTGGACCTTGGCGAAAACGCCAAGGCCGCTGAGCATTTCCAGCGTTGCGTCGAATTTGATCCGAAGTATTCAGCGGCCTGGAAGCTATTGGGCAAGGCCCATCAAGGGCTGAATGATTTCGCATCCGCACGTCTGGCGTGGGAACAGGGCCTGGAAGCCGCTCGCGCCCATGGCGACAAGCAGGCCGAAAAGGAAATGACCGTGTTTCTGAAGAAGCTTGAGCGTCAGGCTCACTGATCAGAGGTATCGCAGGCCAATGCCCTCGGCATCCACCAGCACCACTTCCATGCGCACCCGCGGCGCGCCTGTGGGTAAGTCCTGCACCTGACCGTACACCACCGCGCCCTTGGGCAAGACCGACAAGCCCGGATGCTTGACGTAGACGCCTGTCGTCGAAAGGTTACGCGTCTGGCCCAGGCATTCGCCAAAGCTGTGGTGACTGATCTTGATGCGAAACGATTTGCGGTGTTCGGACATCTTCTGCGCCCTTTATTGAACGGTTGTGGATAACCCTGAATTTACGGTTATCCACAGATCATGCCAATCAACTCAGTACCAGCGTTCTTCACCCGGTGGACGCTTCTTGAAGCGCTTCATGCTCCACATATACTGACTCGGATACGCCCGCACATAGCGCTCGACCACCTGGCTCATGGCCGCGCAGGACGTCTCGGTATCGGTGCTGTACATGGCCTCTGGCGCGGCTTCGAGGATCACTTTGTAACCCGAACCGTCCGGCAGGCGTAGCGCATGCAGAAACACGCCGACCGCTTTGCCGCCCGCGAGCATGTTCGGTACGAACTTGCTGGTCAGGGCCTGAGTGGCGAAGAACGGCACGAAGATCCCGGCGGATTCGGCCGGTTCCGGGTCAGCGGGAATGCCCACGGCACCACCTTTGCGCACTTCCTTGATAACACTGAGGATGCCTTCCTTGGTGGAAGCGGCTACCCGATTGCCCAATTGCACCCGTTGCTTGCGCAGCAAATCATCCACAGCCTTCAGCTTTGGCGGACGATAAAAGATGATCGGTTTGCACTGGTTGCAATAGAAGTGGTTCAACACTTCCCAGTTGCCCAGGTGACTGGTGATGCCGACGACACCTTTGCCGGAGGCGAGGGCGTCCTTTAATACGTCCAGACCTTCGACTTCACGCACCAGGTCGATGGAGCGCTGGGCCGGCCAGATCCAGGCGCAGGCGCTTTCGGTCAGGGACTTGCCGATGTCTTTAAGGCTCTGGCCGACAAGACGCTCCCGTTCAGCCGCATCCATGTCGGGGAAGCACTTGGCGAGGTTGATCCGCACGACATCGCGGGAACGGTTGGGGGTTTTCCACATGACCCAGCCGATGGCCGAGCCCACTGCCTGCACTGCCCGCCACGGAAGCAGGGCAAACAGCCGCAGAGCGCCTACCAGCAAGGCGCCTTTCAACTTATCCACAGGTCACTCCTGATCTTGTGCTGTGCGCGAGGGGGCTATTCTAACCGCCGTTCGCCAGCGCCGCGTAGCGATCGCAATCCTGGGTGTGGTCCATGACCATGCCCGAGGCCTGCATCAGCGCGTAGCAAATGGTCGGGCCGACGAACGTGAAGCCAGCCTTTTTCAGGCCTTTGCTCATCTCCACAGCGGTCGGCGTCACGGCCGGCACTTCGCTGCGGTCCTTGAAATGATTGATCACAGGCACGCCGTCGACGAAGGACCAGAGAAACCCCACCGGATCCTCCAGCGCCAGCCAGGCCTGGGCATTGCGCCGGGCCGCATTGAGTTTCAAGCGATTGCGAATAATGCCCGGATCGAGCATCAATTCATCGATTTCGGTGTCGCTCATTTGCGCCACGCGTTGTACGTCGAAACCGAACATTACCTGACGATAGTGTTTACGTTTACGCAGCACGGTGATCCAGGAAAGGCCGGCCTGGAACCCTTCGAGCAAAAGCAACTCGAACAATCCCTGCGCATCGCGTAGCGGCGTGCCCCACTCCTGATCGTGATAAGCCATGTACAGCGGATCTTCGGAACACCAAAAGCAGCGTGGCATAAGGCTCCAGGGGGCGTGCGCAGGACCGAATCGGGTATACTCCCGCTCTTTAAATCGCAGCCCAAGAAACAGGTGAATTTCGTGAGCCAGCCTACGCCAGCCGTGCGTACCTTCCAAGACTTGATCCTCGCCCTCCAGCAATACTGGGCCGAGCAAGGTTGTGTGGTACTTCAGCCCTACGATATGGAAGTAGGCGCCGGGACTTTCCACACTGCCACGTTCCTGCGCGCCATTGGCCCGGAAACCTGGAACGCCGCTTATGTGCAGCCCAGTCGTCGCCCGACTGACGGCCGCTACGGTGAAAACCCGAACCGTCTGCAGCACTACTACCAGTTCCAGGTTGTGCTGAAGCCTAATCCGGACAACTTCCAGGAGCTGTACCTGGGCTCCCTCAAGCATGTCGGTCTGGACCCGTTGGTCCACGATATCCGCTTTGTCGAAGACAACTGGGAATCGCCAACACTGGGCGCCTGGGGTCTGGGCTGGGAAGTCTGGCTCAACGGTATGGAAGTGACGCAGTTCACTTACTTCCAGCAAGCGGGCGGCATCGAGTGCTACCCGGTGACCGGCGAGATCACTTACGGTCTTGAGCGCCTGGCCATGTACCTGCAAGGCGTGGATTCGGTCTACGACCTGGTCTGGGCTGACGGCCCGATGGGCAAAGTGACCTACGGCGACGTGTTCCACCAGAACGAAGTGGAGCAGTCGACCTACAACTTCGAACACGCCAACGTCGAGAAGCTGTTCGAACTGTTCGACTTCTACGAAAGCGAAGCCAAGCGCCTGATCGAACTCGACCAGCCGCTGCCGTTGCCGAGCTACGAAATGGTGTTGAAAGCCTCCCACACCTTCAACCTGCTGGATGCTCGCCGGGCAATCTCTGTGACCGCGCGTCAGCAATACATTCTGCGTGTCCGCACTCTGGCGCGTTCCGTTGCGCAAGCCTACCTGCTGACTCGCGCCAAGCTGGGCTTCCCGATGGCGACCCCGGACCTGCGTGACGAAGTACTGGCCAAGCTGGAGGCTGCACAATGAGTGCTCAAGATTTTCTGGTTGAACTGGGCACCGAAGAACTGCCACCCAAAGCCCTGAACACATTGGCCGACGCGTTCCTGGCCGGTATCGACAAGGGCCTGCAAGCCGCTGGCCTGAACTACGAAACCAAAACCGTCTACGCCGCGCCACGTCGTCTGGCTGTGCTGATCACCGATCTGGCGACTCAGCAGCCGGATCGCAGCATCAACCTCGACGGCCCGCCACGTCAGGCCGCGTTCGATGCCGAAGGCAACCCGACTCAAGCGGCATTGGGCTTCGCCAAGAAGTGCGGCGTCGACTTGAGTGAAATCGATCAAAGCGGCCCGAAACTGCGTTACAGCCAAAGCATCGCCGGCAAACCGACCGCGAGCCTGCTGCCAACCATCGTAGAAGATTCCCTGAACGACCTGCCGATCCCCAAGCGCATGCGCTGGGGTGCCCGCAAGGAAGAATTCGTTCGTCCGACCCAGTGGCTGGTGATGCTGCTCGGTGACCAGGTCATCGACTGCACCATCCTCGCTCAAAAATCTGGTCGCGATTCCCGTGGTCACCGCTTCCATCACCCGCAAAGCGTGCGCATCACCTCGCCGACCAACTACCTGAGCGACCTGCGTGCTGCTTACGTACTCGCCGACGCCAACGAGCGTCGCGAACTGATCAGCAACCGCGTCGAAGAGCTGGCGACGATGCAGGAAGGCACGGCGATCGTGCCGCCAGCGCTGCTCGACGAAGTGACCGCCCTGGTTGAATGGCCAGTGCCGCTGGTGTGCTCGTTCGAAGAGCGTTTCCTCGACGTGCCGCAAGAAGCCCTGATCACCACCATGCAGGACAACCAGAAGTACTTCTGCCTGCTGGATGCCGACGGCAAGTTACTGCCACGTTTCATCACCGTGGCCAACATCGAAAGCAAAGACCCGCAACAGATCATCGCCGGTAACGAGAAAGTGGTTCGCCCACGCCTGACCGACGCTGAGTTCTTCTTCAAGCAAGACAAGAAGCAGAAACTCGAAGAGTTCAACCTGCGTCTGCAGAACGTGGTGTTCCAGGAAAAACTCGGCAGCGTCTACGACAAGGCCGAGCGCGTGTCCAAACTCGCCGCATTCATCGCTCAACGCATTGGCGGTAACGCCGCGTGGGCTTCCCGTGCCGGCCTGCTGTCCAAGTGCGACCTGGCGACCGAGATGGTCGGTGAGTTCCCGGAGATGCAAGGTGTCGCCGGTTACTACTACGCCCTCAACGACGGCGAGCCGCAAGAAGTCGCTCTGGCGTTGAACGAGCAATACATGCCGCGCGGTGCCGGTGCCGAACTGCCGACCACCCTGACCGGTGCGGCCGTGGCCATCGCTGACAAGCTCGACACCCTGGTCGGCATCTTTGGCATCGGCATGCTGCCAACCGGTAGCAAAGACCCGTATGCCCTGCGCCGTGCTGCGCTGGGTGTGCTGCGGATCCTGATCGACAAGAAGCTCGACCTCGACCTGAACGACGCCGTGGCGTTCGCCGTGAATGCGTTCGGTACCAAGGTCAAGGTTGCCGGCCTCAACGATTCGGTGCTGGAGTTCATTTTTGACCGTCTGCGTGCCCGTTACGAAGACGAAGGCGTGGATGTCGGGACTTACCTGTCGGTGCGTGCCCTGAAGCCGGGTTCGGCGCTGGACTTCGATCAGCGCGTACAAGCGGTAGAAGCCTTCCGCAAATTGCCGGAAGCCGCTGCCCTGGCCGCGGTGAACAAGCGCGTTTCGAACTTGCTGAGCAAGGCCGAAGGCTCGATTCCATCGGTAGTGGAAGCCAAGTACTTCGACAACGCCAACGAGTTCTCCCTGTACTCGGCGATCCAGCAGGCTGACCAGGCTGTCCAGCCAATGGCTGCTGCCCGTCAATACAGCGAATCGCTGGCACGTCTGGCGGCCTTGCGCGAGCCAGTGGATGCCTTCTTCGAAGCCGTAATGGTCAACGCTGAAGATGCCAAGGTCCGCGCCAACCGTTATGCGTTGCTGTCGCGCCTGCGTGGGCTGTTCCTGGGCGTCGCCGACATTTCGCTGCTGGGTTGAGGGACTGCTGTTGAAACTGCTGATTCTCGATCGAGACGGGGTGATCAATTACGACTCCGACGCATACATCAAGTCGGTGGAGGAGTGGATTCCGCTCCCGGGTTCGATCGAAGCCATCGCGCAGTTGAGCAAGGCTGGCTGGACGGTAGCGGTGGCTACCAACCAGTCCGGCATCGCTCGCGGCTATTACGACATCGCCACCCTGGACGCCATGCACGAGCGCTTGCGCTCGTTGGTGGCGGAACAGGGCGGGGAAGTCGGGCTGATCGTCTATTGCCCGCACGGGCCGGACGATGGCTGCAATTGCCGCAAACCAAAACCCGGGATGTTGAAAACCATCGCCGCGCATTACAACGTATCGCTGACCAATCTTTGGTTCATCGGCGATACCCTTGGTGACCTGGAGGCCGCCAAAGCCGTCGATTCTCAACCAGTTTTGGTAAAGACCGGGAAAGGCGAAAAGACTTTTGGCAAGACCCTACCGGTAGGTACCTTGATTTTTGACGATCTGGCGGCGATTGCCGCAGAACTTATCCACAATTAGAGTGCTTTCGAATTTCCTGACCAAGGATTGATCGGGAGTGCGCTTTATATAGACGGGCAGAGCCCGCACGGTAAACGTCGCCATGTCGATACTGCAGGCCATCAGAACCTTCCTCTTTTACCTGCTGCTGGGCACCAGCTCCTTGCTCTGGTGCAGCCTGAGCTTTTTTATCGCGCCTTTTCTGCCGTTCAAGGCGCGCTATCGTTTTATCAATGTGTATTGGTGCCGCTGCGCATTGTGGCTGAGCAAAGTCTTTCTGGGCATCAGCTACGAAGTGAAGGGCGCCGAGAACGTGCCCGACCAGCCCTGCGTGATTCAGTCGAACCACCAGAGCACGTGGGAGACGTTCTTTCTCTCCGCCTACTTCGAGCCGTTGAGCCAAGTGCTCAAGCGCTCATTACTGTATGTGCCGTTCTTCGGCTGGGCCATGGCCATGCTGCGACCCATCGCCATCGACCGCGACAATCCGAAAGCCGCGCTCAAGCATGTGGCGAAGAAGGGCCATGAACTGCTGAAGGATGGCGTCTGGGTGCTGATCTTCCCAGAGGGAACGCGCGTTCCTTACGGCACCATCGGAAAGTTCTCTCGGGGTGGTACCGCTTTAGCCGTCAACGCCGCACTTCCCGTGCTGCCGATTGCGCACAATGCTGGCAAGTTCTGGCCGAAAACCGGTTGGGCGAAGAAGCAGGGGGTCATTACCGTGATGATCGGCGCCCCCATGTATGCCGAGGGTAGCGGGCCGCGAGCGATCGCCGAGCTGAATGATCGGGTCCAAGCCTGGAACGAGCAGATGCAACGTGAAATGGGCTCCCTGCCATCCGCCCCACAAACCCCGACGGCTAGCGATCAAATGGCGGTCTGATATTTTGTGGATAACCTGTGTACTGTTTGGTTGAAAAACGTTGAATTCTGTTATTAAGTTTATGATTTATATACACATTTTATAGAGCAGTAAAAAACCGAAAAAAGTGCATAAGTTTTTTAAAGACGTAAAAAAACCGGCTGCTATAGCCGGTTTTTTTATGCCTTCGATTCAGGTGTCTCCATCTTCGAACGACGGAAAATGGAGACTGAAGCAGGTGCCTTGGCCAACCACGCTGGATCAGAAGTCCAGGTTGGAAACCGCCAGGGCGTTGCTTTCGATGAAGTCACGACGAGGTTCGACCGCATCACCCATCAGGGTGTTGAAGATCTGGTCCGCGCCAATGGCGTCTTCGATGGTCACTTTGAGCATCCGGCGCTGACTTGGGTCCATGGTGGTTTCCCACAGTTGATCCGGGTTCATCTCACCCAGACCTTTGTATCGCTGGATGGTGTGACGCTTGGTGCTTTCTGCCATCAGCCATTCAAGGGCTTCCTTGAACTCGGTAACGGGCTTCTTGCGCTCGCCACGCTGGATATACGCGCCGTCGTCCAGCAAGGTGCTCAGTTGAGCGCCCAGAGAAACAACAGTCTTGTAATCGTTGCTGCCGAAGAAGTCGCGGTTGAAGGTGACGTAGTTCGACAAACCGTGGGAGATCAGTTCGACCTCAGGCAGCCAGACGTTCCGTTCACGGTCTTCACGCAGGCTGGCTTTGTAAACCAGGCCGGACTTCTCGACGGTGCGCAGGCGAACTTCGTATTGGGCCATCCAAGCCTGCATCGCAGCGTGATCGGACAGTTGCTCCAGGCTAACGGCAGGCAGGTAGATGAAGTGCTCGGTCAGCTCCAGTGGATACAGGCGCGACAGACGCTTGAGCGTCTTCATTACCAGACGGAAGTCATTCACCAGACGCTCGAGGGCATGTCCGGAAATACCCGGTGCTTCCTCGTTCAGGTGCAGGCTCGCATCTTCCAGGGCCGACTGCGTCATGTACTCTTCCATGGCGTCATCGTCTTTGATGTATTGCTCTTGCTTGCCTTTCTTAACCTTGTACAGCGGTGGCTGGGCGATGTAGATGTAGCCGCGCTCGATCAGCTCCGGTAACTGGCGGAAGAAGAAGGTCAGCAGCAGGGTACGGATGTGCGAACCGTCGACGTCAGCATCGGTCATGATGATGATGTTGTGGTAACGCAGCTTCGCGATGTTGTACTCATCGCGGCCAATGCCACAGCCTAGCGCGGTGATCAAGGTGCCCACTTCTTGCGAAGAGATCATCTTGTCGAAGCGCGCCTTCTCGACGTTCAGGATCTTGCCCTTTAGAGGCAGGATGGCTTGAGTCCGACGGTTGCGTCCCTGCTTGGCGGAGCCGCCAGCAGAGTCACCTTCCACGAGGTACAGTTCGGAAAGGGCAGGGTCTTTTTCCTGGCAGTCAGCCAGTTTGCCCGGCAGGCCGGCGATATCCAGAGCGCCTTTACGACGTGTCATCTCACGGGCTTTACGCGCCGCTTCACGAGCGCGAGCCGCATCGATCATCTTGCCGACGACCAGCTTGGCTTCGTTCGGATTTTCCAGCAGAAAGTCGGAGAAGTACTTGCCCATTTCCTGTTCGACCGCGGTCTTCACTTCGGAAGAAACCAGCTTGTCTTTGGTCTGGGAGCTGAACTTCGGATCAGGCACTTTTACCGAGATGATCGCGGTCAGGCCTTCACGGGCATCGTCACCGGTGGTCGCGACTTTGTGCTTCTTCGCCAGACCTTCGGCTTCGATGTAGGTGTTCAGGTTACGCGTCAGCGCGGAACGGAAACCCACCAGGTGAGTACCGCCATCGCGCTGCGGAATATTGTTGGTGAAGCACAACAGGTTCTCGTTGAAGCTGTCGTTCCATTGCAGCGCGATTTCCACGCCAATCCCGTCTTCACGCTGGACGTTGAAGTGGAACACCTGGTTGACCGGAGTCTTGTTGGTGTTCAGGTATTCAACAAACGCACGCAGGCCACCTTCGTACTTGAACAGCTCTTCCTTACCACTGCGCTCATCCTTGAGGACGATGCCGACACCGGAGTTGAGGAAGGAGAGTTCGCGAATCCGCTTGGCCAGGATGTCCCAGCTGAAGTGGATGTTCTTGAACGTCAGGTCGGACGGTTTGAAGTGGATCTGGGTGCCGGTGGTTTCACTCTCACCGACGATTTTCATCGGTTCTTTTGGAACACCGTGAATGTAGGTCTGTTCCCAGATTTTGCCACTGCGGCGAACGGTCAAGACCAGTTCTTCGGACAGGGCGTTCACAACCGACACGCCTACGCCGTGCAGGCCGCCGGATACTTTGTAGGAGTTGTCGTCGAATTTACCACCCGCGTGCAGCACGGTCATGATGACCTCGGCTGCCGAGACACCTTCTTCTTTGTGCACATCTACCGGGATACCACGACCGTTGTCGCGAACGGTGATGGATTCGTCCGGGTGGATGATGATGCTAATTTCGTCGCAGTGGCCGGCCAGAGCTTCGTCGATCGAGTTATCGACCACCTCGAACACCATGTGGTGCAGACCGCTGCCATCGTCGGTGTCACCAATGTACATACCGGGACGTTTGCGTACGGCATCCAGGCCTTTCAGCACTTTAATGCTCGTTGAGTCGTACGTATTTTCTTCGCTCAATGCCTTCACTCCCGATGGTCGTGGGTCTGGGTGATACGGCCCTGTTCCACGTGGAACAGAGCGACTGGCGTTTCCGTCTGCCAGCCTTCCCTCAATAATTCATGATCTACACAGGTGATAAACACCTGGCAGCGTAAGTCTTCCAGCAAGCGGCAAAGCGCGCGGCGGTGGTGCTCGTCCAGTTCGGACGGCAGGTCATCCACCAGATAAATACACTGGCCGCGTCGGGCCTGGCTTACCAAGTGCCCTTGGGCAATCCGCAATGCACAGACCACCAGCTTCTGCTGACCGCGAGACAAGATGTCTGCGGCGTTATGTGCGCCCAATCTAAGACGCAAATCAGCGCGCTGCGGTCCAGCCTGGGTATGGCCCATTTGCTGATCCCGCTGAAGGGACCCGGCGAGCACTGCACTCAGCTCTCGGTCTTTGTCCCAACCTCGGTAATAGCTGAGCGTTAAGCCCTCGAGTTCAACCAGTTCGCTCAAGGTCTGTTCAAAGACTGGTTTTAAGGCTTTGATATAAGCGCGGCGGTATTCATCAATTTCAGCACTGGACTGGCACAGTTCCCTGTCCCAAACCGCTTGCGAAACGGCGTCAAGTGTACCATGCCGCAGCCAAGAGTTTCTCTGGCGCAGGGCCTTCTGCAAGCGCTGCCAGGTGGACATGAATCGTGGTTCCACGTGGAACACACCCCAGTCGAGAAACTGCCGGCGAATCTTCGGTGCGCCTTCCAGCAATCGGAAACTATCAGGGTTGATCAACTGCAGCGGCAGGATCTCCGCCAGTTGCGCCGCGCTCCGAGCGTTCTGCCCATCGATGCGGATCTGGAACTCCCCTTGACGGTCTCGGGAGATCCCCAAGGCACTGTGTCCACCCTCGGCCAACTCCACCTGACCAAACACGGTACAGGCGAGCTGCTCGTACTGGATAACCGGTAACAGGCGGGTGCTACGAAACGAACGGGCAAGCCCCAGCAGATGAATGGCTTCCAGAACACTGGTTTTGCCGCTGCCGTTGGCGCCGTAAAGAATGTTGATTCGGGGGGAGGGGGAGAGGGTCACCGGGTGCAGATTGCGCACCGCGGTGACCGAGACGCGACTTAAGGACATCTAGCTTCTGCTGAGCATGATTACAGACGCATCGGCATGACAACGTAGGCCGAGTCGTCGTTGTCTGACTCTTGCACCAGCGCACTGCTGTTGGAGTCGGACAGGATCAGACGAACCTGCTCAGTCGTCATGACGCCCAACACGTCCAGTAGATAGCTCACATTGAAGCCGATTTCCAGGTTACCGCCGTTGTACTCGACGCCCACTTCTTCTTCCGCTTCTTCCTGTTCAGGGTTATTCGCCTGAATTTTCAGCTGACCGTTGGCCAGTTGCAGACGGATGCCGCGGTACTTCTCGTTGGACAGAATTGCGGTACGGCTGAAGGCTTCACGTAGGGCCTGACGATCACCGAGGACCAGCTTGTCACCACCTTTAGGCAGAACACGCTCGTAGTCCGGGAACTTGCCATCGACCAGTTTCGACGTGAAGGTAAACTCGCCAGTGGTTGCACGAATGTGGTGCTGACCCAGCACGATACTGACGATACCGTCAGGCTCAGTCAGCAGGCGCGCCAGCTCAAGGATACCTTTACGTGGCACGATGACCTGATGACGATCGGGTTGACCGATATCGGCCTTCATCGAGCACATGGCCAGACGGTGACCGTCGGTGGCCACGGCGCGGATGATACCTTCGGAAACTTCCAGCAGCATGCCGTTGAGGTAGTAACGCACGTCCTGTTGGGCCATGGCGAAGCTAGTGCGTTCGATCAGACGACGCAATTTGCTTTGCTCAAGGCTGCAAGTCAGCGAACCCGGACCTTCTTCGACGGTTGGGAAATCGTTAGACGGCAAGGTCGACAGGGTGAAGCGGCTACGGCCAGCCTTCACGACGAGCTTCTGCTCATCGACCTTGATGTCGATCAGTGCGTCGTTGGGCAGGCTCTTGCAGATGTCCATCAGCTTGCGCGCAGGCACGGTGATGGAACCCGGATCAGCCGGCTCTTCGAGTTGTACACGACCGACCAGTTCGACTTCCAGGTCGGTACCGGTCAGCGACAATTGCTGGCCTTCGACAACCAGCAGCACGTTGGAAAGCACCGGCAAGGTCTGTCGGCGCTCGACGACGCCTGCGACCAGTTGCAGGGGTTTCAACAGGGCTTCGCGTTGAATGGTGAAATGCATGGTCTAGTCCCTTGCCTTAATAAGCTGCGCTGGTGTTCATCAAGTGGTCAGTGTACGCAGCAGGTTCTTGTAGTCCTCGCGGATGTCCGCGTCGGATTCCTTAAGTTCGTTGATCTTGCGGCAGGCGTGCAAAACAGTCGTGTGGTCCCGGCCGCCAAACACATCACCGATTTCCGGCAAGCTATGGTTGGTCAGTTCTTTGGACAGAGCCATAGCGACCTGACGCGGACGGGCTACCGAACGCGAACGACGTTTGGACAACAAGTCGGAGATCTTGATCTTGTAGTACTCGGCGACAGTGCGCTGAATGTTATCCACAGAGACCAATTTGTCTTGCAGTGCCAACAGATCTTTCAGGGATTCGCGAATCAACTCGATGGTGATATCGCGCCCCATGAAGTGCGAGTGGGCGATCACGCGTTTGAGTGCGCCTTCCAGCTCACGAACGTTGGAACGAATACGCTGGGCAATGAAGAACGCCGCGTCATGGGGCAGATCGACCTTGGCCTGATCGGCCTTTTTCATCAGGATCGCCACGCGTGTTTCCAGCTCCGGCGGCTCGACGGCTACCGTCAAGCCCCAGCCGAAGCGGGATTTCAGGCGCTCTTCAAGACCTTCGATTTCTTTCGGGTAGCGGTCACTCGTGAGAATGACCTGCTGGCCACCTTCAAGCAGGGCGTTGAAGGTGTGGAAAAACTCTTCCTGGGAACGTTCCTTACGGGCGAAGAACTGAATGTCATCGATCAGCAACGCATCCACCGAACGGTAGAAGCGTTTAAATTCGTTGATGGCGTTCAACTGCAGGGCCTTGACCATATCGGCCACGAACCGCTCGGAATGCAAGTACACAACCTTGGCATTCGGATTCTTCTTTAATAGGTGGTTACCGACCGCGTGCATCAAGTGGGTTTTACCCAAGCCGACGCCACCATAAAGGAAGAGCGGGTTGTAACCGTGCTTGGGATTGTCTGCCACTTGCCAGGCCGCAGCCCGGGCCAGTTGGTTGGACTTGCCTTCGACGAAGTTTTCGAAGGTGAAGGTGCGGTTGAGGTAGCTGGTGTGCTTGAGCGCGCCTTCGACCTGCACCGTACGCTGTTCGGCGCGAATCGGGGCTTGTTGTGAACTGGCCCCGGCCATCGGGTCGAAGCTATCGCGCGATGGCTCTTCATTAACATCGGCAACTTTTTGCGTCGCACGCTTGGTCGGAGCGGTTACCTGGGCTGGCGCCGGTGCGTTGACAGGTGCTTGAGCGGCCTGCGCCTGTGAAGCAGCGGCGGCCAACGGAGCATTCGGGGCTGCACGTGGTGCCGAACTGCGTTTGCTGCCTATTAATAAGGACAGCGCCGGCGCCATGCCATTGCCATGCTCATCCAGCAGTTCAAGGACGCGGCCCAAGTACTTTTCGTTGACCCAGTCGAGAACAAAACGATTCGGTGCGTAGACACGCAACTCGTCGCCTTCGGCTTCGACCTGTAGTGGACGGATCCAAGTGTTGAATTGTTGGGCAGGCAGCTCATCGCGCAAAAGCTCCACGCACTGCTGCCAAAGTTCCACTGACACGGATATCCCCTAAGTTGAAAGCCGGTGAGGCAAAAACAAGCCGCCATTGTAGCCGACCAAGCCCCGACTTATCCACATGAAGGTTGTGCACCGCCCATGACGAATCAGTGATTTATACGGAAAAAAGACGACCAGTGGTCTGTGCATAAGCTCTGTGGATAACCGGACCTAAGGTCGTTGTACAAGTAGGGGGGAAACTCGGTGGATAACCACCCTGTGGATAACTACCTCTTTCACCCACAGCTTATCCGACAGCGCAGCACAGGCTTACCACTGTTTTCCACCGTAGTTGTCATTCTCTGTACATCACGATTTTAAAGGGCTGATGCCAGTTATCCACAGATATTCGTGCCCCTAGCTTTTATAAGCTTTATAGAAAAGCTTTAAATACTTTCTTTCTTAATTTCTATATCTAGCCAAGTGGCTCGGCAGGAAAAACGGCTGGAGATCTATTTGTACGGAAACGCTGGTTGGAAATTGACCTAGAGGCTTGCTTTCTCTAGAATCCCCGGTCTCTTAAAACGGGGGCCATTCCGGCCCGTTGTGGACGAACCAGGTAACACGACAATGAAACGTACTTTCCAACCAAGCACTATCAAACGCGCTCGTACTCACGGTTTCCGTGCTCGCATGGCTACCAAAAACGGTCGTGCCGTCCTGTCGCGTCGTCGCGCCAAAGGTCGTGCGCGTCTGGCAGTTTGATAATCCGGCACTGGAGGTGAGTCAGGACTTCAGTCGGGAAAAGCGTCTGCTTACTCCCCGGCATTTCAAGGCGGTCTTTGACTCCCCTACCGGCAAGGTTCCGGGGAAAAATCTCCTGCTCCTTGCGCGCAACAACGATCTCGATCACCCCCGTCTCGGGCTGGTTATCGGGAAAAAGAGCGTAAAGCTCTCCGTCGAGCGCAATCGCCTCAAACGTCTGATGCGCGAATCGTTCCGTCTGAACCAGGACTCACTGGCCGGCTGGGACATCGTTATCGTCGCGCGCAAAGGTTTGGGTGACGTAGAAAACCCCGAATTGATTCAGCATTTCGGCAAACTCTGGAAGCGTCTGGCACGTAGCACGCCGGTACCAGCAGTCAAAACCGAAACTGTAGGGGTAGACAGTCCCGATGCGTAAACTGGCACTCGTTCCGATCCAGTTTTATCGCTATGCCATTAGTCCTCTGATGGCCAGTCACTGTCGTTTCTACCCCAGTTGTTCCTGCTACGCGTATGAAGCCATAGAAAATCATGGCCTTCTGCGCGGTGGCTGGCTGGCCTTTCGTCGTTTAGGCCGCTGTCATCCGTGGAATCCCGGTGGTTATGACCCGGTTCCATCTATCCCTACCTCCCGTTCTTCTTCGATGGCCGAGTAATCATGGATATCAAACGCACGATCCTGATCGTCGCCCTGGCAATCGTGGCCTACGTTATGGTCCTTAAATGGAACCAGGACTATGGCCAGGCTGCCCTGCCGACTCAGAATGTTGCTTCCAGTACTGCCGCACCGGGCCTACCGGATACGGCGACTGGCAATAATGCTTCTGTCAGTGACGACATTCCACGCGCCGCAAGCGATACCAGCGCAACTGCACCTGCTGAAATACCAGTAGCGGCAAGCAAAGACCTCATCCAGATCAAAACGGATGTGCTCAACCTGGCAATCGATCCACAAGGCGGCGATGTTGCCCAGTTGACGCTGCCACTGTATCCACGTCGCCAGGACCATCCGGAAATTCCATTCCAGTTGTTCGATAACGGCAACGAGCGGACTTATCTGGCCCAGAGCGGTCTGATTGGTACCAACGGTCCGGACGCCAATCCTGCCGGTCGTCCGGTTTACTCCTCGGAGAAGAAGATTTACCAACTGGCTGACGGTCAGGACCAATTGGTCGCAGACCTGAAGTTCAGCAAGGACGGCGTCAACTACATCAAACGTTTCACCCTGAAACGTGGCCTGTATGACGTAACCGTTTCCTACCTGATCGATAACCAGAGTGCTCAGCCTTGGTCCGGCGCAATGTTTGCGCAATTGAAGCGTGACGCCAGCTCCGATCCTTCTTCCAGCACAGCCACCGGCACCGCGACTTACCTGGGCGCCGCGCTGTGGACAAGTAACGAGCCGTACAAGAAAGTGTCCATGAAGGACATGGACAAGGCTGCGCTGAAAGAAACCGTTAACGGTGGTTGGGTTGCATGGTTGCAGCACTACTTCGTGACCGCATGGATTCCGGCGAAAGGCGAGAACAACCTCGTCCAGACCCGTAAAGACAGCAAAGGCAACTACATCATCGGCTACACCGCACCGGCAATGACTGTCGCGCCAGGTGCAAACGCCGAGACCAGTGCCGTTCTGTATGCGGGTCCGAAAAGTCAGGATGTGCTGAAAGAGTTGTCCCCAGGTCTGGAACTGACCGTCGACTACGGCATTCTGTGGTTCATTGCCCAGCCAATCTTCTGGCTGCTGCAACACATCCACGCGCTGGTCGGTAACTGGGGCTGGTCGATCATCTTCCTGACCATGCTGATCAAGGGGATCTTCTTCCCGCTGTCGGCTGCCAGCTACAAATCCATGGCGCGCATGCGTGCAGTGGCACCGAAACTGGCCGCACTGAAAGAGCAACACGGCGACGACCGGCAGAAAATGTCGCAATCCATGATGGAGCTGTACAAGAAAGAGAAGATCAATCCGCTGGGGGGTTGCTTGCCAATCCTCGTGCAGATGCCGGTTTTCCTTTCGCTGTACTGGGTTCTGCTGGAAAGCGTTGAAATGCGCCAAGCGCCGTTCATGCTGTGGATTACTGACCTGTCGATCAAGGATCCGTTCTTCATTCTGCCGATCATCATGGGTGCAACCATGTTCATCCAGCAGCAGTTGAACCCGACTCCACCGGACCCAATGCAGGCCAAGGTGATGAAGTTGATGCCAATCATCTTCACCTTCTTCTTCCTGTGGTTCCCGGCTGGTCTGGTGCTGTACTGGGTAGTGAACAACTGCCTGTCGATCGCCCAACAGTGGTACATCACTCGTAAGATCGAAGCAGCTACCAAAGCAGCTGCCTGATTTACACTGTGAATAACCACTCAAAACGCCCCCTAGTGGGGCGTTTTGCTATCTGTCACTTTTGTCTGGATAACGGTTTATGAGCATTCCTCGTGAAACCATCGCTGCCGTCGCCACCGCTCAAGGTCGCGGCGGTGTGGGCATCGTCCGTATTTCCGGGCCGCTGGCGAGTATTGCGGCCAAGGCCTTCAGCGGCCGTGAACTCAAACCGCGATTCGCCCACTACGGCCCGTTCCTCAGTAAAAACGATGAGGTACTGGATCAAGGTATCGCCCTGTATTTTCCCGGCCCGAACTCGTTCACCGGTGAAGATGTGCTGGAACTCCAGGGCCATGGTGGTCCGATAGTTCTGGATATGCTGCTCAAGCGTTGCCTGGAACTGGGCTGTCGGTTGGCCCGGCCGGGTGAATTCAGCGAGCGCGCCTTCCTCAATGACAAACTCGACCTAGCTCAGGCCGAGGCGATTGCCGACTTGATCGAGGCGAGTTCTGCACAGGCTGCACGAAATGCCCTGCGTTCCTTGCAGGGCGCATTTTCCGAGCGTGTGCATAACCTTACCGAGCAATTGATTGGCCTGCGCATCTATGTCGAAGCGGCGATCGACTTCCCTGAAGAAGAAATCGACTTCCTCGCCGACGGTCACGTACTGAGCATGCTCGACAAAGTGCGTGACGAGTTATCCACCGTACTACGCGAAGCCGGGCAGGGTGCCTTGCTGCGTGACGGGATGACTGTGGTGATCGCCGGCCGGCCGAATGCCGGTAAATCCAGCCTGTTGAATGCATTGGCCGGTCGTGAAGCCGCTATCGTCACCGAGATTGCCGGCACCACCCGGGACATTCTTCGTGAACATATCCACATCGATGGTATGCCCCTGCACGTGGTCGACACCGCAGGCCTGCGAGATACCGACGACCAGGTAGAAAAAATCGGTGTCGAACGGGCGCTGAAAGCAATCGGCGAGGCTGATCGCGTGTTGTTGGTGGTTGATGCTACGGCTCCTGAGGCACTTGATCCGTTCGCGTTATGGCCAGAATTTCTGGAAATCCGTCCCGATCCGGCAAAAGTCACGCTGATCCGAAACAAGGCTGACCTCACTGGGGAAGCCATTGCTCTGGAAGTCAGCGAGGATGGCCACGTCACCATCAGCCTGAGCGCCAAATCTGCCGGTGAAGGGCTGGAATTGCTGCGCGACCACCTCAAGGCCTGCATGGGCTACGAACAGACCTCGGAAAGCAGCTTCAGTGCTCGCAGGCGTCACCTTGAAGCGTTGCGTCACGCCAGTGCTTCCCTTGAGCACGGCCGGGCACAGCTGACCTTGGCGGGTGCCGGTGAACTGTTAGCCGAGGATTTGCGGCACGCCCAACACGCTTTGGGTGAGATCACGGGCGCATTCAGCTCCGATGACCTGCTGGGACGGATCTTTTCCAGTTTTTGTATCGGCAAATAATCTTCCCGGTTGTCCACAGACAGGCCATTCGTGCCTGTCTGCCCCCACCTTTTCTTGAATTCTCTTTCAGTGCTGAGCAGATTCTTTCTGCTTGAGCGGATTTCCCGCGTCTCGGATTTACGTATTTAGCCGTTTTCTGTGGATTGAGCCCTGTGAATAACTGCCTCTAAGGGCAGTTGATAACAGGGCCTCAAAACTGGAGATAACTGCCACTGTGGATAAACACCCCTTTCATCCACAGGCTTAAACCGGTTATCCAAGGGCCTCCTTGCCACATGACCACAGGGTTTTGAATCTCTGTACATATTGAATATAAAGGCCTATAGCAATCTATCCACAGAAATGTGCCTCAGTAGAAATAAACATAAAAACAAAGATTTAATAAATCTCTCTCTTTTTAATTTCTATAACAGCGACTTCTCCACAGCTGGTTAAATTTTGTGCAAAGGGTTCTTTAGGAAGGGCGAAGTCCCTATACTTGCCGACCAGGTCCAGAAACCTGAGCTCAAACTATTCCTGATTACCTAACTGAAGCAGGCACGAGGTGCGTGGTGGATTTCCCTTCCCGTTTTGAAGTGATCGTCATCGGCGGCGGTCATGCCGGTACCGAGGCAGCACTGGCCTCAGCACGCATGGGTGCAAAAACCCTGTTGCTGACGCATAACGTGGAAACCCTCGGGGCCATGAGTTGTAACCCCGCTATCGGTGGGATCGGCAAAAGCCATCTGGTCAAGGAAATTGATGCCCTTGGCGGCGCGATGGCCATCGCTACCGATAAAGGTGGTATTCAATTTCGCGTATTGAACAGCCGTAAAGGCCCGGCCGTGCGTGCAACCCGCGCTCAGGCTGATCGGGTTCTGTACAAGGCGGCTGTCCGCGAGATCCTCGAAAACCAGCCGAACCTGTGGATATTTCAACAGGCTGCCGACGACCTGATCGTCGAGCAGGATCAAGTGCGCGGTGTTGTCACCCAAATGGGCCTGCGTTTCTTCGCGGACTCCGTGGTGTTGACCACTGGCACCTTCCTTGGTGGACTTATCCACATCGGCATGCAGAATTTTTCCGGTGGCCGTGCCGGTGACCCGCCGTCGATCGCCCTGGCTCACCGTCTGCGTGAATTGCCATTGCGCGTTGGCCGCCTGAAAACCGGCACACCACCGCGTATCGACGGTCGTTCTGTGGATTTCTCGGTGATGACCGAGCAAGCCGGCGATACACCGATACCGGTGATGTCGTTCATGGGTTCCAAAGAGCAGCATCCGAAACAGGTCAGCTGCTGGATTACCCACACGAACGCTCGCACCCATGAAATCATTGCCGCCAACCTTGATCGTTCGCCGATGTATTGCGGTGTGATCGAAGGTGTCGGCCCGCGTTACTGCCCGTCGATCGAAGACAAGATCCATCGCTTTGCCGACAAGGAAAGCCATCAGGTGTTCATCGAACCGGAAGGCCTGACGACCAACGAGCTGTACCCGAACGGTATATCCACATCCTTGCCATTCGACGTGCAACTGCAGATCGTGCAATCGATCCGCGGCATGGAAAATGCGCACATCGTTCGTCCGGGTTACGCCATCGAGTACGACTACTTCGACCCGCGTGACCTGAAGTACAACCTGGAAACCAAAGTCATTGGCGGTCTGTTCTTCGCCGGGCAAATCAACGGCACCACCGGTTACGAAGAAGCCGGCGCCCAAGGTTTGCTGGCCGGGGCCAACGCTGCACTGCGTGCTCAAGGCAAAGATGCCTGGTGTCCGCGTCGCGACGAGGCGTACATCGGAGTGTTGGTCGACGACCTGATTACCTTGGGTACCCAGGAACCGTACCGGATGTTCACGTCCCGCGCCGAATACCGCCTGATCCTGCGCGAGGACAACGCCGACCTGCGCTTGACCGAAAAAGGGCGCGAACTGGGTCTGGTGGATGACGCGCGTTGGGCTGCGTTCTGCATCAAACGCGAAAGCATTACGCTGGAAGAACAGCGCTTGAAAAGTACTTGGGTTCGCCCGGGCACCGAGCAAGGCGATGCGATTTCCGAGAAATTTGGCACGCCGCTGACCCACGAATACAACTTGCTCAACCTGCTGAGCCGTCCGGAAATCGATTACGCTGGTTTGATCGCCGTGACCGGTGGCGGCGCAGAAGATCCACAAGTCGCCGAGCAGGTCGAAATCAAGACCAAATACGCCGGTTACATCGATCGTCAGCAAGATGAAATCGCGCGGCTGCGGGCCAGCGAAGACACAAAACTGCCTGTGGATATCGATTACACGAATATTTCCGGTCTCTCCAAAGAGATCCAGGGCAAGCTCGGCGCGACTCGTCCAGAGACTTTGGGCCAGGCGTCGCGTATTCCGGGTGTGACGCCGGCAGCGATTTCGCTGTTGATGATTCATTTGAAAAAACGCGGCGCGGGCCGTCAGTTGGAGCAAAGCGCTTGAGTTCGTTGGTCACCTCGCAACACGCAGAAGAGTTATCCACAGGTGCTCGCCAACTCGGTGTCGCGCTGACAGAAACCCAGCATGCTCAGTTGCTGGGTTATCTGGCCCTGTTGATCAAATGGAACAAGGCTTACAACCTGACCGCCGTACGCGATCCGGATGAAATGGTTTCCCGTCACTTGCTCGATAGTTTGAGCGTGATGTCGTTCGTCGAAAATGGCCGCTGGCTTGACGTTGGCAGCGGCGGTGGCATGCCGGGTATTCCGTTGGCCATTCTGTTTCCAGAGTCCCAAGTGACCTGCCTGGACAGCAACGGCAAGAAAACCCGCTTCCTGACCCAGGTCAAACTCGAACTCAAACTGGATAACCTGCAAGTTATCCACAGTCGCGTCGAAGCTTTTCAGCCTGATCAGCCATTCAACGGGATCATTTCCCGGGCGTTCAGCAGCATGGAGAACTTCAGCAACTGGACTCGCCACCTCGGCGACACCGAAACACGTTGGCTGGCAATGAAGGGCGTTCATCCCGCCGATGAGCTGGTAGCATTGCCGGCAGACTTCCACCTCGATAGCGAACACGCCCTGGCCGTACCCGGTTGCCAAGGCCAACGCCATCTGCTGATACTGCGCCGCACGGCATGATTGGGAACACAAGCAAGAATGGCTAAGGTATTCGCGATAGCGAACCAAAAGGGTGGTGTGGGCAAGACCACCACCTGTATCAACCTCGCAGCGTCCCTGGTCGCTACCAAGCGTCGGGTGCTGTTGATCGATCTCGATCCACAGGGCAACGCCACCATGGGTAGCGGTGTGGATAAACACAGCCTGGAGAACTCGGTCTACGACCTGTTGATCGGCGAATGCGATCTGGCCCAGGCTATGCACTATTCCGAGCACGGTGGTTACCAACTGCTGCCGGCCAACCGCGACCTGACTGCAGCCGAAGTGGTTCTGCTGGAAATGCAGATGAAGGAAAGTCGCCTGCGCAGTGCGCTGGCGCCAATCCGTGAAAACTACGATTACATTTTGATCGACTGCCCGCCGTCGTTGTCGATGCTCACGCTTAACGCACTGGTTGCGGCTGACGGGGTGATTATCCCCATGCAGTGCGAGTATTTCGCGCTCGAAGGTTTGAGCGACCTTGTGGATAACATCAAGCGCATCGCTGAGTTACTGAACCCGAACCTGAAAGTCGAAGGCCTGTTGCGGACGATGTATGACCCGCGCCTGAGCCTGATGAACG
Organism: Pseudomonas sp. Ma2-10; assembly: GCF_054330215.1. Lineage (NCBI taxonomy): Bacteria > Pseudomonadati > Pseudomonadota > Gammaproteobacteria > Pseudomonadales > Pseudomonadaceae > Pseudomonas > Pseudomonas sp. Ma2-10. The sequence goes on along the minus strand of NZ_JBTEYL010000011.1, from coordinate 68,143 downwards.
ATGTTTCGGCGCAGCTCAAGGAACACTTCGGCGAGCAGCTCTACGACACGGTGATTCCGCGCAACATCCGCCTGGCTGAAGCACCAAGCTATGGCATGCCGGCGCTGGCATACGACAAATCATCGCGGGGCGCCATTGCCTATCTGGCATTGGCGGGCGAGATGGTTCGTCGTCAACGCAAAAACTCACGCACTGCCGCTGCTCAGGCAACTTAAGGAATCCCCATGGCCGTCAAGAAACGAGGTCTCGGACGCGGACTGGATGCATTGCTGAGTGGTCCGACTGTCAGCTCGCTGGAAGAACAGGCGGTACAGGCTGATCAGCGTGAGCTGCAGCACCTGCCCCTGGACCTGATCCAGCGCGGTAAGTACCAGCCGCGCCGGGACATGGATCCTCAGGCGCTGGAAGAGCTGGCGCAGTCGATCAAGGCTCAGGGCGTGATGCAGCCGATCGTGGTTCGTCCGATTGGCAGCGGTCGCTTCGAAATCATCGCCGGTGAACGCCGTTGGCGCGCGAGTCAGCAAGCTGGGCAGGAAACCATCCCGGCAATGGTTCGCGATGTCCCGGATGAAACCGCGATCGCCATGGCGCTGATCGAGAACATCCAGCGCGAAGACCTCAACCCAATCGAAGAAGCGGTGGCTTTGCAGCGTTTGCAGCAGGAATTCCAGCTGACGCAGCAACAAGTGGCCGAAGCGGTGGGCAAGTCCCGCGTAACCGTGGCCAACCTGCTACGCTTGATCGCGTTGCCGGAAGTCATCAAAACCATGCTGTCCCACGGCGACCTGGAAATGGGTCATGCCCGTGCTTTGCTCGGTTTGCCGGAAAATCAACAGGTTGAAGGGGCGCGACACGTTGTCGCACGGGGGCTGACTGTACGCCAGACTGAAGCACTGGTCCGCCAGTGGTTGAGTGGTAAACAGGAACCTGCTGAACCGGTAAAGCCGGACCCGGATATCGCCCGACTCGAACAGCGTCTGGCTGAGCGCCTAGGCTCTGCGGTGCAGATCCGCCACGGGAAAAAGGGGAAGGGGCAGTTGGTGATCGGTTACAACTCCCTCGATGAGCTTCAAGGTGTGCTTGCACACATTCGTTGAAACATTTCCTCATGTAGTGTGCAGTCGGAAATCACTACCTGACAGTTGAATAGGGGCAGAACCGCCCCTATACTCTGCGCGCATTTTGTCGGCACAAATTATGCCAAGTTATTGAATTCTGGCAGCCGATCATTGGGGAGCAAAAACGATGGAAAGCCGCACGCCCAACCGCTTGCCGTTCCATCGACTGGCAGTTTTTCCGGTGTTAATGGCTCAATTTGTCGTTTTGGTACTGGCCGCTTTGGCGCTCTGGTACTGGCACGGAGTCGTTGCCGGGTACTCAGGACTTTGCGGAGGCCTGATAGCCTTGCTGCCTAATGTTTATTTCGCTCACAGGGCATTTCGGTTTTCCGGCGCCCGAGCAGCTCAAGCCATCGTCCGGTCTTTTTATGCCGGCGAGGCGGGCAAACTGATTTTGACGGCAGTGCTCTTTGCATTGACGTTTGCAGGTGTGAAGCCATTGGCGCCGCTAGCTGTATTCGGCGTCTTCGTGTTGACCCAACTGGTCAGCTGGTTCGCGCCCCTGCTGATGAGAACAAGACTTTCGAGACCTTAGGGCGTTTGAGGCAACCATGGCAGAGACAACCGCTTCGGGCTATATCCAGCACCACTTGCAGAACCTGACCTTCGGTCAGCTCCCAACCGGCGGATGGGGTTTTGCCCATACCGCAGCAGAAGCCAAAGAAATGGGCTTTTGGGCTTTCCACGTCGATACTCTCGGCTGGTCGGTCGCGTTGGGTCTGATCTTCGTTCTTCTTTTCCGCATGGCGGCAAAGAAGGCGACTTCCGGTCAGCCTGGTGCTTTGCAGAACTTCGTTGAAGTATTGGTCGAATTCGTCGATGGCAGCGTGAGAGACAGCTTCCATGGCCGTAGCCCGGTGATTGCACCGTTGGCACTGACTATCTTCGTTTGGGTCTTCCTGATGAACGCTGTCGACCTGATTCCGGTCGACTGGATTCCTCAACTGGCCATCCTGATCACTGGCGATTCGCACATTCCGTTCCGTGCCGTATCGACCACCGACCCGAACGCTACCCTGGGCATGGCCCTGTCGGTGTTCGCGCTGATCATTTTCTACAGCATCAAGGTCAAGGGCATCGGCGGCTTCATCGGCGAACTGACCCTGCACCCGTTTGGCAGCAAGAACATTTTCCTGCAAGCGCTGCTGATCCCGGTGAACTTCCTGCTGGAATTCGTCACCCTGATCGCCAAGCCAATCTCTCTGGCGCTGCGTCTGTTCGGCAACATGTACGCCGGCGAACTGGTCTTCATTCTGATCGCTGTGATGTTCGGCAGTGGTCTGCTCTGGCTTAGCGGCCTGGGCGTAGTTCTGCAGTGGGCGTGGGCTGTGTTCCACATCCTGATCATCACCCTGCAGGCGTTTATCTTCATGATGTTGACCATCGTTTACCTTTCGATGGCGCACGAAGAGAACCATTAAGGCCAGTCTCGACTAGTCTGATGTCCCACTCGGTCAAACGAGTGGGGGCCCGAACAGGGCTATGAAACGATTTGTTTTACCGCTTTAAAATCTAAAAAACCTAAACCATACGACTTAAAAGTCGGGAGGAAAGATGGAAACTGTAGTTGGTCTAACCGCTATCGCTGTTGCACTGTTGATCGGCCTGGGCGCACTGGGTACCGCAATTGGTTTCGGCCTGTTGGGTGGCAAGTTCCTGGAAGGCGCAGCGCGCCAGCCAGAGATGGTTCCAATGCTGCAAGTCAAAATGTTCATCGTTGCCGGTCTGCTCGACGCCGTCACCATGATCGGTGTTGGTATCGCTCTGTTCTTCACCTTTGCGAACCCATTCGTTGGTCAACTCGCTGGCTAATTACTCGAACCTTCGAGTAATTGGTGTGATGTGCAACGAACGAGCGAGGTGTTGGCGTGAACATTAATGCAACCCTGATTGGCCAGTCCGTTGCGTTCTTCATTTTTGTACTGTTTTGCATGAAGTTCGTGTGGCCTCCGGTCATCGCGGCTTTGCACGAACGTCAGAAGAAGATCGCGGATGGACTGGACGCTGCCGCCCGAGCAGCTCGCGACCTGGAGTTGGCCCAAGATAAAGCGGGTCAACAACTGCGCGAAGCAAAAGCTCAGGCAGCCGAGATCATTGAGCAAGCCAAGAAACGCGGTAACCAGATCGTTGAAGAGGCTGTTGAAAAAGCCCGTATCGACGCTGACCGTGTGAAGGTTCAGGCTCAGGCCGAGATCGAACAGGAACTGAACAGTGTCAAAGACGCGCTGCGTGCCCAATTGGGTGCTCTGGCCGTTGGCGGCGCCGAGAAGATCCTGGGTGCCACAATCGATCAAAACGCGCACGCGGAGCTGGTAAACAAACTGGCTGCTGAAATTTAAGCGAGGGCGATCATGGCAGAATTGACCACGTTGGCCCGACCTTACGCTAAGGCAGCCTTCGAGCACGCCCAGGCCCACCAGCAACTGGCCTCTTGGTCAGCCATGCTCGGCCTGGCTGCAGCAGTGTCGCAAGACGACACCATGCAGCGCGTGCTCAAGGCCCCGCGACTGACGAGCGCAAACAAGGCCGCCACGTTTATTGACGTGTGCGGCGACAAGTTTGATGTGAAGGTACAGAACTTCATTAACGTCGTTGCCGAAAACGACCGTCTCCCGCTGTTGCCGGAGATCGCCGCTCTGTTTGACCTGTACAAGGCCGAACAAGAGAAATCGGTAGACGTTGAAGTCACCAGTGCTTTTGCATTGAACCAAGAACAGCAAGACAAACTCGCCAAGGTTCTCAGTGCACGACTCAACCGGGAAGTGCGCCTGCAAGTCGAGGAAGACAAATCCCTTATTGGGGGCATTGTCATCCGCGCCGGCGACCTGGTAATCGATGGCTCGGTTCGCGGCAAACTCGCGAACCTTGCCGAAGCATTGAAATCTTGAGTTTGAAGGGGCAGCAGAGCAATGCAGCAACTCAATCCTTCCGAAATAAGTGAAATTATCAAGGGCCGCATCGACAAGCTCGATGTGACCTCCCAAGCCCGTAACGAAGGCACTGTCGTCAGCGTATCTGACGGTATCGTGCGGATTCACGGTCTGGCCGACGTAATGTACGGCGAGATGATCGAGTTTCCGGGCGGCGTCTTCGGTATGGCTCTCAACCTGGAGCAAGACTCTGTAGGTGCCGTTGTATTGGGCTCTTACCAGTCTCTGGCTGAAGGCATGAGCGCCAAGTGCACAGGCCGCATCCTCGAAGTTCCGGTGGGTAAGGAACTGCTGGGTCGCGTAGTCGACGCACTGGGTAACCCAGTTGACGGCAAAGGTCCGCTGAACAACACCGAGACCGATGCGGTCGAGAAAGTTGCTCCAGGCGTGATCTGGCGTAAGTCGGTAGACCAGCCTGTACAGACTGGCTACAAGGCTGTCGATGCCATGATCCCTGTCGGCCGTGGCCAGCGTGAGCTGATCATCGGTGACCGTCAGATCGGTAAAACCGCTCTGGCGATCGACGCGATCATCAACCAGAAAGACAGCGGCATTTTCTGCGTCTACGTAGCGATCGGTCAGAAACAATCGACCATCGCCAACGTTGTTCGCAAGCTGGAAGAAAACGGCGCACTGGCTAACACCATCGTCGTTGCCGCGAGCGCTTCGGAATCTGCAGCACTGCAGTTCCTGGCACCGTACTCCGGTTGCACCATGGGTGAATTCTTCCGCGACCGCGGTGAAGACGCGCTGATCGTTTATGACGATCTGTCCAAGCAAGCAGTGGCTTACCGCCAGATTTCCCTGCTGCTGCGCCGTCCACCAGGCCGTGAAGCTTACCCAGGCGACGTGTTCTATCTCCACTCCCGTCTGCTGGAGCGCGCATCCCGCGTTTCGGAAGAGTACGTAGAGAAGTTCACCAACGGCGCAGTGACCGGCAAAACCGGTTCCCTGACCGCACTGCCGATCATCGAAACCCAGGCTGGCGACGTTTCCGCGTTCGTTCCGACCAACGTGATTTCCATCACTGACGGTCAGATCTTCTTGGAATCGGCCATGTTCAACTCCGGGATCCGTCCTGCTGTGAACGCCGGTGTTTCGGTATCCCGTGTGGGTGGTGCCGCTCAGACCAAGATCATCAAGAAGCTCTCCGGTGGTATCCGTACCGCTCTGGCTCAGTACCGTGAACTGGCGGCATTCGCCCAGTTCGCTTCTGACCTGGACGAAGCAACCCGTAAGCAACTTGAGCATGGTCAGCGCGTTACCGAGCTGATGAAGCAGAAGCAATACGCACCAATGTCTATCGCTGACATGGCGCTGTCGCTGTATGCCGCTGAGCGCGGGTTCCTGACTGACGTCGAAATCACCAAGGTTGGCAGCTTTGAACAAGCGCTGATTGCTTTCTTCAACCGCGATCACGCCGATTTGATGGCGAAGATCAACGTGAAGGGTGACTTCAATGACGAAATCGACGCTGGCATGAAAGCCGGTATCGAGAAGTTCAAGGCCACCCAAACCTGGTAAGCCGCAGCGGGAGCCGCAAGGCTCCCGCTTGCTAACCTGATAGGTGTTACATGGCAGGCGCAAAAGAGATTCGCAGTAAGATTGCGAGCATCAAAAGCACGCAAAAGATTACCAGCGCCATGGAAAAAGTGGCGGTCAGTAAAATGCGCAAAGCACAAATGCGTATGGCTGCTAGCCGTCCTTATGCGGAGCGCATCCGCCAGGTTATTGGTCATTTGGCCAACGCCAACCCGGAATATCGCCACCCTTTCATGATCGAGCGTGAAATCAAGCGCGTCGGTTATGTCGTAGTGAGCAGTGACCGTGGTCTGTGTGGTGGTTTGAACACCAACCTGTTCAAGGCCCTGGTCAAGGACATGGCGAAAAACCGTGAAAACGGCGTCGAGATCGATCTGTGTGTTGTTGGTAGCAAGGGTGCGGCTTTCTTCCGCAACTTCGGCGGTAACGTCGTTGCAGCTATCAGCCACCTGGGTGAAGAGCCATCGATCAATGATCTGATTGGCAGCGTCAAGGTGATGCTGGATGCCTACCTGGACGGCCGTATTGATCGCCTGTCCGTGGTGTCCAACAAGTTCATCAACACCATGACGCAACAGCCTACTGTGGAGCAGTTGATTCCACTGGAGGCAACCCCGGATCAATCGCTCAAGCACCACTGGGACTATCTCTACGAACCGGATGCCAAAGAGCTGCTTGACGGCTTGATGGTCCGTTACGTCGAGTCGCAGGTCTACCAGGCGGTGGTCGAGAACAACGCGGCTGAACAAGCTGCGCGGATGATCGCGATGAAGAACGCTACCGACAACGCCGGTGATTTGATCAGCGATTTGCAGCTGGTCTACAACAAGGCGCGTCAGGCTGCGATCACCCAAGAGATCTCGGAAATCGTCGGCGGCGCTGCCGCGGTTTAACGGTTCAAATATTCAGAGGATCCAGCTATGAGTAGCGGACGTATCGTTCAAATCATCGGCGCCGTTATCGACGTGGAATTCCCACGCGACAGCGTACCGAGCATCTATAACGCGCTGTTGGTACAAAGCGCGGCAGGGACCACTCTGGAAGTTCAGCAACAGCTGGGCGACGGCGTGGTTCGTACCATTGCGATGGGTTCCACCGAAGGCTTGAAGCGCGGTCTGGAAGTCAAAGACTCCGGCGCAGCCATCTCCGTACCGGTCGGTAAAGCGACCCTGGGCCGGATCATGGACGTACTGGGCAACCCGATCGACGAAGCTGGCCCGATTGACACCGAAGAGCGCTGGGGCATTCACCGTCCTGCGCCAAGCTTCGCTGAACAAGCTGGCGGCAACGACCTGCTGGAAACCGGCATCAAGGTTATCGACCTGGTTTGCCCGTTCGCCAAGGGTGGTAAAGTCGGTCTGTTCGGTGGTGCCGGTGTAGGCAAAACCGTAAACATGATGGAACTGATCCGTAACATCGCCATCGAGCACAGCGGTTATTCCGTGTTCGCCGGTGTGGGTGAGCGTACTCGTGAGGGTAACGACTTCTACCACGAGATGAAGGATTCCAACGTTCTGGACAAAGTGGCACTGGTTTACGGTCAGATGAACGAGCCGCCGGGTAACCGTCTGCGCGTAGCACTGACCGGCCTGACCATGGCCGAGAAGTTCCGTGACGAAGGTAACGACGTTCTGCTGTTCGTCGACAACATCTATCGTTACACCCTGGCCGGTACTGAAGTATCCGCACTGCTGGGCCGTATGCCTTCCGCAGTAGGTTACCAGCCGACCCTGGCCGAAGAGATGGGTACTCTGCAAGAGCGTATCACTTCGACCAAAAACGGTTCGATCACTTCGATCCAAGCGGTATACGTACCTGCGGATGACTTGACTGACCCGTCGCCAGCGACCACTTTCGCCCACTTGGACGCCACCGTCGTTCTGTCCCGTGACATCGCTTCCCTGGGTATCTACCCAGCGGTCGATCCACTCGACTCGACTTCGCGCCAGCTGGACCCGAACGTAATCGGCCAGGACCACTACGACACCGCTCGCGGCGTACAGTATGTTCTGCAACGTTACAAAGAACTGAAGGACATCATTGCGATCCTGGGTATGGACGAGCTGTCGGAAACCGACAAGCAGTTGGTAAACCGTGCTCGTAAGATCCAGCGTTTCTTGTCGCAGCCGTTCTTCGTGGCTGAAGTCTTCACCGGTGCTTCGGGTAAATACGTTTCCCTGAAAGACACCATTGCTGGCTTCAAAGGCATCCTCAACGGTGACTACGACCACTTGCCAGAACAAGCGTTCTACATGGTCGGCGGCATCGAAGAAGCGATCGAGAAAGCCAAGAAACTGTAATCCCGGCGCCCGGCAACGGGCGCTAATTTAGGTTGAGGCAATCAGATGGCTATGACAGTCCATTGCGATATCGTCAGCGCGGAAGGGGAAATCTTCTCCGGCCTGGTCGAGATGGTGGTTGCGCACGGTGCACTGGGTGATCTTGGTATCGCCCTGGGTCACGCGCCGCTGATCACTAATCTCAAGCCGGGCCCGATCCGCCTGGTCAAGCAGGGCGGGGAAGAGGAGGTGTATTACATCTCTGGCGGTTTCCTCGAGGTTCAGCCGAACATGGTCAAGGTACTTGCCGACACTGTGCAACGTGCTGCCGACTTGGACGAAGCCTCCGCTCAGGAAGCCGTTAAGGCTGCCGAGAAGGCCTTGAATGACCGTGGTGCAGAATTCGATTACGGTTCTGCTGCTGCACGTCTGGCAGAGGCTACAGCTCAGCTGCGCACCGTCCAGCAGATCCGCAAGAAGTTTGGCCACTAATAGGCCACTGCTTGTTGTGTGATTGATTAAAAAGGGTAGCCTCGGCTACCCTTTTTTCATTTTAGATATTCATAACCTGGTCGCAGCCGCTGACCACCCAGGATTGGTAGCAGTCATGTCTTTAGAAATCGTTATCCTCGCTGCTGGTCAGGGCACTCGCATGCGTTCGGCACTGCCGAAAGTTCTGCATCCAATTGCCGGTAACTCGATGCTCGGCCATGTTATCCACAGCGCCCGGCAACTTGATCCACAGCGCATCCACGTAGTGATCGGCCATGGTGCCGATGCCGTGCGCGAACGTCTGGCAGCTGATGATCTTAATTTCGTCCTGCAGGACAAACAGCTTGGAACTGGCCACGCGGTTGCTCAAGCGGTGCCTTTCATTGAGTCCGACACTGTCCTGATTCTTTATGGTGACGTGCCATTGATCGAGGTCGAGACCCTGCAGCGTCTGCTCAAACAAGTAGCGCCGCAGCAACTGGGTTTGTTGACAGTAGAACTTGACGACCCGACCGGCTATGGCCGCATCGTCCGCAACGCTGACGGCAAAGTGACAGCCATCGTCGAGCAGAAGGATGCCAATGAAGCCGAGCGAGCGATCACTGAAGGCAACACCGGCATTCTGGCGTTGCCGTTCGCGCAATTGGGTGGCTGGATGAATCGTCTTTCGAACAACAACGCCCAGGGCGAGTACTACCTGACCGACGTAATCGCCATGGCGGTCAGCGACGGTCTGGTGGTGGCCACCGAGCAACCTCACGACGCCATGGAAGTGCAGGGCGCCAACGACCGCAAGCAGCTTTCCGAGCTTGAACGTCACTATCAGCTGCGCGCCGGTCGGCGTTTGATGGCTCAAGGCGTGACCCTGCGTGACCCGGCTCGTTTTGATGTGCGCGGTGAAATCACCGTCGGCCGCGACGTGCTGATCGACATCAATGTGATCCTCGAAGGCAACGTCGTTATCGAAGACGATGTGGTGATCGGCCCGAACTGCGTGATCAAGGACAGCACCTTGCGTAAAGGTGTGGTGATCAAGGCCAACAGCCACATCGAAGGCGCGATCCTCGGCGAAGGTAGCGATGCCGGCCCGTTCGCACGTTTACGCCCGGGCACAGTGCTCGAAGCACGCGCCCATGTGGGTAACTTTGTTGAGTTGAAAAACGCTCATCTCGGCGAGGGCGCCAAAGCAGGTCATCTGACCTATCTTGGTGATGCCCAGATCGGTGCGCGTACCAACATCGGCGCGGGTACCATCACTTGCAACTACGACGGTGCCAATAAGTGGAAAACCGTGCTGGGTGAGGATGTGTTCATCGGTTCCAACAATTCGTTGGTAGCGCCTGTGGATATCTCTTCGGGTGCGACCACTGCTGCTGGTTCGACCATTACGCAGAATGTGGATAACGCGCAGTTGGCTGTGGGCCGTGCGCGGCAGAAGAATATCGATGGCTGGAAGCGGCCTGAGAAAATCAAGAAGGGATAAGTTACCCACAGGTCTTTTTATCGCCCCACGCTTGACGAAGTTTCGACAATAGGTTTTGATTGCTTCCGTTATCTTTCGAATCGAAACTTACCAAGCCATGTCGAAACGCAATACACCTCAACGCCGTCACAACATCCTCGCCTTGCTCAATGAGCAGGGCGAAGTCAGTGTGGATGAGCTGGCCAAGCGCTTCGAAACGTCGGAAGTTACGATCCGCAAAGATCTCGCGGCGCTTGAGACCAATGGTTTGCTGCTACGCCGTTATGGCGGAGCGATCACCCTGCCTCAAGAGCTGGTGGCCGACCTTGGTCAACCGGTGTCCAAATACAAACAGGCCATCGCTCGCGCCGCCGTTACGCGGATTCGCGAGCATGCGCGGATCATCATCGACAGCGGCAGCACCACGGCGGCGATGATTCCGGAGCTCGGCCAGCAGCCAGGTCTGGTCGTGATGACCAACTCGCTGCATGTCGCCAATGCCTTGAGCGAGCTTGAGCATGAGCCGGTATTGTTGATGACCGGCGGCACCTGGGACCCGCATTCCGAGTCCTTTCAGGGGCAAGTGGCCGAGCAGGTCCTGCGCTCTTACGATTTCGACCAGTTGTTCATCGGTGCCGATGGCATTGACCTGGTTCGCGGTACCACCACCTTCAACGAACTGCTGGGGCTGAGCCGGGTCATGGCGGAAGTCGCCCGGGAAGTGGTTGTCATGGTGGAGGCCGACAAGATCGGTCGCAAGATTCCCAACCTGGAGCTGCCCTGGAGCAGCGTCCATACCCTTATTACCGATGATCGCCTGCCGCTCGAGGCACGGGATCAGATTCAGGCTCGCGGAATCAACTTGATCCTCGCGGCTGTCAGTCAGGAGAAATAGCATGTGTGGAATTGTCGGCGCAGTCGCAGAACGTAATATCACCGCCATCCTGCTCGAAGGCCTGAAACGCCTGGAATACCGTGGCTATGACAGTGCCGGTGTAGCGGTCTACACCAATGACCAAAAGCTTGAGCGCCTGCGCCGCCCGGGCAAGGTCAGTGAATTGGAACTGGCGCTGGCCGAAGCACCACTGGTCGGCCGCCTGGGTATTGCCCACACCCGCTGGGCCACTCACGGTGCGCCGTGCGAGCGCAACGCTCACCCGCATTTCTCCGGTGATCTGGCGGTGGTGCACAACGGCATCATCGAGAACCACGAAGCCCTGCGCGAGCAACTGAAAGCCTTGGGTTACGTGTTCACCTCGGACACCGACACCGAAGTCATCGCTCATCTGTTGAACCATAAACTCAAGGATCTGCCTGATCTGACCGTGGCCCTGAAAGCGACTGTCAAAGAGTTGCACGGTGCTTACGGTCTGGCGGTCATCAGCGCTCAGCAACCGGATCGTCTGGTCGCCGCGCGCAGCGGCAGCCCGCTGGTCATCGGTCTGGGCATGGGTGAAAACTTCCTGGCGTCCGATCAGTTGGCCCTGCGCCAGGTCACTGACCGCTTCATGTACCTGGAAGAAGGCGATATCGCCGAGATCCGCCGCGACAGCGTGCAGATTTGGGACGTAAGCGGCGAAGTTGTCAAACGCGAATCCGTGCAATACAGCGATGGCGCCGAAGCCGCCGACAAGGGCGAATTCCGCCACTTCATGCTCAAAGAAATTCACGAGCAACCGGCTGTGGTACAGCGCACCCTGGAAGGTCGCATTAGCCAGAATCAAGTGCTGGTGCAAGCGTTCGGTCCACAGGCGGCCGAGCTGTTCGCCAAAGTGCGTAACGTGCAGATCGTTGCGTGCGGCACCAGTTACCACGCCGGCATGGTTGCCCGGTACTGGCTCGAAGAACTGGCCGGCATCCCGTGCCAGGTCGAAGTCGCCAGCGAATTCCGCTACCGCAAGGTGGTGGTGCAGGCCGACACCCTGTTCGTGACCATCTCCCAGTCCGGTGAAACCGCCGACACCCTGGCTGCGCTGCGTAATGCCAAAGAGCTGGGTTACCTCGCCAGCCTGGCGATTTGCAACGTCGGCATCAGCTCGTTGGTGCGTGAATCCGATCTGACGCTGCTGACCCAGGCCGGTCGCGAAATCGGCGTGGCCTCGACCAAAGCCTTTACCACTCAGTTGGTCGGTCTGCTGTTGCTGACCCTGTCCTTGGGCCAGGTTCACGGCACGTTGGCCAAAGGCGTCGAAGCCACATTGGTTGAAGAGCTGCGTCGCCTGCCGACCCGCCTTGGCGAAGCTCTGGCCATGGACGGTACCGTCGAAAAAATCGCCGAGCTGTTCGCCGATAAACACCACACGCTGTTCCTCGGTCGTGGCGCGCAATTCCCGGTGGCGATGGAAGGGGCCCTCAAGCTCAAGGAAATCTCCTACATCCACGCCGAAGCCTATCCGGCCGGGGAGCTGAAACATGGTCCGTTGGCGCTTGTGGATAACGACATGCCGGTGGTCACCGTGGCACCGAACAACGAACTGCTGGAGAAGTTGAAATCCAACCTCCAGGAAGTCCGCGCCCGTGGCGGCGAGCTGATCGTCTTCGCAGACGAGCAGGCCGGCATGACCAATGGCGAAGGCACGCACGTTGTGCAAATGCCGCACATCCACGACATCCTGTCGCCGATCCTCTACACCATACCGCTGCAGTTGCTCTCGTATTACGTCGCTGTGTTGAAAGGCACTGACGTTGACCAGCCGCGAAATCTGGCGAAGTCGGTGACGGTGGAGTAAGCGATTTACGCAGGAGCACGACGATGGTTTTAGAGAATTAAAACTGTCGCTAGAGAATTAAAACTGTCGCAGGGGCCGGTGAGGTCTGCCCAACCCCGTCTCCTGCGCTGATCTCCAGCCCTACGCCTGCTACCTCGCTTTCGTATAACCCGACGGACCGTTCCATGCAGTTGCGAATCCAACCTGATGAATCGCTTCGTTCGTATGTGGAACGAAATCTATTCCTCCACTTGAAAACCCCTACTTTAAATGTTTTTAGGGTGCCGGAACTCCGGTACTGTTTCTGGAAAAGTAGACAAGTAAAAACCATCGCTAATATCTTTGGGTGGCATGGCAGCTATGGATTTAATAAGTTAGTACATTTGCATACCGATTTCCCTATTCGCGGAGTTTTAAAGTCTAATAAAAGACTATCGTACTCGGAGTCAGAATTCTTGCTCGAGTCCTACATCTTTGATGACCTCACAAGAAACCGTTCTTATTGTCCATTATGCGTTCAGGAAGATATTCACGCCTTCCTTCGCCTAAAATGAGGGACTTCTACGAAAAGTCAGCTCGTCAGAGGCCGCGGCTACGCTTCAAAGCTTTTTTGTACAGAACTGAGATCTGGAAAGCTCGCGAAGCCACTCAGACCGGCGGGAGAGCTTCAGCGTTTGCTCTTGCAACCTGTCGGTTTCGCCTTAACTCAAAGATTTGGTCTAACGGTGCCTTTGCGCATCCATTGAGGTAGACCAAGCATCCATCTTCGTTATGGCAAGGGAACACAAGCGGCACGTTCCTGAGCATTACGGTGTAGTACTCCAGAAGCTCAACATGCTTCTGTACGGAGTTCCGATTATGGAGATGTATTGTTCTCGCGCCGATTCTGAAGCCGCGCTTCTCTAGCTCTTCCTGCACGTATTTGGCTTTGCTATCACTGGTGTGGGAAAAGCTGCCCATTCCTACTTTCTCTTCGCTCCAAGGATGGGTGCGGATCATTGCCCCAGCAATGTCAGTTAATGCAGTGGAGCGTTTAGTAAGAAATGCCTGGTAGCTCGGTGCAAGGCTGGGGAAATTAGCGAAAGTGGATCGGATCGTACGGGCATCACAGAGTTGCCACTTTGTGCTATCGATAGAGATGATGGAGTTCTTTAGCTTGGGGAGGTGTACCCGCTCCCCTACAGCATCTTCCCACTTGCTCATGGCCTCAATGGTGGGTGCATCCTTGGCCGTTGTGAGCCTCGAGTAGGTTTTCCTCACGATATCTTTTGAGCTGCAAGCGCCAACAAGATACTTTCGCAACGACTCAAACTGAATTAACAGTGCGGCCCGATAGGCTTGAGCTTGATAAGCAAGATCGGGGGCAATCGCGGGCGTCGAGTACTTTTGAGTACCTATCTCGATCACCCGCAAGGCTGCCAACCAACTGAACATGTCTATCGGCGCATCAGGATACTCAGCTGAAAAAGCTCGTTCAGAAAATCGCACACGACAGGCGGTGGAGGCTTGCTTCAGCTCGCCTGCTTCTCTCAGCGCCAATTCGCTCAAAGAATCAATCAGAGTTTCATTCTCTGCGCCGTTAATTCTGAGGATGCAGAGGTTCATTGCAGCCATGAAGCCACGAGTGGCATCGTTTAGCTTGATGTACTGCTCGGGAGTAATGCCTACCAACCCAAGATCCGGTTTTTGGTAGCGAAGCAGAGTCTCGGGATCATCCACAGCATGGATCTCAACCAGGCAGAGCCCCCAGTGGATGAAAGCCTCTGCCTCAAGGCCAAAGTATCCAGCCTCCTCAACCACCTGACGAAACTTTTTCGAAATGTCTTTCAGCATTTGGCGCTCACGTTCAGTGAGCCATGTGTGAACTAATAGATTGTTGCGGTAGAGGAGTTCGAGGAGGCCAAGACCCCCTCGCTCGTGTGCAGTCACTCTAGACATTGGTGTCACTTAGCCTTATTGGTGTCAGCCCTACGCTGTGCTGGGGTTCGATCTAGGCCGCGATTGTATCGGTGATCATGACCACCATCCCGCCGATTTTTGCCGTAGGGCATCAAGCCGCTGGTGTGATGGTCGTTGTCGCCGTTCGCCATGGACGCAGTTGTAATCATGATGATCTTCTCGAATCAGGTGCCCCGGCCACCCCGGAAGCATTCCTTAATCACCATGCTATTAAGGGGCGCAGCTTGAAGTAATGTTCGAAAAGGATGTACCGATTTCTACACTAAATTTGGCTGACTGAAAGTCCATTTCACGGTTCGCGCTTTCCGTCGACCTTTCCGAAGACTGAAAGGACCGGCCCGACAGGGCTTGCTGGCTCAACGCAGACAATTGCGCGATGAGCCGTGATGATGGGGCATTTAGGTTCGGGGCGCTCGCAATCACCGCGCGAACCCTCGTCATTGCTTACTGCGACAGTTTTAATTCTCTAGCGCTTGGCGCCCAAGCTGCATTTCTGCACCTTGCGACAGTTTTGCATTTCCTCTCCAAAAAGCTGAAGGCCGCGGAAAATGGGACACTCCCGCGACAGTTTTAATTCTCTAAATCCAACGAGTGCTCCTGCGTAGTTGTTCCAGTACTGGCTGTCGGAAAACACTCAAAAAATTGTCAGAAAATCCCCGGAAAAATTCCTCTTCAGTACAACTCACTTTGCACTCAACGCTAGGAATAGCGTGGCTTTGTTGAAACCTTGTAAGTGGCGTACGGTGGCGCGTCAGTGCGCAAACGCTTCAGGGTATTTGTCCAGGTAGGCATCATTGAGCCGCGTATCCGGGGAACGCATGAAAGTTTTGAAATCGGGTACCAGAAAGACCAGCAGAGACAACAGCAGCACCATGGCGCCCAGCAGCGTAATTGTCAGTGCGACCCCTAGATAGGCGATCAGGGTATTCATCGCAAAACTGCCCAAGGGGCTGGCCGCCGCAGACAGAAATGAAACCGTGGCAAAAATCCGGTTGCGATGGAGCTTGGGCGTCGCCAGCAACCTCACTGCGGAGGTGGGGATGTTGATCAACATCAGGCCTACGCCGCCGCAGAAAAAGGCTGCGGGTACGATGAACGGCGATGAAACGGTGCCGACCACCACCAGGTTGCACCCTAGTAATGCAAAACCTGCGGACACACACATGTCACGGGGAACCCGGTCGGATAACCAGCCAATGATCTTGTAACTGCCCGCCAGAATGCCCAGCCCGAAGCACGAATCCAGAAGACCAATGTATGTAACGGGGTACTGGATGACGTCCTTTACGTACAGTGGAATCAGAATGGTGAAGAACGGAAACAGTGCAAAGTTGATCAGCATTGCAATGATGGCCAGGTAAAACTCGACTTTCACTCCGTAAACCACTTTGAAACCGGAATAAATCATGCTGAAGCCGCTGGAACCCGGGGCTTTTTCGCCTTGGCCAGTGGCACCGATGTGGCTCGGGATGGTTGCGATCAACACCCCGGCGATAAGAATCGCAAAAAAATCGGCAGCAAAGGCGAACGTGATACCGAACCCGTAAATCAACCCGCTGGCCAGTACCGGCCCCAGCAGAATCGAAAAGGACGACATCACGCTTTTGGTCCGAAAGGCCAGTGAGACTTTATCGTCGTCTGCGAACAAAGGAATGATCGACGCCTGGAGAGGATCGCGCACGCCGACGATCGCACTGCTGATCATCATCAGTGCGCCCACCGTCCAGGGGTTGAACGACCCCGTGGCGGACAGCATCACCATCAACAGCGCTATCAGCAGGCTGATCCATGAGGCCAGCTTGATGATCAGGATTTTGTTGTACTTGTCCCCCAGCCATCCCAACAGGGGTTTGGCTAACACCTCCGCCGCGATGGAACAGGCAATCATGTTGGCGAAGTAGAGCGCAGAGCCCGTTTCCTGCAAGGTCCACCAGGCCACCGCCAGTTGATTGCACCGTCCACCCAGAACCATCAGCAAAAAGCTGAATTGCACCTTCAGCAAACGTCGGTCGATACCGGGAAAGCCCCACGTAATGCCTGAAAAATTTGCACTCATTGACGGACCTTTGATTCGGATAGGGCGATGAGATGTTTTTCGCTAGAAGCTTTGCGGTAGTAAATTTGTCTCCAGAACGCATGCATGTCCAAAACCTAAGTAACCTCCCGCTTTGGAATCAGGGCCAACATACAAGGAGTTGCCGCAGGCTGCGATCTTCTGATTTTTACTGAGGACACACATTTGGACCGATTCCAGGAAATGCAAGTCTTCGCTGCCGTCGCCCAAGACCAAGGCTTCTCGGCGGCGGCGCGGCGTTTGGGGCTGTCGGCAGCCAGCGTGACTCGCGCGGTGGCGGCGTTGGAGAAACGCATCGGCACGTTGCTGCTGACGCGCACTACCCGCAGTGTGCATTTGAGCGAGGCGGGTCAGCGTTACCTGGAAGACTGTCGGAGGATTCTCGCCGAGGTGCAGGAAGCTGAGGACTCGGCGGCGGGCAGCCACGCTCAACCGCGTGGGCAATTGACGATTACTGCGCCGGTGTTGTTCGGTGAGCTGTTTGTCACGCCAGTGATGGTGAATTATCTGACGCAGTTTCCTGAAGTCAGCATCAATGGATTGCTGGTCGACCGCGTCGTCAGCATGGTCGAGGAGGGCATCGATGTGGCTGTGCGGATCGGTGAGTTGCCTGACAGTAATCAGCACGCGATTCGCGTGGGAGAGGTTCGGCGGGTGATTTGCGGCTCGCCGCAATTCCTGACGGCCCATGGTCGACCTCGACATCCTCAGGATCTGGCTCAGGCGCCGGTTATTGCGACGTCCTCTATCGGTCAGTCGAGAACCTGGCCGTTCCTCGAAGGAGGAGAACCGCTGAGTGTTCGACCAGCACCGCGTCTGGTGGTGACGGCCAATCAGGCGGCCATTACCGCAGCATGCCTGGGATTGGGGTTGACCCGGGTTCTGTCTTATCAGGTCGCGAGCAAAGTCGCCTCGGGTGAGCTGGAAATCGTTCTGGCGGACTTCGAACTGCCGCCATTGCCTATCCATGTGGTCTATCAGGGCGGGCGCAAGGCCCCTGCGCGGATTCGCAGTTTTGTGGATTTTGCGGTGAGCGCGTTGCGTGAACACCCGTCCTTGAAGCGCGGGGTTTATTTCGTCGGGTGAAATAATGGATTGCGTTGGCTGGTTATTCTGTTGTTTTGGTTGCGGGTGGAAGATAGCTCCCCATCGGTGCTGAACACTGTTCAACAGCACCACCAACCAGCGGAGTCGACTATGCAAGCGATCAAACTCTACAACTTCCCTCGTTCCGGCCACGCTCACCGTGTGGAGCTGATGCTGTCCCTGCTGCAGCTACCGACCGAGCTGATTTTTGTCGATCTGGCCAAGGGCGCGCATAAACAGCCGGACTTCCTCGCGCTTAACGCTTTTGGTCAGGTTCCGGTCATCGATGATCAAGGCGTGATACTGGCCGATTCCAACGCGATCCTGGTTTATCTGGCGCAAAAATACGGTAACGGCCGTTGGTTGCCATCCGATCCGGTCGGCGCAGCGAAGGTTCAGCGCTGGTTGTCGATTGCCGCGGGGCCGATTGCCTTTGGCCCTGCCAGAGCAAGGCTGATCACGGTGTTTGGTGCGCCCTACAACGCTGAAGAGGTAATCGCTTATTCCCACACCGTGCTCAAAGTGATCGATCAGGAACTGGCGGCAACGCTTTATATGGCTGGCGCCGAGCCAACCATTGCCGACGTTTCGGCCTACAGTTACCTCGCTCATGCGCCTGAAGGCAATGTGTCGCTGGAGGACTACGCCAACATCCGCACCTGGCTGGCGCGGGTCGAAGCCTTGCCAGGGTTTGTCGGCATGCCGCGCACCGTTGCCGGTCTGCAAAAAACTGCCTGATGCCTACGGCCCGCCTCTGTCGGGGCGTTCACGCTGCGCCGCTGGCGCAGGGGAGAAGTCGTTGTGGACCGTTCACCCTGGCACGCCGGAGAGAAACAATTACAGGCTCATGTGGGCATTGCCGAGCGAATGGAGGCGCTCGGTCGTAAGGTGATTCGCCGCGAGATGCCGGATCAGCACCGCATGTTCTATGAGCAACTGCCGTTCATGCTGTACGGCGCGGTGGATGCCGATGGAAATCCTTGGGCCAGTATTCTTGAAGGGACTCCGGGTTTCGCTCACTCGCCCGCGCCGGGAGCTCTGCAATTTCGCAGCCTGCCGGGCGCTGATGACCCGGCGCAATTAACGGAGGGCGCGGCGATCGGCTTGCTGGGGATCGAACTGCATACCCGGCGTCGCAACCGCCTCAACGGCCGCGTCGGCGCGATGACGGCGAGCGGCTTCGATGTGGCGGTGCAACAGTCCTTCGGCAATTGCCCGCAATACATCCAATTGCGGCAGTTTCGCTCGGTGCCGTTGGCGGATCCGTCGACTCGCATTGCGCAACACCTCAACGGGCTGGATGAAGCGGCCAAAACCCTGATCGCGGGAGCCGATACGCTCTTTGTCGCCAGCTACGTGGACGTCGATGGCCAACGTTCGGTGGATGTTTCTCATCGCGGCGGCCAGTCCGGTTTCGTACAGGTAGAAGGCAATCGCCTGACCATTCCCGATTTTGCCGGCAACCTGTTTTTCAACACCTTGGGCAACCTGCTGCTTAACCCCCGGGCTGGTTTGCTGTTTATCGATTTCAGTTCGGGAGACCTGCTGCACCTCAGCGGTCGCACCGAAGTGATTCTTGAAGGCCCACAGGTCGAGGCGTTTCAAGGGGCCGAGCGCTTGTGGACATTTGAGGTGGAAAGCGTGGTGCGTCGGCCCGCCGCGCTTGCTCTGCGGTGGCGTTTCGACGGCGTGTCCCCCACCAGTTTGCTGACCGGCACCTGGGCGCAGGCCAATGCCCGTCTGCAAGCCCAGGCCATGGGCGATCGTTGGCGCCCGCTGCGGGTGGCGCGCATTAAAGAGGAAAGCCACAACATCCGGTCAATCTATCTGGAGTCTGCCGATGGCGCGGGGTTACCAGTGTTTCAGGCCGGCCAGCATTTGCCGCTGCGCTTCAACATTGCCGGCGAGGTGCATATCCGCACGTATAGCCTGTCGAGCGCGCCGTCCGATGACTTTTTCCGCATCAGTGTGAAGCGTGAAGGCGTGGTGTCTTCGCACTTGCATGAACAGGTGCGCGTGGGTGATCTGTTGGAGGCCCGTGCGCCTCAAGGACATTTCACTGTGGCGCCTAATGAACGTGGGCCGCTGGTGCTTCTAGCTGCCGGTGTCGGCATTACGCCGCTGCTGTCGATGCTGCGCGAGGTGGTTTATCAAGGCCTGCGCACCCGCCGCATCCGGCCGACCTGGTTCTTCCAGAGTTCGCGCACGCTGGCCGATCAAGCGTTTCGTCCTGAGCTTGACCGCTTGCTCGATGGCGCAGGTGATGCGGTACGAGTGCGGCGTCTGGTGAGTCAGCCGGAAGCCGGGGCCGTGGAGGGTGAGGATTTCGACCTGACGGGGAGGATTGACACCGCGCTGCTCAAGACCCTCCTTGAAGTGGAGGACTACGATCAGCTGGATTTTGTCCTCTGTGGTCCGGGCAGTTTCACCCAAGGGCTGTACGACGGCCTGAGGGAACTGAATATCCGTGATGCAAGGATTCACGCCGAAACCTTTGGTCCCTCGACCTTGCGCCGAGTACCGGACCCCGACGCGGTGGTCATCGAGCAACCCCCCGCAGCTACGACCTCGGTGCCGGTGGTGTTTCAACGCTCGGCTAAAGAGGCCCGCTGGCAACCGGACGGTGGCAGTTTGCTGGAGTTGGCGGAAAGCCGTGGGCTGCGCCCGGAATTCAGTTGCCGCGGCGGCTCCTGCGGCACCTGCAAGACTCGCCTGATCAGCGGCCAGGTGCATTATCCACAGCCGCCGGCCGAAGAGGCGGATGACGGACACGTGCTGATTTGTTGTGCGATTCCGGCTCAAGGGTCGCAACCTTTGGTCCTCGACCTGTAGCATCTGCCGAACGCAGCATCGGGCAGCGGCGATAAGGGATCAGATTCGGTTATGTATTTTTTTGCTCGTCTGTCGGCGTTGATTGTTGCGGTGGCGTTACTCAACGGTTGCGAACGGCAGGATGCGCCGCCGCTCGACCAACAACTCTACGTCTGGCAACGGCAATGGACGCCGTCCCACGAAGCGGCGCTGAGGGACAGCCGCGCTGACTTTTCCACCCTGCGGGTGCTGGCCTTGCAGGCATTCCCCGAGGCGGGTTGGAGCAGGGCGCGGATTGATCTGGCGCTGCTCAAACGTGATGGTCGGCCGCTGATCGCGGTGATTCGGCTCGACGGCCAACTCAAGTCGCTGGATCGGGACGAAGTCACCGCGCAGATCCTGCAGGTGCTCGGCGATTGGCAAGAGCAGGGGCTGAATCTCTCCGGCGTGGAAATCGACCACGATGCTGGTAATGCTCGGCTACCGGCCTACCGCGAATTTCTTACGCACTTGCGCGCAGTTCTGCCGGCTTCTATTCCGTTGAGTATCACCGCATTGCCGGCCTGGCTCGACAGTCCCGAATTGCCGGCGCTGTTATCCACAGTCGACAGCAGCGTGTTGCAGGTGCACGCGGTGAGCGATCCGCGTCTTGGCTTGTTTGACCCGGATCAGGCCCGTCAATGGACCAAGGCCTGGAGCCGCATCACTTCCAAACCTTTCTATCTGGCGCTGCCGGCCTACGGTGTGGCGTTGCTGCCGGGCCGTGGTGCGCCGGTAGTGGAAAGCGAAGTGCCGATCGACCGGCGCGGTAAACGCCGGGAATTGCTCGCTGATCCGCAGCAACTGAGCCGACTCGGGACCGAGTTGCGCAACGATCCTGCGGCGCATCTGGCGGGCCTGGTCTGGTTTCGTTTGCCGCTGGCCAGCGACCGCCGAGCCTGGAGTCTGACCACCCTGAGCGCGGTGGCTCGTGGCGATGCACTCGACAGTCGACTGGCGTTGAAACTCTTGGCGCAGAACGACCTCTATGACATCAGCCTCAGCAATCAGGGCAACCTCGACAGCGCCTGGCCAGAACGTCTGACACTGGCGGTGCAGGGCTGTGACGGTGCCGATGCGCTGGCCGGGTATACGTTGCAACAGCGTCCGGATCTGCTGACCTTCACCCGCCTGCGCGATGGTCGAATACCGGCCGGCGGGCAGCGCGCCATTGGTTGGGCTCGTTGCGCACATATTGATCAAGGAGGTTTGAATGTTTACCCGTAACTGGCCCCGCCATCTGCTTTGCCTGAGCTTCAGCCTGCCGCTGGGTTCGGCGCTGGCCTGCGGGCCGGATTTCCCGATGCGTCTGCTGGACAATCGCGGCCAGTCGCTGGCGGAGCTGCCGGAAGGTAACTTCAGATTTGAAATCAGTCGCTTCGGGCAGGCGGTCGACGGGCTGAATAGCGTCACCGAAACTGCCTATAACAGGAATGCACCCGACTACGCGGAACAACGGGAGAAGGCTGAGCAATCCGGTTTGACGGCTGAACAACAGGTGCTGGTCAAACAGTTACGCAGCTTGACCGACGAGCATCAGGTCGAGAGTCAGGGCGCGAGTCTGCCGGCTGAGCTCAAGCTTTATCTGGCCGGCGCGGTGGCATTCAAAGGCGGTGATCATCGACTGGCCGCTGAGTACTTCCAGAAGGTGCTGGCATTGCCAGCGGATCAACGGGCGTTGCGCAGCACTTGGGCTGCTTATTCGTTAGGCCGGACGCTGTTTGCCATGAGCTCGGAAGCGGACGCTGGCCCTGACCTGTTGGCTCAGTCTCGAAAGGCCTTCGAGCAGACCCGTCAACTAAGCATCGACGGCTTCAGTGACCCTTTGGAGCTGGGTGTTGCCAGTCTGGGCGAAGAGGCCCGCGTGGCCCGCACCGCCGGCGACTGGAACCGCGCCATCGAACTCTACGCCACGCAAAACCTTCAGGGTTCGGCGGTGGGTTACACCTCGCTGAAACTGTTGGTAGCCGACCTCGCGGCGATGCCTGACGATCAACTGGCGGTGTTGCTCAAGGGTAAACCGGTGCAGCAACTGCTGACGGCCTCGTTGATCAGCCGACTGGGCTGGTCATTCGGTGATCAACCGCCGAACGAATTGAAACTGATCAAACTGCTGCAAAACAGTACCCGAGGTAGCCTCGATAACGCTGATCGCTTGGCTGCGGTGAATTATCAACAGGGTGATTACGCCAGCGCCCAGGCGTTTCTCGAACACGCTGGAGATGGCGGATTGGCGTGGTGGCTGCGGGCCAAACTGGCCGTGCGCGATGGCGATAAAAACGCGGCGGCTGCTGCGTATGCCAAGGCTGCCCAGGCCTTCCCACAGAACGAGTCCTGGGGTGAGCGGCGCACGCCAGACTGGGACTTCGAAACGCTTCAGCCCAAGTGTCGGGTCGAGGGTGAAAGCGCGATCCTGGCGTTGCAACGCGGGGATTACCTGCAAGCGTTTGATCAGCTTTATCGCAGTAAAGATATCTACTGGTTCGACGCCGCCACGGTTGCCGAGCGGGTGTTGACCGTCGATGAACTCAAGCAATACGTCGATACTCAAGTGCCGGCGCCGCCACCTTTGACTCAACAGGATCGCGATCACTACGTACAGTTACCGGTGGCGGCGAAACTGCGCAATTTGCTCGGACGACGCTTGCTGCGCGAAGAACGGTACGACGAAGCGCCAGCCTACTTCGATAACACTGACTTGCTGGCCAAGGCCAAGTGGTACGGGCAGTTGCGCCAGGACGCTGAATCAAAATGGTGGCCGAGCAAACGGGCATTCGCTTATTACCATGCCGCTACACTGGCCCGTTTTGACGGCATGGAGTTGCTGGGCTACGAGCTGTCCCCGGATTACGCGACCTTCGGTGGCAATTACCGTTTCGAAAGCGCGGAACTCAAGGTCGGACCGCTGATGGCCGAGGGTGAAGTGCAGCGTCAGCAAGCCACCGTGGCGCAGCCTGATGAGCGTTTCCACTACCGTTTTGTCGCCACGGCGCTGGCGAGCAAGGCCGCTGATCATCTGCCCCACAGCAGTCAGGCGTTTGCTTCGGTGCTGTGCAAGGCTTCGTCGTGGGGCACCAGCCTGCAAGAGCAAAGCGCGTTCTACCGTCGTTATGTCGAGGAAGGCCCGTATGTGATCTGGGCCGGCGATTTTGGGCACCAATGCCAGGATCCGGACTTTCAGAGCGCCGATAAACGCTATGTGACTCAGGTCATCGAGGCCGCGCGTTCGCAATTGCGGCCCTATAAAACACCGTTGCAGATTGGCGGTGCGCTAGCGGTCACGGCAGCAGCACTGTTGTTGATCAACCGCCGCCGCAAGGTGCGGTAAGGCTCAAGCCTGTTGCACAAAAGTCAGCCGCACGGCGAAGCCGATCAACAGGCTACCAAACAGCCACTGCTGCAGGCGCTGGGCCGAGGGACTGCGTTGCAGCCAACGGCCTAGCGCTGCGCCGGTCAGTGCGTAGGCGCTGTCGAATAGCAAGCCGACACCGACCAGCACAATTCCGAGGGTCGCAAATTGCGCGAGCACTGGCCCGGCGTGTGGATCGATGAACTGCGGCAGCAGCACCGAGCAGAACAGCAAGGCTTTGGGGTTGAGCAGGTTGGTCAGCAAACCGCGCTGGATTGCTGCGCGCCAGCGAGGTTTCCCGGTGATGGCGTCTGCTCCGTTCAAGTTCGGCAGCATTGTGGTTCGCAGGCATTGAATGCCGATCCATAGCAGATACGCGGCCCCGACCAGGCGTACCACGTCGAACGTCCAGGGCGCAGCCTTGAACAGTGCTGCCAACCCCAACGCTGCCAACGCCACATGGCATCCCCGCGCCACACCCAAACCCACCGCAGTCGCCAGCGCCGCGCCTTTGCCCTGACGGGCACCGGTCTGCAACAACAGGATCATGTCCGGGCCCGGCAGCAGATAGACCACCGCCAGCGCCATGAAAAACACCCAGAGTCCTGCCACGTTGCACCCCATTCGTTGTCGATTCGGTACGGCCAGTCTAGGGTTGAAGGGCAGGGCAGGTGGTTGCGTAGTTCGCTTCTAAACTGCTTCGGGTTGGCATAACCTGCCACTTCATTGCATTTGAACCATCAGGATCTGCCAAACGATGAAACTGGATGCCTACGACCGCAAGATTCTCGCCGCCCTGCAGCGGGACGGTCGCCTTAGCAACGTGCAACTGGCTGACGAGATCGGCCTGTCCGCCTCGCCTTGTTTGCGCCGGGTTCGAATGCTCGAAGAAGCCGGGGTCATACGCGGTTACCAGGCCAATCTGGATCGCGACGAAGTAGGGCTCGGGCTGACGGTGTTTGTCGGGGTCAAGGTCGAACGGCATAACGACGAACAAGCCGAATCCTTTCGCCTGGCCGTGACCGCGTTACCCGAAGTGATTTCGGCGTTTCTGGTGTCAGGAGAATCGGATTTTCTGCTGCAAGTGGTGGTACCGGACCTGCGCGCCTATGACCGTTTTCTCACGGGACGGTTGCTGAAATTGCCGGGCGTGAGCGACATCCGCAGCAACTTTGCGATTCATACGGTGAAGACGCCGGGGGCGTTGCCGTTGGAGCATTTACCGGCCTCCTAGGATTGTAAGATCGTTCCCACGCTTACATCTGCGTCGCCATCCCCTCCACATTCATCGCCGCCTGGCGCAGGGCCTCCGAGCGGGTCGGGTGTGGATGACAGGTCAGGGCAATGTCTTCGGCGAAAGCGCTGAACTCCATGGCCACGCAATATTCGCCGATCATTTCACTGACACTTGGACCGACAAGGTGTACGCCGAGAATCTCGTCGGTGTGCTCATCGGCCAGCACTTTGGCGAAACCTTCGGTTTCGTGATTGATCTTTGCCCGGCTGTTGGCGGTGAAGGGAAATTTGCCGACCTTGTAGGCGCGACCTTCTGCCTTGTGGGCGAGCATCGGCCCGGACGTCACGTCGCCGATCACCACTAGATGCTTGGGCAATTCGGTCAGCGACAACGCATCCATCGAATCGAGGATGCGTGTGTTGTCGATGTCCACACCGGGTAGGGGAGTGAGCTCATAGCCGGTGGCGATGATGCCCTTGGTCAACCCGGCAATGCTTTCATCCTTTTGCTTCATCATCTGCGTGAGGTTGAGTGTGGGTTTGACGTCAATCCTTAGATTGGCGAATTCCGTGCTACGCAAACCGCTCGCAGACCCAACTGACCGGCGCGGATTGCCGCGTTATAACCGCCGGGGCCTCCGCCCAGAATCACGACGTCATAGTTGCTCATGATGGTACTCCTGGAGTGAACGGGGATCGGAATGGGTAAACCGTAGTTCTTGGTTAAAATTACGAACGCAATATGTGCGTTCCACAACCTTTCGGTCAAGGCTTCAGCCACGCGACAGGTTGAGCGCCTTTAGATACAGCATCTAAGAACGGAAATTTCACGGCTTTCGTTATATCGTAACGAAATGCGATTTGAGCAACGATAAACACTGGGGTGGTATGCAAGTCGATCTCGATGTCGATGGGACGCAAGTAGCCGGGC
Source organism: Pseudomonas sp. Ma2-10 (assembly GCF_054330215.1). Taxonomy (NCBI): domain Bacteria; kingdom Pseudomonadati; phylum Pseudomonadota; class Gammaproteobacteria; order Pseudomonadales; family Pseudomonadaceae; genus Pseudomonas; species Pseudomonas sp. Ma2-10. The sequence goes on along the minus strand of NZ_JBTEYL010000011.1, from coordinate 42,127 downwards.
TACCGCGTTTTCAGCAGGCGGTTTTTCAAGGGCGACGATTGCGTCAGTTCGCAATCGGTCTGGGCGCTCTGGCGGCGGCGGGTGGATTGCTGGCATTTTTTGTCGGGCTGTTTGCACCGCAGTCGCTCTGGTCCGCGTTGCTGGTCAATCAGAGCGCCGGTTTGCTGGTACTGGTCACCGGTTTGCAATCGGCCTGGTGGGTGACGCAGTGGCGCGCGCGAGCGTTGAACCCGGTCGTGCAGGTCGTCGTCGCTGAGGAAGTCGTTGCTCCGGTGGGCGGGTACGAACGGCTGCTGGATCGGCTCAGCCAGCGATGGCGGCGAATGCTGGTGCAGATCGGCGTCCCGACGCTGTGGCTCGCGGGTTGGTCGCTGTTGACGTTGTTGAGCATCGACCAAGTCTGGAACCTTGCACTGCCGCCGTCCGCACTGGGAATATCGGCCAGTGTCGGTGCAGCGCTGTCGTTGTTGCTGGCCTTCGGTTTACTGGTGTTGGAGCGTCAACTGGCGCAGGAAAACGTCGCCCGATGGCCCGAAGCAGCGCCGTTGGCGCAACTGACACGGGTGGCGATCATTGGCCTGGTACTCAGCGCTTTGTGCCTGTTGCTGGGTGGCGAAACCTCGGTCTGGCCGGTGCGTCTGGCGGTGCTGATTGGCCTGCTGCCGGGGCTCGTCGCCGCCGAACTGCTGCTGCGCGCCCTGCTCTCGTTGTTCAGTGCGCAGCGCGAACAACTCGAACCCGCCTTGCTGGCGCGCAGCTTCGTTGCCGACATGCTGCGCTGGCCGCCGCAACCCTTGTTGGCGTTACAGCACGAATTGCACAACCGTTTAGGCATCGACTTGCGACAAATCTGGGCCTTCACGTACATGCGTCGGGCATTTCTGCCGGTGCTGGTCGTGGTCTCAATAGTGGGTTGGTCACTCACCGGCATTCACGAAATCCCCATTCAAGGGCGAGGCATCTACGAGCGATTCGGCAAACCAGTGGAGGTATTCGGTCCTGGTTTGCACGCGGGTTTGCCCTGGCCTCTGGGCCGAGTGTTGAGCGTCGAAAACGGTGTGGTCCATGAGTTGGCCACCAGTGTCGGCGACACACCGGCGCCGGTGATGGCCGAACCCGCCGAAGGCCCTGCGCCCGCGACTGCCAATCGCTTGTGGGACGCCAGTCATGTGAACGACAAATCCCAAGTCATTGCCAGCAGCCGAGCGGACAAACAGAGCTTCCAGATCGTCAACATGGACGTGCGTTTCGTCTACCGCATCGGCCTGAGCGATCAAGCGGCATTGGCCGCGATCTACAACAGCGCCGACGTCCCGACACTGATCCGCAGCACCGCCAGCCGGATTCTGGTCCACGATTTTGCTTCACGAACCCTCGACGGTTTGCTGGGCGAAGACAGGGCAGGGCTCGCCGAAGAGATTGGTCGGGCGGTACAAGCTGACCTGCACAAACTCGACAGCGGCGTGGAAATTCTCGCCACCGTGGTCGAGGCGATTCATCCGCCGGCCGGTGCCGCCAATGCTTATCACGGTGTTCAGGCTGCGCAAATTGGTGCCCAGGCATTGATTTCCCGCGAGCGTGGGGCAGCGGCGGAGGCTATCAACCAGGCGCAATTGCAGGCCAGCATCGCTCGCGATCATGCAACGGCCAGCGCTCGTGAAATCAACGCCACCGCCCAAGCGGCAGACCTGCGGTTCAGCGCCGAGCAAAAGGCCTACGCCAGCGCCGGCCAGGCCTTCGTGCTGGAGCAGTACTTCAGCCAACTGTCCCAAGGCCTGGCAAATGCCAGGTTACTGGTGCTCGATCATCGTCTGGGCGGCAGCAGCAACGCGCCGACCATCGACTTACGTACGTTCACGCTGCCGGTTGATCCTGCGCCGGCGCGTAAAATCGCTCAACCAGGAGCTGCCAATTGAGCCAGTCGCACACTCACGATCACGATGACCACACTGGCCACGATCACGGCCATGGCGGGCATCACCACGGCCATCACCACCACGGTGATCCGCAAGAAGCGGGTCCGTTCCCGTGGCGGCGAATGGGTTGGGCGGCGTTGTTGGTGGCGTTCGCCATCGCGGCAGCCAGCCTGGTTCAAGTGCGTTCGGGGGAGGCCACGGTGATCACGCGCTTTGGTAATCCCTCGCGGGTGCTGTTGGAACCCGGTCTCGGCTGGCGTTGGCCAGCTCCTTTTGAAGCGGCAATTCCTGTCGATCTGCGACTGCGCACCACCTCCAGTGGTTTACAGGACGTGGGTACGCGGGACGGTTTGCGCATCATCGTTCAGGCTTATGTGGCCTGGCAGGTTCAGGGCGATCCGGACAACGTGCAACGTTTCATGCGTGCCGTACAAAACCAGCCGGACGAAGCTGCGCGGCAGATTCGCACGTTTGTGGGGTCTGCGCTGGAGACCACGGCCAGCAGTTTTGATTTGGCTAACCTGGTGAACACCGACGCCAGCCAAGTACACATCGCTGACTTTGAAACGCAACTGCGTCAGCAAATCGATCAGCAGTTACTCACCACTTATGGTGTGCGGGTGCTGCAAGTCGGTATCGAGCGTCTGACTCTACCGTCGGTAACCCTCACCGCTACGGTCGATCGCATGCGTGCCGAGCGTGAAACAATTGCCACTGAACGCACGGCCATTGGTAAGCGCGAAGCGGCGCAAATCCGTTCCGCTGCCGAGCGTGACGCGCGCATCGTGCAGGCCGACGCCACGGTAAAAGCGGCGGACATCGAAGCACAATCCCGCGTCGAAGCCGCGCAGATTTATGGCCGCGCCTACGCCGGGTCGCCACAGCTTTACAACCTGCTGCGCTCCCTCGACACGCTAGGCACCATCGTCACGCCCGGAACAAAACTGATTCTGCGCACCGACGCCGCGCCTTTCCGGGTGTTGGTTGACGGTCCGCCGACGCTTGATAACAAGCCTGGGTCGCAGCCATGAAAGTAGTTCCACGTGGAACAAATGAGTTAAGCAGTCCATGGATTCAGGCGGGGCGATTGGCTTTTTTGGTTCTCTACGCCGTGACGGTCCTGGCCGCTTTGGCGTGGGCATTTTCCAATGTGCGGCAGATTGATCCGCAAAATCGCGCTGTGGTTTTGCATTTCGGCGCGCTGGATCGCATCCACAATGCCGGTCTGTTATTGGCTTGGCCACGTCCGTTTGAGCAGGTGATTGTGTTGCCTGCGGCGGAGCGGGTGATTGAGCGTCGGGTGGAAAACCTGCTGCGCACTGATGCCGCGTTGCAGGCAGACCGAGTGGCAAGCTTCGCCACTCCGATCAGCGATACACTCGCCGGCTCCGGTTATTTGCTTACCGGTGACGCCGGCGTGGTGCAACTGGATGTGCGTGTTTTCTACAAAGTCACCGAGCCGTATGCGTTCGTCCTTCAAGGCGAACATGTGTTGCCGGCACTGGATCGACTGGTAACCCGTAGCGCGGTGGCGCTGACGGCGGCGCGAGATCTGGACACTATTCTGGTCGCTCGACCGGAGCTGATCGGCGCCGATAGCCAGGCTGCCGAACGCCGTGAACGTCTACGCGGTGATCTGGTGCAAGGCATCAATCAGCGCCTGGCTGGCCTCACTGCGACCGGGCAGGGGTTAGGCATTGAAGTGGCTCGGGTCGACGTGCAATCGAGTCTGCCCGGCCCGGCGGTCAACGCCTTCAACGCTGTTCTGACCGCCAGTCAACAAGCCGACAAAGCGGTGGCCAATGCTCGCACTGAAGCCGAGAAACTGACTCAGACGGCCAACGAACAAGCTGATCGCGCACTGCAAGTCGCCCATGCTCAAGCGCGTGAACGCCTGGCCAAGGCCTCGGCTGACACGGCCACGGTGCTGAGCCTGGCCAAGGCGCAACAGCAGGGCACCGACCCGCAAATGCTGCTGCGCATCTACCGCGAGCGGATGCCGAAGATTCTCGGTCAGGCCGGTTCGGTGACCACGGTCAACCCGAAAGACGATTCCCGCCTGATCATTCAGGGAGCTGCACAATGACCCCCCCAACCGCCGCCGCACCGAGCATGTTGTCCTCGGCTGAACAACGCAGCGCTGCCCGGCAATTGACCCTGGCCATGCTCGCACTGGGCCTGCTTGCGCTTGGTCTGGCCTGGCGCTGGTTGTCGCCGGAGCAGACCGGCGTCAGTCAATTGCTGCTGGGCTTTGCTTCGTTATTAGTGGCCGTGCCCGTGATGCGTTCAGCCTGGTACAGCCTGCGTTATCCGAGCCTGCACGGGATCACTGATCAATTGATTGCCCTGGCCATGCTGGGGGCGTGGGCCACGGGGGATCTGCTGACCGCGGCGTTGCTGCCGATCATCATGATCTTCGGCCACGTGCTGGAGGAGCGCAGTGTGATCGGTTCCCAGGAAGCGATTCACGCCCTCGGCAAACTGACACGTAGCCATGCACGCAAAGTTCAGGCGGACGGCGCCATCGTCGAAGTCGACAACGGCACACTCAAGGCCGGCGACCTCGTCGAGGTGCGTGCGGGTGATCGAGTGCCGGCGGACGGTCGGGTGTTGTCCGGTCAGGCGAGCCTGGACACCGCTTCGATTACCGGCGAATCGGTTCCGATGGAAGCGGACGCCGGCATGCAAGTCTTCGGCGGCGCGATCAACCTCGACGGTCTGCTGCGCATCGAGGTCACCCGCACCGGCAATGAGTCGACCCTCGGCAAAGTCATCGCACTGATGCAAAGTGCCGAACGCTCCAAACCACCGATCACCCGTTTGCTGGAACGCTACGCTGGTAGCTACATGGTGTTGGTGTTGCTGCTGGCCGCCGTGACCTGGTTCGTCACTAACGATGCTCAGGCCATGCTCGCGGTGTTGGTGGCGGCCTGCCCTTGCGCGCTGGTGTTGTCGGCACCGGCCACGGCGATTGCCGGCGTGGCGGTGGCCGCGCGTCACGGGATTCTGATTCGCAGCTCGGCGTTCCTGGAAGAGTTGTCAGACCTGACTTCGCTGGTGGTCGACAAGACCGGAACCCTGACCTTTGGCACCTTGCGTTTGCAATCCATCGACAGCCCCCTTGAGGATCGCAGTCACGTCTTGAAACTCGCTGCCAGCCTCGGTTCTGCCAGCAGTCATCCGGTCAGCCGCGCGCTCGCCGGCTTGGTCACCCAGGAACATATTCTGCAGCTCTGCGATATCCACGAGCGTCAGGGGCTGGGTGTGGTGGCGATGACGGATCAGGGCGAGGCGGCGCTCGGTCGCCCGGAGCTGTTCAGCCAATTGGGCATCTCCACTTCAAGTGTTCCCGACCACGATGGCCCGATTGCCGGGCTGGCGGTCAACGGTGAATTCCTCGCCTGGCTGTTGCTGGCCGACAGCGTCAAACCTGAAGCTCGATTGGCGTTGAGCGAGCTACGTGAGTTGGGGTTGGGTCGCCAGTTGCTGCTGACAGGTGATCGGCAAAGCGTCGCACACACACTGGCGCGGGATGTCGGGATCAGCGACGTTGAAGCTCAAGCCTTGCCCGAGGACAAACTCAATCGCGTGCTGAAGGAAATCGGCAGCGGCTTCCGGCCGATGGTCGTGGGAGATGGGATCAACGATTCGCTGGCGCTCAAGGCCGGTGTGGTCGGCGTGGCGATGGGGGCGGGCGGGGCGGACATCGCCCTGGCTTCGGCCGACATTGTCCTGATCGGCAGTGACCTGCGTCGACTCGGCACCTGTGTGCGCTTGAGTCGCCAATGCCGGCACACGTTGCAGGTTAACGTGATCATTGGTCTGGGCTGGACGCTGGCGATTGTAGCCTTCGCCGCCTTCGGTTGGCTTGGCGCTGCGGGGGCGATGATTGCGGCGCTGTTGCACAACTTCAGCACGTTGCTGGTGTTGGGTAACGCCGGGCGTTTACTGCGTTTTCAGGAGCCATTGCTCAAGCTTAAGGATGAGGATTGAGTGCGCGTGGGGCGATTTCAAGTTTTCAGAACTGTACGAGGAATTGGTAGTCATCTAGGTGAGGGCAATCACTTTTGTGAATGTGCGGCGGTTGATTCGAGGATTACGAATCATAGAAAAGGGCTATTAATTCGGCAGCCAGCTATTTTTCAAGGATGGTCTACCCTCACATCAGACGTCTGAAACAAGAGGGTCTATCCATGGTCGCGCACCTTCCTCCGGCCTTACAGAATCTGCAGTTACCGCTACGCCTGCGACTCTGGGATGGCCATGAATTCAACCTGGGGCCGGCGCCGAGCGTCACAATTGTGGTCAAGGACCCGCAAATGGTTACCCAGTTCACTCATCCAAGCCTGGACGCGCTCGGAGCGGCGTTTGTCGAAGGCAAGCTTGAGCTGGAAGGCTCCATCAGCGAGGTGATCCGCGTTTGCGATGAGTGGAGCCAGGCATTGCTCGGTGATCAAGACAGTCAGCCGGTACGTACCCCTCATGATAAAGAAACCGACGCCATAGCGATTTCCTACCACTACGACCTTTCCAACGCGTTTTATCAGCTGTGGCTCGACAGTGACATGACGTATTCCTGCGCCTATTTCGAGACCGGCAGCGAAACGCTGGAGCAAGCCCAACAAGCCAAATTCCGCCACTTGTGCCGCAAACTGCGGCTGCAACCAGGCGAATACCTGCTGGATGTCGGTTGTGGTTGGGGCGGGTTGGCCCGGTATGCCGCCCGAGAGTGTGGTGCGAAGGTGTTCGGGATCACACTCAGTAAAGAGCAATTGGAACTTGCCCGTGAACGCGTGACGGCCGAAGGCCTGGACACTCTGGTCGAGCTGCAACTGCTCGACTACCGCGACCTGCCTCAGGACGGGCGCTTCGATAAAGTGGTCAGTGTCGGCATGTTCGAACACGTTGGCCACGCCAATCTGGCCGAGTACTGCAAAACCTTGTTCGGTGCAGTGAAAGAAGGCGGCCTGGTGATGAACCACGGGATCACTGCCAAGCACACCGATGGCCGTCCGGTGGGGCGTGGTGCCGGGGAGTTCATCGGGAAGTATGTGTTCCCCAATGGTGAGCTACCGCATCTGTCGATGATCTCTGCCCAGATCAGCGAAGCAGGGCTGGAGATCATCGACGTCGAGAGCCTGCGCCTGCATTACGCGCGTACGCTGGACCATTGGAGCGAACGGCTGGAAGACAATCTGGAAGCCGCTTCCAGGCGGGTGCCCGAGCAGGCCTTGCGGATCTGGCGGCTGTACCTGGCGGGATGCGCTTATGCGTTTGCCAAGGGCTGGATTAACCTGCACCAGATTCTCGCGGTGAAAGCCCACCCCGATGGCAGCCATGAACTGCCATGGACTCGCGACGATATCTACAACCCTTAAAGGATTGGTGAAATAAGCCGGGCGATCCGCATGCCAACCTGTTGCAAGCGGTGGGTCTCCCGGATTTCTTCTTTGGCGATCTCGTGAGCCTGGGCGAAGTCATCATTGAGCATCTGCTCTACTTCGGCGGCAAACGCGCTGTCGACCGTCAACAACATCACTTCAAAATTCAGCCGGAACGAGCGGTTGTCCAGATTGGCACTGCCAATGGCGCTGATTTCGCGGTCGACCAACACCACTTTCTGATGCAGGAATCCCGGCTCGTAGCGGAAAACCCGCACGCCGGCGCGCACGGCTTCGAAGGCATAAAGGCTGGAGGCGGCGTAAACGATCCGGTGGTCCGGTCGAGAGGGCAGTAGCAGCCGCACGTCCACGCCTCGCAGAACCGCCAGCCTTAACGCAGCGAACACGGCTTCGTCGGGGATGAAATACGGGCTGGTGATCCACACCCGCTCGGCTGCCGCATGGATGGCTTCGACGAAGAATAGCGAACAGGTTTCGTAGGAGTCCGCCGGACCGCTGGCGAGCAATTGGCAAAGCACGCCGTCATCCGGGTAAACGTCCGGCAGGATCAGCGGCGGCAATGAGCGGGCGGCCCAAAACCAGTCTTCAGCGAAAGATTCCTGCATGCAGGCAACCACCGGTCCGCGTACTTGCACATGGGTATCGCGCCAGGGCGCCAGGGGTGGTTTCTCGCCCATGTATTCGTCGCCGACGTTGTGTCCGCCAACGAAACCCAGTACCCCATCAACCACCACAATCTTGCGGTGGTTGCGGAAGTTGACCTGGAAGCGGTTGAGCCAGCCGCTGCGGGTCGCAAAGGCTTTGACCTTGACGCCGGCATCGCGCAGCGGCTGTACGTAACGGTGAGGCAGGGAGTGGCTACCGATGCGGTCGTACAACAAATAAATCGCCACACCTTCGGCGGCTTTCTGCAGCAGCAAAGTTTGCAGGCGTTGACCGAGGCGATCGTCGTGGATGATGAAAAACTGAATCAGTACCGCTTCCTTCGCGTGACTGATGGCTTCAAATATTGCGTTGAAGGTGGCCTGGCCGTTGATCAGCAAACGGACTTCGTTGTTCGCCAGGCACGGCATGCGTCCCAGTTTCGGCATGGCCCTCAAGGACGCGTACGCATTTGAGGCGCGAGCGGTCAGCGCCTCTTCTATCCAAGGGCGCCAGTTCAGCTCGGAGATAGCCTTGCGCATTTCTTCGTTGGCCTGGCGCCGAGCCTTGATGTAGCCATCGAAGGTACTGCGGCCGAAGACTAGATAGGGGATGAGCGTGAGGTAGGGAATAAACAGCAACGACAGGGCCCAGGCGATCGATCCCTGGGCGGTCCGGACGGTGAGCACGGCATGGATGGCAGCGATCAGGCCCAACGTGTGAAGCAGTGCAATCATGTAGCCGAAAATATGCGGTCCAAGGTAATCCATGGGGCAGCCTTGCTCCTGAAGATTCAGTGCTTAACAGACCATGTTCCGTGCAGAATGTCGCTATTTAATTGGCCCATGAACCGAAGCCAATGGTTGACGTCTAACGGCCACTACTGATCAGGAGTTACTCGATGAACGTTCGTCTGCTGGGTTTGGCCATGGCTGTTGGTTTGTCACTTCCTGTGGCTGCTCAGGCGCAGATGCTGCAGCCTGGTTTGTGGGAATTGACCACAAGTAACATGACGGTCGATGACCAGAATCTTCCGGATTTGCAACTGATCCTCGGTCAATTACAGGGCCAGCTGACCCCGGAACAGCGTGCGCAGCTGGAGAAGCAGGGCATCACCATGGGCGGGAAGGGGATTCGGGCATGTCTGACGAAGGAACAGGTGCAGTCCGACAATATTCCGCTGACGGATCCGCAATCGGGCTGCAAACAGGAAATCACTGACCGAAACGGTAATCAGTGGAAATTCCGCTTCAGCTGTCCGAAAGCGCAGGGCACTGGTGTCGCCACGTTCCTCAGTGATCGTGAGTTCACCACTAAGGTTAATGGCACGTTCAACGCCACCGGCATTCAGCAGAAGGGCAGCCTCGATAGCCGCGCCGTGTGGTTGGGGCAGAATTGTGGGACCGTCAAGCCAAGAGCTTAGAACTCCGTCAGCAGGCCCGCGCCTTAGATGACTATGGGGGAGCGGGCCTGATTCAACCACTCACACACCATATCAACACTCATCCTCCCGAAGTCTTCCCCTGTGCGGCTGCGCACACTGACAAACCCGCCTGCTTTTTCTTTCTCCCCGATCACCACGAGATACGGCACGTGCTGACTGTGCTCGCGAATCTTTTGGCGGACTTTCTCGTGACGTAGATCCGCACGGGCGCGCACGCCGCTTCGACGCAAAGCCTCGGTTACCGACTGCGCGTAATCCGCCTGACGTTGGTCCATGCTGACGATCATGACGTGTGGCGGTGTCCGCCAGCAGTCGAAGATTCAAAGTTCCCCAGGCGGTACAGCGATGTCTTTCCTTGACGGCGAATCGAATGATTGGTCGCCGCCAGCGTCTGCATGCGGGCTTCGATCAGTGGCAAGTCTGTCTGCGTTAAGGAGCGCTCGACAGAACACTCATGAAAGAACCCGCCGCCGCTTTTGCCAGCCCGGGTCCGATACTCGCGGCGAGCTCGTACACCGCCAGTGGCTGGTCGTATTCACGCAATGAACCATCGCTCAGGGTGATGTGAATCATGTCGGTGCTCTCGAGTGCTAGCGCATAAAACGTAGTGGTAAACCCTGACAGTTGTCATTAAGACGTTTGTCGTGCCAGGCAATTTGCCCGGACACGATCGTGGTGCTGACGCTGTGGCGAAAACGCTGCCGGGCAAAAGGCGTCCCACCGCATTGAGACAGAATCGGCTGCTGGGAAACGGCGACGCCGCCTACCCGGTGACTGGTGCAGGCAGACTTCGGCGGTGATGCGTTTCTGGGCCAGTGGCTTGTCTTCGAACAACGCCAGTTCGCGGGCGGTGGTCAGGTGCAGAACATGCAGTCGGGTGCCGTGACGCCTGGCCAGTTCTACGGCCTTCGAAGAGGAGCGAAAGCACGCCTCGGCGTTGCGGATCAGCGGGTGGGTCGCAGCTGGAAGGTGTTCGCAGTGGGCCAATAAAAGGGTCGGCACCTTTTGTCGGCCAGTGCACTGAGGGTCAGGGTCGCCGGATTGGTGTTGGGCATGTCCATGAAGCTGGTGATGCCACCGGCCACCGCAGCCCGCGATTCGGTGTAGACGCTGCCTTTGTCTGGCGAGCCTGGATCGCGGAAGTGCACTTGGTCGTCGATCATTCCGGGCAGCAGCCATTGCCCTTGTGCATCGAATTCGTCGTAGGCATTTTCACCGTGGATGCTGCTGGCGATCTTCACGATTCGCCCGTTGCTCACCAACAGATCACCGTCAAACTCTCGACCTTCGTTCACCCGCCGGGCATTGCGAATCAGTACGCTGCGCATGGTCAGAACTCGTTCTGCAGGGCTTTGTAGCCACGCACCAGGTCGACGTTGGTTCGCGCCACGTCCTCGGAAAACTCCGAGGCGCTGACGCTCACCGGTGGGAACTGCGACAGATCTGTCTTCGGGCCGATGCGGGTGGTGGAGGGCACATAGAAGTCTTCGGACAAGTCGCGACCATCGACCACCGAGTTGTGCCGTACCACGCAACCATCACCGACTACACAGTTGAACAGCACGCTGTTGAAGCCGATAAACACCCGGTCGCCAACCTTGCACGGACCATGAACGATCGAACGGTGGGCGATCGAACTGAACTCGCCGATGGTCACTGCCGCGCCGGATTTGGAGTGGATCACCACGCCATCCTGGATGTTCGAGTTGGCGCCGATGGTGATCGCCTCCATCTCGCCTGAGGCGTCCACTTCGTCGGCACGAATCACCGCGTAAGGACCGACGAAAACGTTCTCGCCGATCACCACTTTGCCGCAGATGATGGCGGTTTTGTCCACGTAGGCAGATTCCGCAATCACTGGCAGATCGCCCGAAGGGTTCTTGCGAATCATGGTTTGCTCAACGCGTCGTACAGGGTGTTGAGGTTGTACTCGAACAACCCGACAAAGGTGCTGGCTGGCCCGGTCGCCGCGAGCGCATCGGAGTACAACGTGCCACCGATGTGCGCGCCGCTTTCATCGGCAATCTGCTTGAGCAGGCGTCCATCTTTGATGTTTTCCATGAACACTGCTTTGATTTTTGCCTGGCGTATCTGGGTGATCAGTGCGGCGACTTCGGCGGCTGACGGTTCGCGTTCAGTGGACAAACCTTGAGGCGCCATGAAGTCGATGCCGTAAGCCTGACCCAGATAACCGAAGGCGTCATGGGAGGTCACGATTTTGTGCTTTCCTGGTGGCAGCGAACCGAGTTTGGCCTTCGCTTCGGCTAGCAGCGCGTAGATCTGTTTCAGGTAGGCCTGACTATTGCGTTCGTAGTCGTTTTTATTCGTCGGGTCAGCGGCGATCAGCGCCTTGGTGATGTTGCTGATATACAGCTCAGCGTTCGCCAGGTTGTGCCAGGCGTGCGGGTCGGGAATCGTCTCGCCATCTTCATCCAGGGCGCGCGGGATGACGCCGTGGCTCGCGCTGATCACGGGCGCTTTAGTCTCGGTGCTGGTTACCAGGCGGCCCAGCCAGGGCTCGAAACCCAACCCGTTTTTGATGATGAGTTTGGCTTTGAGCAACGCCTTGGCGTCGTCAGGTGTCGGCTCGTACGTGTGAGCATCGGCATTCGGGCCGACCATGTTGGTGATCTGGATATGGTCGCCGCCGACTTGATGGGTCATGTCGGCGAGGATGCTGAAACTGGTGACTACCTGAAGTTTTTCCGCAGCAGACAGTGACATCGACAGCAGCAAACTGAACAGCACGAGTAAAGCGCGCATCGGGTAACACCTCATTGGGATGTGAGCAAAGGCGGGCGGTGCAGCAAACCGTGCACCGGTCCGAACACCACAGACAGCAGATACAAACCGCCAGCCACCAGCACGATCGCCGGGCCACTGGGGAGCGAGTAGTAGAACGACAGCAACAGTCCGAGCCACACCGAGACGCAGCCGAGCAGGGCGGCGATGGCCATTAACCTCGGCAAGCGACGACTCCAGAAGCGAGAAGCAGCGGCGGGCAACATCATCAACCCGACTACCATCAGTGCGCCGATGGCTTGAAAACCGATCACCAGATTCAGCACCACCAGGGTTAGAAATACGCCGTGAGCCAAGGGACCGAGTCGGCTGACGGTTTGCAAAAAGAGTGGGTCGAGGGTGTCCAGCAATAGCGGTTTGTAGATGAACGCCATGGCGATCAGGCTGAAGCCGGAGACCCAGAGCATGCCGGTCAGCGTCGGGCCATCGACCGCCAGAGCCGAGCCAAACAACAGATGCAACAGGTCCAGACGTTTGCCCGCGATACCGAGGATCAGTACACCGCAAGCAAGGGATATCGGGTAGATGGCCGCGAGGCTGGCGTCCTCCCGCAGGCCGGTGCGACGGGTGATCCAGGCAGCGAGTCCGGCCATGCCGAGACCGGCACCGAGGCCGCCGACGGTCAGCGCCGGCAGACTCAATCCGGCGAACCAGAAGCCTAATGCGGCCCCCGGCAGAATACCGTGAGCCACCGCGTCGCCGATCAGGCTCATGCGTCGCAGGATCAAAAACACACCCAACGGTGCGGTGCTGCACGCCAGGACCAATCCACCGAGCAGTGCTCGACGCATGAACACGAACTCGTGGAACGGTTGCCAAAGATGAGCGGCCGCGAGCATCAGGCCACCCGTGTATGTGGTTGTTGGTGGATCAGATCAACGCTCGATCCGAGGACGCAACCAGTACTTTTGATCAGCAACGTTTGAGGAATGTGTTGGCGAACGGCGGCCAGGTCATGGCACACGATCAGCTGGGTTCGGCCTTCGGCATGCCAGGCGTGGATGTGTTTCCAGAGCAGCGCTTGGCCAAGTTCGTCGAGGGCGGCGTGGGGTTCGTCGAGCAATAGCAATGGTGCGGCGGCGAGGCTCAAACGGGCGAGCAGGGCGCGCTGTAATTCGCCGCCGGACAAGGCCATCAACGGGCGCTGGTCCAGTCCGCTCAGACACCAGTTTTCCAGCACGGCTTTGAGGCGGTGGCGGCGAATCTGCGGAGACTGCGTGCTACCCCAGAAACCAGCGGCCACTAGCTCTTGCAAACTGATGGGAAATTGGCGGTCCAGGTGTTGTTGCTGGGGCAGGAACGAAAGGCTGCCCTTGCGTGGGGCCTCAAGGATGACTTTGCCGGTCAGCGGTTTCTGCAACCCCGCGATGACTTTCAGCAAGCTGCTTTTACCCGAACCGTTGGCACCTATTACAGCGGTCAGACTTCCTTTGGCCAGTTTGAAATCCACGGATGGCGTCAGTGGCTGGCCAGGTGCGCCCCAACGCAAGGCTTGGCAATGAATCATGCGGCCTCCCAATTCCAGCGGCTTTCGGCGACGGCATCGTGAGCGTGGAGGCTTTCCGCGTGGACGACTCGTATGTGGAAAGCGTTGATGGTGGGGGAGCGTTTCAGGGCCAGGTTCAAACGTCGTGCAGCGTCTTCACAGAACATCAGGTTCTGACCGTTGGCCAATGCGAAGGCTTGTTCGTCGGCGCGTTTTACCGCGGTTTGTACGGCGGTGCCGAGGGCTGCTTCGGCGTCGTTGATGATCGCGATCAGCGGCAAGTCATCGAGATAGTCGTTCACTCGAAGCCGTAATCTTGCAGTGCTCCGTTGGCTATGAGGCGTTGCGACGATGCCTTTTGTGGAGCCGAGCCAAGTCAAAACGTCGGCGTGTTGCAGCGGCTTGTTGGCGAAGTCATCGACAAATTGTTGCTGAATCAGCTGCCGGGAAAGCGCGGCGGAGCACGGACAGGTCGAGGAATAAGGCACGTCGATTTTTAGTTCCACGTGGAACATTGCGTTTTTCAAACGTGCTTCGATGCTCACTGGATAGGTTTTCCAGCCGGCCAATGGGCTGACCAGCGCCGGTCTTTTGAGCAGTAAATCAGTGTGGATTTTTAAGTACGCGTTGTTGGACAGGCCTTCATGAGTATTGAGAAAACGTTGCAAAACTTGCCGCAACAAGGCCGGCGTCAGCTTTTCTTGCTCAAGCATTTCCAGCGCCAAGTACAGCCGTGACATATGAATTCCGCGCGCTGCTCCATCGTCGAGGCTAACGCCCGCGTCGGCCTTTGCGCTCAGTCGTTGGCCATCCAATAAAACAGGAAGTGCAATGCCGCACATGCCCACCCAGTCGAGTGGCAGGGCTTGGCGTGAGGCCTGCGCGGCAATATCCGGCAGAGTCAGCGCATTCATGAGCAGGTCCATCGTGGGAGTCGTTTCTGCATGTTATGTTATTACATTGATGCCGGCCATGCCTTTTTCATGAACAGGCTTTCATCAGGCGCAGACGTCACTTGTGGAACCCGAAAAGCTCATCAGCGTTAATTTCAGGGCTACACGCATAGGCGTTCTCACGGACCGAACGGGCTTGAGCATCGTGTCCTTTGTCATCGCGGGTAAGAGGGGAGTGGCTTGATTGTGTTGTTATACTATAACATTAAGCTAAGCCCGACACTGCGACCGGGCATCTTTGTGAGGAATACCTGATGTCCAATCGTCTCCCCGTGACCGTCCTTTCGGGCTTTCTTGGCGCTGGTAAAAGCACGCTGCTCAACTACGTGCTGCGCAATCGCGACAACCTGCGCGTCGCCGTGATCGTCAATGATATGAGCGAAATCAACATTGATGGCGGTGAAGTCCAACGCGATGTCAGCCTGAACCGTGCGGAAGAAAAACTGGTAGAGATGAGCAATGGCTGCATCTGCTGCACCTTGCGCGAAGACTTGCTGGAAGAGGTGAGCAAACTCGCGAAGGAGGGCCGCTTTGATTATTTATTGATCGAATCCACCGGCATTTCCGAGCCGCTGCCCGTGGCGGAAACCTTCACTTTCCGGGATGAAGAAGGGCAGAGCCTAGCCGACATCGCCCGGCTCGACACCATGGTCACCGTGGTCGATGGCATGAACTTCCTGCTCGACTATCAGGCCGCCGAAAGCCTCGCTTCCCGGGGTGAAACCTTGGGCGAGGAAGACGAACGCTCGATCACCGACCTGTTGATCGAGCAGATCGAATTCGCCGACGTGATTCTGATCAGCAAGATCGATTTGATCAGCAGCCGCGAGCGCCAGGAGCTGGTTGCGATCCTTGAGCGGCTTAACGCCCAGGCGGAAATCATTCCGATGGTCATGGGTCAAATCCCGCTGGCGAAGATCCTCAATACCGGTCGTTTCGACTTCGAGAAGGCCGCTCAGGCGCCAGGCTGGCTACAGGAATTACGTGGCGAACACGTGCCCGAAACCGAGGAGTACGGCATCGCCTCGACAGCCTACCGGGCACGCCGACCGTTTCATCCGCAGCGTTTCTTCAGCTTCATCGACCGCCCGTGGGTGAACGGCAAACTGTTGCGCTCCAAGGGCTTCTTCTGGCTGGCCAGCAAGCACATGGACGCCGGTAGCTGGTCCCAGGCCGGCGGATTGATGCGCCATGGTTTCGCCGGGCGCTGGTGGCGTTTCGTGCCGAAAACCCAGTGGCCGCAGGACGAAGAAAGCACCGCCGGAATCATGGAAAACTGGACCGCAACCACTGGCGATTGTCGCCAGGAACTGGTGTTCATCGGCCAGAACATCGACTTCGCGCAGCTCACCAACGAACTCGACAATTGCCTGTTGAGCGACGATGAAATGGCGCTAGGCGTTGAGGGCTGGCGATTGCTGCCCGATCCATTTGGCCCGTGGCATGAAG
Organism: Pseudomonas sp. Ma2-10; assembly: GCF_054330215.1. Classification (NCBI taxonomy): domain Bacteria; kingdom Pseudomonadati; phylum Pseudomonadota; class Gammaproteobacteria; order Pseudomonadales; family Pseudomonadaceae; genus Pseudomonas; species Pseudomonas sp. Ma2-10. Next base: position 26,033 of record NZ_JBTEYL010000011.1, on the reverse strand, counting down.
AGGCGACAGCCTGATGTCGGCACCCAGCCTGAAAATGCGGCCGATTATTTATCAGGTTCAAGGCGAGACGCCGCAAGCGTTGACCCGAGTACTGGAGGACGGCATAAACCTCGCCGTTTGGCAGCGCCAATTGCCGGCGCACATCGCTGATTTCGGGAGTTTGCTGCTGTCCCTGAACGAGCCGTTGGCGGAGTCGCGTGTCCTGGAACTGCCCAGCGATGACACCGAACCCAATCTTCACGGTTTAGCGTCAGGTTTGAGCGATCTCGAAGGTTACGAAGGTTTTATCGCCGACGTCTCCTGGTTGGTCAGCGCTTTCGCCTGTTTGATGGGCACCAAGCGTGTCGGCCTGCGCTTGCGGGTCCTGGACAAGGCCGTGTGCCCGCGTTTCCACGTCGATCACGTGCCGGTGCGGCTGATCACCACGTATTGCGGGATCGGCAGCCAGTGGCTGAAGGAAGGCGCGATGGAACGCCGACAACTGGGCAACGCCGAAGCGGAACCCCAGGACGATTCGCTGATCGAGCAGATCGCCAGCGGCGAAGTCGCGCTGCTTAAAGGCGAGAAATGGCATGGCAACGAAGGCTTTGGCCTTATTCACCGGTCTCCGCAGCTTGCGTCCGGTGAGCGGCGGCTGATTCTGACGCTCGACTGGCTGAGTTAGCGGTTCAGGGCTTGAGCCAGGTTCCCTGGCTCTGGGCTTCGCAAAACGGCTTCAAATACGCCATATCCTTGGCTTCGCCGTAATAGTGAATATCCTGCCGGTAAGGCATATTGGTCGACGTAATGGACCTCGACTTTCTGGCCAGGAAGGTTCTGTTGGCAGACTTTCACATCGAGTCGAGCCGCCGTGCTATGTACCACGCAGGCTTGAGCCAGCGCCTCACCTGATGTGAGCGCCAGGAGCAACGACAATCCCATCAACCGCATCCTTACCTCCTCAGAAAACGTCGACCATGTTGCAGAACATTCCTACTCACGTCATTGCTGGCCCCTTGGGTGCCGGCAAGACCAGCCTGATCAAGCACCTGCTGGCGCAGCGGCCGACGAATGAGCGTTGGGCGGTGTTGATCAATGAGTTCGGCCAGATCGGCCTCGATGCGGCGTTGCTGACCCGGGACGCCGATGGCATCGCACTGGGTGAAGTGGCCGGGGGCTGTTTGTGTTGTGTGAATGGTGCGCCGTTTCAGATCGGCCTCGGCCGTTTGCTGCGCAAGGCGCGGCCGGATCGGCTGTTCATCGAGCCGTCCGGGCTGGGGCATCCGGCGCAATTGCTCAGGCAATTGAGTGAGGCGCCATGGCAAGGCGTATTGGCTGTTCAACCCTGCGTGCTGGTGCTTGACGCCCAGGCACTTGCTGCCGGCAAACCGCTGCCGCTGGCGCAACAGGAAGCGCTGAACAGCGCCGGGTTGTTGCTGATGAATAAAGCCGAAAATATTGACGATGCTGATCGCCAGCGAATCGCCGCACTGTTACCGGCGCGTCCGTTGTACTGGGCGCAGCAAGCCGCGTTGCCATTGAGTGAATTACCAGGGCTTGACGCTCAAGCTGTAGCGGGTGTGGATAACTTCGTAGCGCCCAAAGGATTGGCGCAGTTGCCGGCCATCTGGACCGATCCCGCGCTGCCCATTTGCTTGAGCCAGGAACAGGAGGGCGGCTGGAGTGTTGGGTGGCGCTGGCATCCAAGTCAGGCTTTCGATGCGATGCTCCTTAGTCGTTGGCTTGAAAGCCTTGCCTGGCGGCGGGCGAAGCTGGTTATCCACAGCGTCGACGGTTGGGTTTCGGTGAATGCGCTGGAAAACTCGGTGCTGGCCTGGCAGCCCAGCGAATGGCGGCGTGATTCGCGCATCGAGCTGATTTTCAGTGAGCCGCAGGATGTTGAATCATTACAAAGTGATCTAGCCGACTGCCGGTCGAGCCCGACTTGAATCAAGGGCGCCATTTAGTGTGTTCTTGGCGCCACTGACTGATCTCGATCACCTCGGCGCGCGGCTTCACTACATCGGCCACCGCAGGTGTATCGTCGAACGGTATCGGGTAGGGCGCCAGCTCAATCTGCGCGCTGTGGGCGCCGAACTGGGTGATGGTGCCGTTGTGGCGGCTTTCACCGGTCACGGTGAATTCGAAGTTATACACACGGGCGAGGCGCCGCCGGCCATTGGCGTCTTTAATGAACGCGATCTTCCTCAAGGCCACGTTGCCGTCCAGCAGCTCGATTCCGAGCTTTACGCAATGCAGCTTGACCCGCTCCAGCGCGCGCTCGCGCAGGCCATGGTTGTGCCACAGCCACGCCCCACCGGTGGCAAGCAGCATCAAGACGAAGATATTTCCAAGGGTCAGCATCAACACGTTGCTCCAACAAGAGAGTGTCAGCTTAACTGCGTCGCCGGTCTGTCGTACAGGCTGCGTTTAGTCGCATACTGCGCGGCTTGAATTTCAATCGTTTGACGGAAAACCCACCGCATGAAACGTACACCCCATCTGCTCGCCATCCAGTCCCACGTGGTGTTCGGCCACGCTGGCAACAGCGCCGCGGTTTTCCCGATGCAGCGGGTCGGGGTGAATGTCTGGCCGCTCAACACCGTGCAGTTCTCCAACCACACCCAATACGGCCAATGGGCCGGTGAAGTGCTGGCGCCGCATCAGATTCCCGACCTGGTCGAAGGCATCGCAGCGATTGGCGAACTGGGCAACTGCGACGCCGTGCTGTCGGGCTATCTCGGCAGTGCTGCCCAGGGGCGGGCGATCCTGACGGGGGTGGCGCGGATCAAGTCGATGAATCCCAAGGCGCTGTATCTGTGCGACCCGGTGATGGGCCATCCGGAGAAGGGTTGCAGCGTGCCCGCGGAAGTCAGTGATTTTCTGCTGGAGGAGGCGGCTGCCGTGGCGGACTTCATGTGCCCGAACCAGCTGGAGCTGGACAGCTTTTCGGGGCGCAAGCCGCAATCGTTGTTCGATTGCCTGGCCATGGCGCGAACGCTGCTGGCACGTGGTCCGAAGGCTGTGCTGGTCAAGCATCTGGACTATCCCGGTAAACCGACGGATGTTTTCGAGATGTTGCTGGTGACGGCTGAAGACAGCTGGCATCTGCGCCGTCCGCTGCTGGCGTTCCCGCGTCAGCCGGTGGGCGTCGGTGACCTGACCTCTGGACTGTTTCTGGCTCGCGTACTGTTGGGCGATAGCCTGGTGGCGGCTTTTGAATTCGCGGCGTCGGCGGTGCATGAAGTGCTGCTGGAAACCCAGGCTTGCTCCAACTATGAGTTGGAGCTGGTGCGGGCTCAGGACCGGATTGCCCACCCGCGGGTGCGGTTCGAGGCGACGCTGATCAGTCTCTGAACGGCGTAGACTCCATCGCGAGCAAGCTTGCTCGCGATGACTCACTCAAGAACCCCATCAAACTGACTGAACAGTTCAGGCGTCGCTCTTGATGTCCTGATAACGCTTTTCCAGCTCCTGACGAATCTGCCGACGTTGCTGGGCCTGCATGAAGCGGCGTTTATCTTCGCTGTTCTGCGGTTGCAGTGGCGGAACAGTAGCCGGTTTGCGATCGTCATCCACTGCGACCATGGTGAAGAAGCAGCTGTTGGTGTGGCGCACCGAGCGTTCGCGGATGTTTTCGGTCACCACCTTGATGCCCACCTCCATGGAGGTGTTGCCGGTGTAATTGACCGAGGCTAGAAAGGTCACCAGTTCGCCGACATGAATCGGCTCGCGGAAAATCACCTGGTCCACCGACAGGGTCACCACGTAGCGGCCGGCATAACGGCTGGCGCACGCGTAGGACACTTCATCGAGGTATTTGAGCAAGGTACCGCCGTGCACATTGCCAGAGAAGTTGGCCATGTCGGGGGTCATCAATACCGTCATCGACAGCTGTGCGTTTCCGGGTTCCATAGCGTTCTCACGGTTCAAGGCAGAATTTCGGGAGGGTGGCACCTCTGCGGGGGCCTTGTCAGCTTTTTCAAACCAACAGCTATCGGGACGCCGGGCGGGTGGCTGCCGTCACGCCCCAATCGATCTGTTTCCATATATTGCACCGCCTTTCTGCCAAAAAACGCGGTGTGGCCTTTCGAAAGCCCCCTCTCAATGTCGATTGAGCAATGCCACCCAAAGAGTCCCACACCATCGACGTGATATTGCGATCTTCTTCTCGGGTGCTGTTTTTGCGGCCGGGCATTAACCCTGTGGTGCGTCAGGCGTCTTAGCTTTCCAGCCAGACGTCTCGCGCCCAGTGCCACACCGATTCCCAGGTTTCTTCGGCGACCAGCTCTTCTTCGGCCAACCACAGCACCACGGTGCCGTCTTCTTCGACCAGGTAGTAGTTGTCACCGTCCTGGCAGATCGGAATCATGCTGCGATCAACACCCGCGTCCCAGGCGTTGGCGGCAACGTCCGGCAGGTAGGTGTGGGATTGCGGGTCGGTAACGGTCACCGGCTCCAGGCTGCCGTAGACGACGTCGCTGACGGTCAGCAAAAACTCTCTGAAGACAAACGGAATGTCGATGAACAGTTGTTCTTCGATTTCCACGAGTTGATCTTCGTCGGGTAACTCCAAGGGGACCGGTACCGGTTCGTTGGCTTCACGCAGTTGTTCGATGATTTCTTCCACGTCCGGGATCCTCTTGCTTGATGGCGCGATTTAGTTGGGGCGGTTTATACAGTAGCTCGCTATAGATGCAACCGCGAAATAGAAAACCCCAGCCAGGGCTGGGGTTTTCATTACCGCATGCTTAACGCAGGAGGGATCAGCCGTTCTGGCGGATACCGGCGACCAGCCAAGGCTGGTTCTCGCCCTGCGGACGTTCCATGTTCCAGCTTTCGCTGAACACTTCGCCCTGGTCGAAACGCGAGGTCTTCGACACGCCGTTGAAGGTCAGGGTGGCGATGGTCTTGTCGGCACGGTCATCCACGCCGTCCAGTTGAACATTGAGGTTATCAATGTAGGTGGACTGGAAGCCGTCGCCCAGATCGGCACGTTCGCGTTTGAGGAACTCCAGCATTTGCGGGGTCACGAACTCGGCGATCTTGTCCATTTCGTTGGCGTCCCAGTGCTGTTGCAGGGACTGGAAGTGGTTGCGGGCCGCTTCAATGAAGTTCTTCTCATTGAACCAGGCCGGAGCATTGATTACCGGACGAGCGGCAGCCTGTGCTGGCGAACCGCCGAAGATCGAACCGCCTGCAGGCTTCTGTTCGAACACTTCACGCTGCATCGGTGCGCCAGCTGGAGCCATGTGCTCCTGCTGCTTGCGACGACGAGCGGCGATGAAACGGAAGACCAGAAAGGCGATGACGGCCATGATCAGGATGTCGAAGATCTGCATGCCCTGAAAGCCGTCGCCCATGAACATGGAGGCCAGCAGGCCACCGGCCGCGATACCGGCCAGAGGGCCGAGCCAGCGCGAAGCACCGCCAGCCTTGGCGGCAGCACCCGCACCGGCGGTGGCTGCAGCGCCACCTGCAGCAGAAGAAGGCGCCATTTGGCTGGTCTGGTGGGTCGGGGCCGCGCCGACGCTTTTGCCGCCACCAAAGCGTTTGGCGTTGGCGTCTAGGCTCATCGTCAGGCCGATGCACAACGCCATGGCGATGCTAAGAAAACGTTTCATAAAGGGAATTCTCATTTGTGGATGGCACGCGCGCCATGTTGCACAGCTGAAGTGTTACTGGCTAGCGGCAGAGTGTTTCGGGCTTTTGCTTTACAGGTTGCGTTCAGCTTCAGTCCGCGCAATAAGGCCTGTTAACTTTGGTCCCTAGAATAAGTGGATAAGTTCTAGGGTTGCGTAGATCGTGCCCACGCTCTGCGTCCACGGTGACGCTGAGCGTCACGGGATGCATTCCTTTGCTGCGCGTGGGAGCGATCAGGACTGGTGGGCTTTAAATAGCTTCCAGCTTTGCGTAACCCAGCATCAGCCACTTGCTGCCTTCGTTGAAGTTCACCTGCACCCGAGCCTGAGCCCCGGCGCCTTCGAAGTTCAGGATCACGCCGTCGCCAAACACCGTATGCCGTACTGCCTGGCCAAGGCTGAACCCGGTGTCCGGGATCTCGCTACCGCCAAACAGGCTGCTGGAGCTCTGCTGCTGGCCACCGCCGAACGGACGGCTGACACTGTTGGACAGCCGCACTTCCTGGATCAGGCCTTTCGGCACTTCACGTACGAAACGCGACACCTTGTTGTAGGTCTCGCTTCCGTACAGGCGTCGGGTTTCAGCATAGGTCATCACCAGGTTCTGCATGGCCCGGGTGATACCGACATAGGCCAAACGGCGCTCCTCTTCAAGACGACCCGGTTCTTCAAGGCTCATCTTGTGCGGGAACAGGCCTTCTTCCATACCCACCAGGAACACGTAAGGGAATTCCAGGCCCTTGGCGCTATGCAAAGTCATCAACTGAACGCTGTCTTCGTGCTCGTCGGCCTGAGTATCTCCGGCCTCCAGTGACGCGTGACCGAGGAACGCCGCCAGTGGCGACAGGTCTTCGTCTTCTTCAGCGTTTTCGAAGTTGCGCGCGGCGCTGACCAGCTCCTCAAGGTTTTCTACCCGTGCCTGACCTTTCTCGCCTTTTTCCGCTTCGTGATAGGCGATCAGTCCGGACTGCTCGATGACGGTCTGGGTCATCAGATGTAGCGGCATTTCCATGCACTTGGCGGCGAGGTTCTCGATCAGCTCGATAAACGCCCCAAGAGCACCGGCAGCACGGCCGGTCAGGCCTTTGTTAGCCACCAGCAGGCGCATGGCTTCCCACATCGACACATCGCTGTGACGGGCATGGTCGCGGATCGCTTCAACGGTTTTCTCGCCGATACCGCGGGCCGGAACGTTGATCACCCGCTCCAGCGCTGCATCGTTGCCGCGACCTTCCAGCAAGCGCAGGTAGGCCATGGCGTTTTTGATTTCTGCCCGTTCGAAGAAGCGCTGGCCGCCATAGATGCGGTACGGAATGCGCTCACGCAGCAAGGCTTCTTCCAAAACGCGTGATTGGGCGTTGGAACGGTACAAAATCGCGATATCACTGCGAGCCAAGCCGGTTTTGAGCGCGCTTTCGATGGTTTCCACCACGTAGCGTGCTTCATCGTGTTCGTTGAACGCGGCGTACAGGTTGATCGCCTCGCCTTCGCCGCCGTCGGTCCACAGCTCTTTGCCCATGCGCCCCGTGTTGTTGGCGATCAGGGCATTGGCTGCTTTAAGGATACCGGCGGTGGAGCGGTAGTTCTGCTCCAGACGAATGGTTTCAGCATCCGGAAAATCGTCGGAATACTGATAAATGTTTTCGATTTTTGCGCCGCGCCAGCCGTAGATCGACTGATCGTCGTCGCCGACCACCATCAGGCTGTCGCCGCCCTTGGCCAGCAGTCGCAACCAGGCGTACTGCACGGCGTTGGTGTCCTGGAACTCGTCCACCAAAATGTGCCGGAAGCGCTTCTGATAGTGCGCCAGCAGGCCCGGATGATCGCGCCACAGATCGAGGGCACGCAGCAGCAGTTCGGAGAAATCGATTACGCCAGCGCGCAGGCATGCAGCCTCATAGGCCTCATAAATGCTGCGCATGGTCGCCAGGAACAGATCGCCGCTGGCTTGAATGTGTTGTGGACGCAGACCTTCGTCTTTCTGCCCGTTGATGAACCATTGGGCTTGACGGACCGGCCAGCGTTGCTCGTCCAGGCCCAGCTCGCGGATCACCCGTTTGACCAGTCGTTGCTGGTCGTCGCTGTCGAGAATCTGGAAAGTCTGGCTCAGGCCGGCTTCCTGCCAGTGCGCCCGCAACAAGCGGTGCGCCAGGCCGTGGAAGGTGCCGACCCACATGCCGGCCGGGTTGATACCCATCAGCTGCTCGATGCGATGGCGCATCTCGGCAGCGGCCTTATTGGTGAAGGTCACCGACAGGATTGAGTGGGGTGAGGCGTTTTCGACCTGGATCAACCAGGCGATACGGTGCACCAGCACTCGGGTTTTACCGGAACCAGCACCGGCCAGGACCAACTGACGACCCACGCGGGCAGCTACGGCCTGGCGTTGGGCATCGTTGAGGGAGTTCAGCAGAAGGGAGAGATCATCGCGCATCGGGGCATTCTAGGGTGCGCCGTCACACCGGGCAAACCGAGCTTTGCATTAGCCGATGAAATAAGCACGGATGACGACCGGTCGGTCACTGGCTGCAGGCGTTGGCGGGACTCGCCCCGAGGCTTTTCAGCGGGTATGGGGGGGTGCAGTTTTTGTCGGTTTTATGATCTGGGGCAGTTTGGTCCGGGCATTTGCTTGTGTATGCTCCGTCGACGTTTCGGGCTCATGCTCACCATTATAAGAACAAGAACATTGCCTATGACCCTCAGCACCGACCTGTCGGGCCCCGTTGTGGAGCCCCGGGTTATCCGCAAGCAGTACGCCATGGAAATGGCGGTCGAACGCACGCGTCTGCTTTATCAGGGCTCATTGCTGCCCACGTTACTCATGTTGATCAATGGTCTGGTCTGCGCTGGTTTGCTGTGGAGTCCGCAGCGCTACTTCCTGGTCAGCGTCTGGCTGGTGTGGCTGTTGTCGCTGGTGGCGTTGCGGGTGATTCAAGTCGCGGCCTTCGATTCGGCGATACCCCATCGTCAGGCCCATCCAATCTGGCGTCGCATGTTTTTACTGGGTTCAGCCATGACCGGCCTGACCCTGGCCGGCGCCGGCATTGCGCTGGTACCCGCTGATAACTTCATGCAACAAGCCTGGGTGTTCGGCCTGATCGGCGCCGCCGCGCTTTCGGCCAGTGTTGCCTACGCGGTCAGCCTGCCGGCGTTCCTGTCCTTTACCTTGCCCTGTCTGTTGCCGGCCATCGGTTATCTGTTCTGGGGCGGCGACGAACAAGATCAGGGCTGGGGCTGGTTCGGGCTCATATTGCTGGGCGCGTTGAGTGTGGTCGCCTGGCAGGTCAAGCGGCTCATCGATAGCGCACTGTTGCGGCGATTCCAGAATCAGGCGCTGATCGAGCATTTACAGCAGGCCCAAAGTGGCAGCGACCAGCTTAATCACAAGCTGGCTAAGGAAATCGTCCAGCGCCGTCGTGCTGAAGACGAGCTGCGGAAAATTCAGATCGAGCTGGAAAGCCGCGTCACCCAGCGCAGTCTGGAGCTGGACGCTGCCAATCAGGCTCTGAGCAAGAGCGAAGCGCGTCTGGCGCTGGCGTTGAAGGCCAGTGAATTGGGCTTGTGGGACTGGAACCTGCAAACCGACGAAGTCCATCACAGCCATCTTCAAGAGCTGTTCGGCCTGGAGCCGGAATTCGTGACGGCGATGCTTCGCCACCTCAAGCCGCGGCTGCACCCCGATGACTTGCCGTCGCTCAAGCGGGCGCTGGTCGAGCATTTGAAGGGGCGCAGCGAGGACTACCAAATTGAGTACCGCGTGCGCCACGGCGAAGGCCATTGGGTCTGGATTGAGGACCGTGGTCGAGCTGTTGAGCGCGGCGAAAATGGTCGGGTGATCCGCATGGTCGGCACCCGTCGCGATATCAGCGTCAGCAAAGCTCTGGAAGAGCAACGGCAACTGGCGGCGACGGTGTTCGAAGCCGCCAGCGAAGGCATCGTGATTTTCGATCCGGATTACGCGTTGATCGCGGTCAATCAGGCCTTCAGCCGAGTCACTGGCTATGACATTGAAGACATGATCGGACGCAACGTGGTCGAGTTGGCATGCAGTCGCGATGCCCGTCGACACTACGGGGCGATTCATCAGGCGTTGGAGCAGCACGGCAGTTGGCAGGGCGAGCTGGTAGAAACCCGCAAGAATGGCGAGTTGTATCCGCAATGGTTGCAACTGAACGCTGTGCGCGATGCTCGGGGAAATGTGAGCCATATCGTCGGCTTCTTCGCCGATTTATCGGCCCGGCGCGAATCTGAAGAGCGTATGCGTTACCTGACGCATTACGACGAATTAACGGGTCTGGCTAACCGTTCACTATTCCGAGAACGGCTAAGTGAGGCTCATCAGCGGGTGCGCCAGGGCGGCTATCGCAGTCTGGCGTTGCTGCACATCAATCTGGATCGTTTCAAGCTGCTCAATGACAGCCTTGGCCATGAAATCGCCGACCAGCTTTTGCAGAAGATGGCCCGGCGGCTGGTCAATGCGTTGCCTGAAGCAGACACCATCGCTCGCTTATCCGGCGATGAGTTTGCCGTGCTGTTCAATGCCTACGGCAACCTGTCGAGCCTGGCGCGGGTGGCGACCCGGCTGTCGGCCAAGTTGCGCTTGCCGATCACGGTCGAGGGCCATGAGCTGGTGGTTAGCGCGTCCATGGGCATCAGTATGTTGCCGGACAACGCGCGAGAAATTTCCGCGTTGGTCCATCAGTCAAATATGGCCATGCAGCACGCCAAGCACTTGGGCGGAAATAACTTCCAGTTCTACACCGACAGCCTGCAAGCCAGTACGCTGGAGCGCTTGCAGCTGGAAAATCAGCTGCGTAAGGCCATCGAAGAGAAGCAGCTGAAGGTGTTTTACCAACCGAAGCTGTGCCTCTCCACGGGCCGGTTGAATGCCGCCGAGGCGCTGGTGCGCTGGGATCACCCGACCATGGGCCGTGTGCCGCCAGGGGACTTCATCGGTCTGGCCGAGGAAACCGGGTTGATCGGCCCGATCGGCGAGTTCGTGTTGCGTCAGGCCTGCTGGCAAGCCTGTGAGTGGCAGCGTCAGGGGCTTGCGCCGATTCGGGTGTCGGTCAATCTGTCGGTGCATCAATTGCGTCAGGGCAAACTGGTCAGCCTGGTGCGTCAGGTGCTGGAAGAAACCGGTCTGGCGCCGCATAACCTTGAGTTGGAACTCACCGAAAGTCAGTTACTGGACAGCGTCGAGCACATCATCGCGACCTTCCAGCAATTGCGTGATTTGGGGGTTAAGTTGGCGATTGATGACTTCGGCACCGGGTATTCGTCCTTGAGCTACCTCAAGCGCATCCCCGTGGATTACGTGAAGATCGACCAGGCGTTTATTCGCGGGCTGGGGGAGGGCAGCGAGGATGCAGCGATCACTCGGGCAATTATTGCCATGGCGCACGGCTTGTCGCTCAAAGTGGTGGCCGAAGGTGTGGAGCGGGCAGAGCAGTTGGCGTTTTTGAAAGCCGAGCACTGCGATGAAGTGCAGGGGTATTTGATTAGCCGCCCTGTCGAGGCCGATGGCCTGGCGGCGCTGTTGCGTGCGGACGTGAAACCCTTGTAGGGGCTACATGGAGCGCATGTGGCGTGAAATGGGGATGTCGAGTTACGCATTGGGCAGGCAAAAAGCCGATTCATGTAGTATAACTACAAGCGTGCTACATCCCCGGCACCTGCCAATAACAAAGAGTCCAGCCCTTTGAATCTGCTGCAACACATCGCCCAGTCACGCCATCTCTTACGCAAGTCGGAGCTCAAGGTCGCCGACCACGTGCTGCTTGATCCTGCGGCGGTGATGCACAGTTCCATGGCCGACCTGGCCCACAACGTGGGCATCAGCGAACCGACTATCGTGCGGTTCTGTCGCGCCATCGGTTGCTCCGGATTCCAGGACTTGAAGCTGAAACTGGCGCAAAGCCTGGCTGCCGGCGCGAGCTTCGGACAATTCGCGATTCATGAAGACGACTCGGTTGCTGACTACAGCCTGAAAATCTTCGACACCACGCTGCACACCCTGATGGAGGTTCGCGAGAAGCTCGATCCAGTGGAGTTGCAGCGTGCTGTGTCGCTCATGTCGCAGGCCCAGCGGGTAGAGTTCTATGGCTTTGGCGCATCGGGGGCGGTGGCGGCGGATGCCCAGCACAAGTTCTTCCGTTTGTTGCTGACGGCGGCGGCGTACTCTGACCCGCACATGCAGGCGATGTCCGCGGTAACGTTGAAACCGACCGATGTGGCGATCTGTATTTCCCAGTCCGGGCGTTCCAAGGACCTGTTGATCACCGCCAATCTGGTGCGCGAAAGCGGCGCTTCGCTGATTACCTTGTGTCCGAGCCAGACGCCGTTGGCTGAACTGTCGACCGTTAACCTGGCGATCGATGTGCACGAAGACACTGAGATCTATACGCCGCTGACCTCGCGCATTGCCCACCTGGTGGTGATCGACGTGTTGGCGATGGGCGTGGCCATGGCGCGCGGGCCGAGCCTGGTCAATCACCTCAAGAGCGTCAAGCGCAGCCTGCGCAGCTTGCGGCTGTCGCCTAAATCGGTAAAAGCGCTGGACGATTGATGCAAGACGACACGGACCCTGTGGCGAGCGGGTACATCCCCTCGCCACAGAACAACATTCATCTCTCTGTAATCCTCCCGCCGCCAAACCGTCATCCCTCGCGCCTATCTTGAAACTCCCGTAATCGCCTTGGGAGACTCGAAATGGCCCAGCCCTACGAAGAACGCAACAGCGCTGTCAGAACCCGACGTCAGCAGGAAGACCAGCGCCGCATGGAATTTCGCCGCGCTATCGAAGATCGCTGCGAACGTCGCCAACTGCTGGCCGATATCGGTGATTGCCCTGGGCTGGAGCTCAATTACTGGCAGGCGGTACCGGCAACTTCCCGTCGAAACGCTCAACCAGCGCACTGATCTGCACCCGCTCACTGCGAATAAACGCAAGGAACGCGTGCGCCACCGGTGACAGCCGTTTCGCCTTGGCTTGCACCAGGCACCAGCTGCGGTACAACGGCAGCTCTTCGACTGGCAGCTCTATGAGTGCGCCGGTCGCCAACTCAAGGTTCAGGGCGTGGCGCGTCAACAGCGCCAGGCCCAGACCTGCCCGTACGCATTCACGCTGGGCTTCGGCCGACGCCACCTCTTGGATCTGCGTGAAGTGCACGCGCTTCTCCTTGAAATACTCCTCGCAAGCCAGTCGCGTACCGGAGCCCGGCTCGCGCAACAGCAGCGTATAAGGCTCCAGATCCTGCAAGCGCAGCGGCCCCATGTGGGACAGCGGATGATCCGGCGGCGCCACGGCCACGATTGGATTGTTGAGAAACGGCAGAAACTCCAGCCCCATGTCTTGCGGCACCATCGACATGATCACCAAGTCATCGCGGTTGTCCGAAAGGCGTCGAATCACTTGTCCGCGGTTAACCACCGTCAGATGCAGGTTCACTTCCGGGTGCTGGCGCTTGAACGCGGCAAACAGATGCGGCACGAAATACTTGGCGCTGGATTCCACCGCCAGTTTCAGCTGTCCTTGCAGCGATCCCTGCATGTCTGAAAGCTGCATGTCGAGGTTTTCCAGGCGGCCGAAAATGTCCCGGCTGGCGCGCTGAAGGGCTTCGGCAGCCTCGGTCATATAGAGCTTTTTGCCGACGTAATCGAACAAAGGCTGACCAATCAGCTCTTCAAGTTGACGAATCTGTAGGCTCACGGCAGGTTGTGTGAGCGACATTTCATCGGCTGCGCGGCTGTAGGAGCGCAAATCACAAACCTCATTAAAGATCTGTAATTGACGTAATGTCATACGCATCAAGGACTTACGCATTGTATAGGCGCTCTCGCCGAAGGCTGATGCGCCAACTATAAGTCTTTACTTATGGCTGACCCAATAATTAATCATTTTTGTTAATCCCTTGTGGGGGCTAGTGTGGTGCTGCGACTGAATCGAAACATTTGGTCACGCGTCGACCTGGTCTAGCAGGTCGTGGGTACCACCGGCTCAAGGGAACCTCCAAGTGATAAAAAAGATCCTGATCGCCAACCGTGGTGAGATTGCCGTACGAATCGTGCGTGCCTGCGCCGAGATGGACATTCGCTCGGTTGCGATCTATTCCGACGCCGACCGTCATGCCTTGCATGTGAAACGCGCGGACGAAGCCCACAGCATCGGTGCCGAGCCGCTGGCCGGTTACCTGAATGCGCGCAAGCTAGTGAATCTGGCGGTAGAAACCGGTTGCGATGCGCTGCACCCCGGCTACGGGTTCCTCTCGGAAAACGCTGAACTGGCAGATATCTGCGCCGAGCGTGGCATCAAGTTCATCGGCCCATCGGCTGAAGTGATTCGCCGCATGGGCGACAAGACTGAGGCCCGTCGCAGCATGATCAAGGCTGGCGTACCCGTCACCCCGGGGACCGAAGGCAACGTCGCGGATATCGCGGAAGCTTTGATCGAAGGCGACCGTATCGGTTATCCGGTGATGCTCAAGGCGACTTCCGGTGGCGGTGGCCGTGGTATCCGTCGCTGCGATAGCCGCGAAGAGCTTGAACAGGCGTTCCCTCGGGTCATTTCCGAAGCGACCAAGGCTTTTGGTTCTGCGGAAGTGTTCCTGGAAAAGTGCATCGTTAATCCCAAACACATCGAAGCGCAGATCCTCGGCGACAGTTTTGGCAACGTGGTGCACCTGTTCGAGCGTGACTGCTCGATCCAGCGTCGCAACCAGAAGCTCATCGAGATCGCCCCGAGCCCGCAACTGACCCCTGAACAGCGCGCCTACATCGGCGACCTGTCGGTGCGTGCGGCCAAGGCTGTGGGTTACGAGAACGCCGGCACCGTGGAGTTCCTGCTCGCCGAGGGCGAGGTGTACTTCATGGAGATGAACACCCGGGTGCAGGTGGAACACACCATCACCGAAGAGATCACTGGCATCGACATCGTTCGTGAGCAGATCCGCATCGCGTCCGGCCTGCCGCTTTCGGTGAAACAGGAAGACATCCAGCATCGCGGTTTCGCGCTGCAATTCCGGATCAACGCCGAAGACCCGAAAAACAACTTCCTGCCCAGCTTTGGCAAGATCACCCGTTACTACGCACCCGGTGGTCCCGGCGTGCGTACCGACACGGCGATCTACACCGGCTACACCATTCCGCCGTTCTACGACTCCATGTGCCTGAAACTGGTGGTGTGGGCGTTGACCTGGGAAGAGGCCATGGACCGTGGCTTACGCGCCCTGGACGACATGCGTCTGCAAGGGGTCAAGACCACTGCCGCGTACTACCAGGAAATCCTGCGTAACCCGGAATTCCGTAGCGGCCAGTTCAACACCAGCTTCGTTGAAGCCCACCCTGAACTGACCAACTACTCGATCAAGCGCAAACCCGAAGAGCTGGCCCTGGCCATCGCCGCCGCCATCGCCGCCCACGCAGGCCTGTGAGGAATAAAACAATGTCCAAGAAGATCCATGTAACCGACACCATCCTGCGCGACGCCCACCAATCGCTGCTCGCTACCCGCATGCGCACCGAAGACATGCTGCCGATTTGCGACAAGCTCGACAAAGTCGGCTATTGGTCGCTGGAATGCTGGGGCGGCGCGACCTTCGACGCCTGCGTGCGTTTTCTCAAAGAAGACCCGTGGGAGCGCTTGCGCCAACTGCGCGCGGCGCTGCCTAACACGCGCCTGCAAATGCTGCTGCGGGGCCAGAACCTGCTGGGCTACCGCCACTACAGCGACGACGTGGTCAAAGCCTTCGTCGCCAAGGCCGCGGTCAACGGCATCGACGTGTTCCGCATCTTCGATGCGATGAACGACGTGCGTAACCTGCGAGTCGCCATCGAAGCGGTGAAAGCCGCCGGCAAACACGCCCAAGGCACCATCGCTTACACCACCAGCCCGGTGCACACCATCGACGCGTTCGTGGCGCAAGCCAAGCAAATGGAAGCCATGGGTTGCGACTCGGTGGCGATCAAGGACATGGCTGGCCTGCTGACCCCGTACGCCACTGGCGAACTGGTCAGGGCGTTGAAATCCGAGCAGTCGCTGCCGGTGTTCATCCATTCCCACGACACCGCCGGCATGGCCACCATGTGCCAACTCAAGGCCATCGAAAACGGCGCCGACCACATCGATACCGCGATCTCCAGCTTCGCTTCGGGCACCAGCCACCCAGGCACCGAGTCGATGGTCGCGGCCCTTAAAGGCACCGAGTTCGACACCGGCCTGAACCTGGAACTGCTGCAAGAGATCGGTTTGTACTTCTATGCCGTGCGCAAGAAGTACCACCAATTTGAAAGCGAATTCACTGCCGTCGACACTCGCGTTCAAGTCAACCAGGTACCGGGCGGGATGATTTCCAACCTGGCCAACCAGTTGAAAGAGCAGGGCGCCCTGAACCGCATGAGCGAAGTGCTGGCCGAAATCCCGCGCGTTCGTGAAGACCTCGGCTTCCCGCCGCTGGTGACTCCGACCTCGCAGATCGTTGGCACCCAGGCGTTCTTCAACGTGCTGGCCGGCGAGCGCTACAAGACCATCACCAACGAAGTGAAGCTTTACCTGCAAGGCGGCTATGGCAAAGCGCCGGGTACGGTCAACGAAAAACTGCGTCGCCAGGCGATCGGCAGCGAAGAAGTGATCGATGTGCGTCCGGCGGATCTGCTCAAGCCGGAAATGACCAAGCTGCGTGCTGAAATCGGTACGGTGGCCAAGTCTGAAGAAGACGTGCTGACCTACGCCATGTTCCCGGACATCGGGCGCAAGTTCCTCGAAGAGCGCGCGGCCGGCACCCTGACACCTGAAGTGCTGCTACCGATTCCTGAAGCGGGCGGTGTGACCTCGGCCGGTGGCGAAGGCGTGCCGACCGAGTTCGTCATCGACGTCCACGGCGAGACCTACCGCGTCGACATCACCGGTGTCGGCGTCAAGGCTGAAGGCAAGCGTCACTTCTACCTGTCTATCGACGGCATGCCGGAAGAAGTGGTGTTCGAACCGCTCAACGAATTCGTCAGCGGCGGCAGCAGCAAGCGCAAGCAAGCCACTGAACCGGGCCACGTCAGCACCACCATGCCGGGCAACATCGTCGACGTGCTGGTCAAGGAAGGCGATACCGTGAAAGCCGGCCAGGCCGTGCTGATCACCGAAGCGATGAAGATGGAAACCGAAGTCCAATCGGCCATCGCCGGCAAAGTCACCGCCATCCACGTGGCCAAGGGCGACCGAGTGAACCCGGGCGAAATCCTGATCGAGATCGAAGGCTGAGTTAACAGCCTCGATATACCGCTTTAAACCTCGGGGGGGCATGTGCTCCCCTTTTTTTTCGCCCCGGGTTTGTGGCTGTTAGAAACTCATTCGCCACTGACCCGTCACGCCGTGGTTTCGGCTGTCGGTGCCGATCTCGCCAGAGAGACCGACGCCCAAGGTGTGTTTTGCTGACAATCCTAGGTCCAGCCCTGCATCGACCAGCAGACTGTCACGGTCCAGCGGCGCACCGGAAACGGTGAAGTTTTTTCCGCCCGTAACCAATCGTTGGCGGGTATCGCTGTAGACGTCCCCGTAAGTGTGTTTCCAGCCGGCACTGAACCGTGGCGTCAGTTGCATGCCGTTATCCAGAGTGTTGAGCTTCGCCAGCCGCAGGCCGAATGTGCTGTTCAAATTGTTGTGCGTTTGACCGTGTACCTTCAGCGCCGCTGTGCCTCCTTTTTCCGTGTAGGTGTCGCGCTGATAGCGTTGGTAGCCCAGGCTGGCAAACGGTTCGATGCTGACGTTCGTTCGCCCCAGGTTGTAACCCACTTCCGCAAAGGCCTGCTGGGTGTTGGCATCGTAACGGCCTTCGGGGCGGTCGCTGAAACCTTTGAAGGCAACCCGGCGTTTAGTGCTGCCGTTGTGGCTGCTATAGGTCGCACCCAGGCGCAGGGACATGGGCCCGTTTTGACGTAGGGCATAAGCGCCCAAATGCCAGCTGTCGAGATCGCCGTCGAGGCCGCGGCTGTCCAGGCGCGTTTCAGATTTTCCGCTCATCACCCCGATGCGCCATTCCTCATCGATGCCCCAATCAGCTCCCAGTACCAGGCCGTGGGTTGTGTGTGTCAGAGCGTCGTAGTCGCGATCCAGTGTCCCGCCGTGACCCAATGCTTGAAGCCAGACTCGGCCATTGTCTTCGCTGCCGGCGGCCAGGCGTGGTGCCTTGCGCTTGTAGGCGTTGCTGTAGCTACTGGCGCTGTCCAGCTGACGCATGGCCGAGAGCATGGTCGCGCTGATTGGGCTGTCACTGTTCAGGGTCGCTTTCGCAAGGTTGGCGTTGTTGCCGCCGGCCAGCTGTTCGATGGCAACAGATGCCGTCTGTTTGTCAGCGCTGAGCAGGGCTGCGACAGCAACGTTTGTGGGGCTGGATGCCTTTGGCACGGTGGCGGCCGGAACGGATGTGTCGGTACTTGCAGGTGGATTCGGGGCTTCAGCGATAGAGGGCGCTTGAGATATGCCCGCTGGTTCTTCAATGCTTTGGGCGACTTCCCTCCCGTTGTCCGTGATGGCGACACTCTCGATCGCCACATCGTTACGGAGGAGGATCAGGTCGACTCTCTTTTCTTCGTAGGCGAGCTTGGGCGTTAGAAAGGCAAGGTTGTTGATGACTGTCCCAAATTTCCCTTCGATTTTATTGGCGGCAAGGAGGGTGTTTTCGCTGATTAGCGGGTAATCACCCGGTGCTGCAACGATGTTCAGGGTGGCGCCGCCGAGGTTGGCGGTGCCACTGATTAACATCGTTTCACTTTTGCGGTCGGCATTGACCGCATAGGTTAGCTCGGCCGTTTTGGAGAGGTTCAAGTCACCTTTAACTTTTGGAGCCCCGTGCAAACCGTCGACAGCAAGCTTTCCGTTTACCCTCAGGGAGCCGATTAAACCGTTGCCCGCAAAAGCGCCTTTTTCATGGATAACGACGTCGCCTTCGATAGTTCCCGGGTTGTTCAGGGTACCTCCTGATTGCACGGTCGCTCCGCCGCCAATCTTTCCGTTGTTGACAAGCGTTCCTTGGGTCAACGCCCCACCCTGGATATGCCCATTATTGATTAGCGTTGCTTTTGAACCTATCAAGACACCGGTACTGAAATCGCCGGAACCCTTAATGGTCCAAGTGCTTCGTTTGAGCTCCAGGCCTTCAAAACGACGGCTGTCGCTTATCGTGCCACCGCTCGCGGTATCGAGTTGCAGGAAGTTGATACCGTCACCACCGTCAATCAATCCGGCAAGGGCTCCGCGGCCAGACACAATGACCAGATCATCTCCATTGCCGAATGTCCGATCAATACCCTCCGTTGCTTTGCTGATGGTGGTTTTGTGGGTGGCGGGATCATTTATAAATGCGTCCAGCGCCGCGATGAGCTGCTCTGGCGATTCCATCGGTGGTGCGGTGGTGTCCGAGGAGGTCTGCTGAGCCATCGAAAATTCAGCGCAACCCAGCGCAAGCGTAATGGCCAGCGCCAGGTGTTGTGGTCGGTATTTGTGTTGAGCGGACATCGAGTACGGCCTCTGTTGACAGGAGGCCAAACTCTAAGAGGGAGGCTATAGGTGCCGATGTCAGCTGCTTCCGGTGAGCGTGCGGGGGTTGTCAGAAGGTTGTGTAGAAAATTGCCGGCCTCCGAAGGAAGGTTGTTTCTACCTGTTCGGGCTGACGCTTTTTCTTACAGAAAATCAAGAAACGGCCGGCTATCGCAAACGCTGAAAGTCATATGCCGACGACCGACCCAGTAGTGAACTTGCCACCTAATGCGGACCGCCCTGAGATAAAGAAACCGGGTTTTACATCGGTTGAGGGCTCGCTTATGGTTCGCCCGTCGCCGACGAATCGGTGGGCGCCAAGTGCAGGCCGATCAGGTGCGGCACTGCGCCAGGTTGTTCACCTGCCCCGAGTCCGTCTGGTTCTCATCGGCCAGCCAGCGCTCAAACCCCGCCCCGATCGCCGGCCACTCCGAGTCCAGAATCGAATACCACGCGGTATCCCGGTTCTGACCCTTGACCACCATGTGCTGGCGGAACACGCCTTCAAAACTGAACCCCAGCCGCTCGGCCGCGTATTTGGAGCGGGCGTTGCCGTTGTTGCACTTCCACTCCAGGCGCCGGTAACCCAAGGCAAACGACTCTTTGGCGAGCAGATAAACCGCCTCGGTACTCTTCGGCGAACGCTGCATCGGCGCGCCAAATGTGACATGGCCGATCTCGATCCGACCTTGTGACGGGACAATCGACATCAAACTGAGGATGCCCTGCACATCGCCGCTGGCTCGGTCGATCACGCTGAAGAAATACGGGTCGCTATTGGCCGCATGATTGTTCAGCCAATCGTTGAACGCGCTGCGCTCCGGGAAAGGACCGTAAGGCAAATAGTCCCAGAGTTTCGGGTCGGAGCCCGGGCCTTGCAGGGCCTTCCACAAACCGTCGGCGTGACGCGCCGGGTCGAGTTTTTCCAGGCGGATGAAACGCCCTTCAATGGTTTGGACTGTGGGCGTCGGAACGCCTTTCCAGTCGGCGAGTGAAGTCGACATGCTGTTCTCCTTGAACCTTACAGGGCTTTGCGAAACTGGATGAAACCGGGGCGTTCGGCGATGCGCTCGTAGAGCTGGATCGCGGTGGCGTTGGTCTCGTGGGTCAGCCAGTGGACCTTGCAGCAACCGTCCTCTTTGGCTGTCGCGTAAACGAATTCGATCAACTGTCGGCCGACGCCAGTGCCACGGGTTTCCGGCGTTACCAACAGGTCTTGCAGGTAGCAGGAGTTTTCGATGCTCCAGTTCGAGCGATGATAAATGAAGTGCACCATGCCCACCGCTTTGTCATCGGCCCAGGCCAACGCTGCATGGGTCGGTTCGCTCGGGTCGAGCATGCGCTGCCAAGTGCTTTGGGTGACGGCCTCAGGCAGTTCGGTGTTGTAGAAACGCAGGTACGCTTGCCACAACGGCAACCAGGCGGCGTGGTCGTCGGCGGTGACCTGGCGGATGTCGATCTGACTCATGTTCATTCCTTAACGCATCAGGTGGGCGAGGGCCTGGTCGTGCACATCAGGGCTGGCGGCAAGCCCCTCGCGCACACCGGTAATGTCTGCGGCGCTGCGGTTCTGGCTGAGTTTGCGTTTGCCTTCCAGGCGCTGGATCGGCAGGGCAAACCCGACGATGGCCTTGAGCATCCCGTCAATGTAGTCGGCGGGGGCATCGGCGACTTTCCATGGACTGGCGCGACCCGCTTCATGACGACCAGTCAGCGCGCTGACCAGCGTGCGCAGGCGATCGGCGTCGGTGAACACTTCGGCCGTGCCGTACGCATGCACGGCGACGTAGTTCCAGGTCGGCACCACTTTGCCGTGCTCGGCTTTGCTCGGGTAAAACCCCGGGCTGACGTAAGCGTCGGCACCGGCAAAAATGACCAGGGCTTCGGCGCCGTTCTGCAGTTCCTTCCATTGCGGATTGGCCTTGGCAAAGTGTCCATAAAGGGTGCCATTCGGGCCCTGGTCTGAGCTCAACAGCAGCGGCAAATGGCTGGCTTGCAGGCCTTGTTCCCCGTGTGTGACCAACACAGCAAGGCGGGTGCCGAGGATCTGCTGGTGCAGTTCATGCAAATCATCTATGGCAAAGCTGCTTGGCGTGTACATGGAGATTTTCCTTGGCGAATGCCTGCATCCTAGGCAGGCTATTGGTCTGTTGTAAGAGCCATTAATGACCAATTTAATAGGTCCATTGCCATGACCAGCGAGCCACTGTCCTTGTCATTCAACCCGGCCGGTATCGAACTCGATCGCCGCCAGGGTTTGAGTCGTCAGCTCTATCAAGCCTTGCGGGTGCGAGTGCTCGACGGTCGGCTGACCAGCGGTATGCGATTACCGGCCAGTCGCGATCTGGCGGCGGCGCTGTCGATTTCCCGAAACAGCGTGGTCCGGGCCTACGATCAGCTCTACGCCGAGGGCTTTATTGAAGGGCGTGTGGGTGACGGGACGTATGTCGCGCAATTACCTCAATCAGTGTTGCCGGTGAAAAAACTATCCACAAAAGTATCCACAGGGTTGTCAACAGGGTTACCCACAGCTTTATCCACAAATTGCTTGGATTTACCTGTGGTTTCATCCAGCAAAGTTATCCACAGCGGCGCATTGGGGCGGGTTGAAAGGAACCATTTGGCCCTGCCTCCCGTCGGTCCGCCCCGTGCCTTTCGCGTGGGAGTTCCGGCTTTCGACCTGTTCCCTTTCGAGGTCTGGGCCAAGCTGAATGCGGCTTTCTGGCGCAAACCGGATCTTCAGCAGTTGTGTTACGGCGATCCGGCAGGCGACGCGCGCTTGCGCGGCCTGATTGCCGCGTATTTACGCAGCTCCCGGGGGATGCAGTGTACGGCTGAGCAAATAGTGATCACCAGTGGCGCACAGCAGGGGATTAGCCTTTGTGCACAGCTGCTGGTAGAGCCGGGCGATGGCGTGGCGATCGAGAATCCGGGGTATCGGGCGGCGGGTCATGCGTTCGCCGTGGCCGGTGCGCGATTGCACGGGGTGGCGGTGGACAGCGAGGGCATCGACTGCACCGAATTGAATGCGCTCAAGGATTGTCGACTGGCCTATGTCACGCCGTCGCATCAGTACCCGACCGGGGTGGTGATGAGTCTGGCGCGGCGGCTGGAGTTGTTGGCCTGGGCCGAGCGATCCGGGGGTTGGATCGTCGAGGATGATTACGACGGCGAGTATCGTTACAGCGGCGCGCCACTGGCACCGTTGGCTGCGCTTGATCGTCACGGGCGGGTGCTCTACGTCGGCACGTTCGGCAAAGTGGCTTTCCCGGCATTGCGCCTGGGCTATCTGGTGCTGCCACCGGCATTGGTAGACGCTTTCGCCCAGCGTCGCGCGGTCGATGTGCGCCATTCCGAGGTGAGCACCCAGGCGGTCATGGCCGAGTTTATGGCGGCCGGGCATTTCCAGCGGCACATCCGCCGCATGCGCCGCGCGGCGTTGAGTCGTCGCAATACGCTTCTGGCCAACTGGCCCTCGGACATTCCCGGGGTTGGCAGCCTGCCGAGCGTGGCGGCAGGGCTGCACCTGACGGTGGCGGTCGACACTCAGGCCCGCGAACGCGAACTGATTGAAGCCGCCGCCAGCGTCGATGTCGAGATCAATGGCCTGAGCAGTTACTGGTTACCTGATTCGAGAAACGGTGTGGATCAGCGCGCCGGGTTGGTGCTGGGCTTTGCGGCGGTGCCCGAGGCGGCGATCAGCGCAGCGCTCGGGCGATTGCAAAAGGCTTGGCGCCCCTGAGGTCGAGGACTTCCGTCAGGTCTCAGGTCCCGGACTTGATCTTGGTCCAGGCCCGGGTCCGCGCCCGTTCGGCTTTACGGGGCAGTGGTTGCAGGGTGTAAAGCGTGCTCATCGCCGTTTCGGTCGGGTACAGATTCGGGTTGTTGCGGATCGCCGGATCGACCATTTCGGTGGCGTCCTTGTTCGGATTCGGGTAACCAACGAAGTCGCTGACCGGTGCAATCACCTGCGGCTGCAACAAGTAGTTGATGAAGGTGTAGGCGTCTTCCGGGTTCCTCGCGCCTTTGGGGATCGAAAGCATGTCGAACCAGATTGGCGCGCCTTCTTTCGGCAGGCGCATGTCGACGATCACGCCGTTCTTGGCTTCCTTGGCGCGGTTCGCTGCCTGGGAGAAGCTGCCGGAGTAACCGACTGCGACGCAGATGTTACCGTTGGCAATGTCGGCCATGTACTTCGAGGAGTGGAAGTAGGTGACATACGGGCGGATCTTCATCAACAGCGCTTCAGCCTTTTCGTAGTCCGCCGGTTTCTTGCTGTTGGGGTCCAGCCCCAGGTGTTGCAAGGCCAGTGGCAGGATCTCCGACGGCGAGTCGAGCAGAGCGACGCCGCACTGCTTGAGCTTGCTGATGTTCTCTTCCTTGAAAATCAGGTCCCAGCTGTCCACTGGTGCGTTGTCACCCAAGGCCGCCTTGATTTTGTCCGGGTTGAAGCCGATCAGAATGGTCCCGTACATGTACGGCACGGCAAATTTGTTGCCCGGATCGTTGGCTTCGATCAGCTTCATCAGCTTGGGATCGAGGTGGTTCCAGTTCGGCAGCTTGCTGCGGTCCAGTGGCTGGAACACGCCGGCTTCGATTTGCTTGGCCAGGAATACGTTGGACGGCACCACTACGTCGTAACCGGAGTTGCCGGTCAGCAACTTGGCCTCCAGTGCTTCGTTGGTGTCGAAGATGTCGTAGACCAGTTTGGTCTGGGTGTTCTGGGCCTTGAAGTCTTCCAGCGCTTTGGGGGTGATGTAGTCGAACCAGTTGTAGACGCGCAACGTTCGCTCTTCAGCATGAACGGCACCACTGAGCACTGTGGCGCACAGGGCGGGAGCGATAAAACGCTTAAGACTTTTCATTCTTCTAATTCCTCATTGGCGCTTTCAAAACCTTCAAGAACGTTCACGGCATTGATGCCGATTTCTTCGACCGCGTAGCCACCCTCCATCACGAACAGCGTCGGCTTGCCGAGGCCGGCGATGCGTGCGCCCATGGCCAGGTAGTCTGGGCTGTCGAGCTTGAATTGGGAGATCGGATCGTCCTTGAACGTATCGACACCCAGGGATACGACGACGATATCGGCGCCGTACTTTTCGATCTCTTTGCAGGCGTGTTCCAGCGTGGCACTCCAACTGTCCCAACCGCTGCCCGCCGGCAAAGGGTAGTTGAAGTTGAAGCCTGCGCCGGCGCCTTCGCCCCGTTCATCTTCGTAGCCGAGGAAGAACGGGAACTCCGCTTCCGGATGACCATGGATCGAGGTGAACAGCACGTCGCTGCGCTCATAGAAAATCGATTGAGTGCCGTTGCCGTGGTGGTAATCGACGTCGAGGATCGCGACTTTTTTGTGGCCCTGGTCGAGGAAGGCCTGAGCAGCGATGGCGGCGTTGTTGAGGTAGCAATAACCGCCCATCAAGTCGCTGGCCGCGTGGTGTCCCGGTGGCCGGCATAGCGCGAAGGCACTACGGGCGCCGCGTTGAATGACAGCTTGAGCGGTCAACGCGACTTGCGCCGCGCTGTACGCCGCTTGCCAGGTCCCGGCAGTAATCGGTGCGCCGCCGTCGAAGCTGTAATAGCCGAGTTGGCCGTGCAGGCTGGTGGGCATGATCCGGCGCAGGGTGCGGGCCGGCCAGGTGTAGGGCAGCAAGTCGCCGTCGGTACCGAATTCGGCCCAGCGCGCCCAGGCACCTTTGAAGAAGTCGAGGTAGTCGCGGCTGTGGACGCGCGCGATCGGGTCGAGGCCGAAATCCTGCGGCGCTTCGACCGGACCGAGGTCGCGGTACTGCACGCGCTGCAGAACATGGTCGGCTCGCGAAGGCATTTCGAAGCAGGGCATCAGTTGCCCGTCCATCAATTCGCAACGGCCGTGGTGCAGGTGGTGATCGTCCGAGTAGATCGTCAGCATTTCTTGTTCTCCGCAGGCTGATTCGGTTGAACACAGTCTTGCGGCGCGCGGCGTTTGAGAGAACGGCAGGAGAGGCCAAAAGGGGATCGATATGGCCAAAAAAATTGACCGGAATTCGCCCCTTATTGACGCGGCAGTGCCCCAGCTCAGGGCATGGCGAATTTAGACAATAAAAACCGTCTGAGAACGGCGGCCGCGAAAACTGAGTGCAACACCTCACCCTTCGGTAAGGTGCAGCCATGTCCTATACAGAACTCAGCATCGAAGAACGCGCGACCATTCAAGTCGGGCAATACAAGAAACTCAGCCAGCGCGAAATAGCCCGGTTGCTGGGGCGTAGCCCGTCCACGATCAGTCGTGAGCTTCGTCGAAATCAACTTCCTGGCAGTTATTCGGCCCACGAGGCTCAAGCGTTTACTCGTGGTCGGCGCATAGGCAGTCGACCGCTCAAGAAACTGATCATGGGTAATGAGCGCTTTGAGCTGGTTATCCACTTGCTTCGAGAACGCTTTTCTCCCGACCAAATCGCGGGCAAGCTGCGCCTTATGAAAATCAATTTTGAAGAAGCCTACGTCTGCCGCGAAACGATCTACAACGCCATCTATGCGTTGCCTGTCGGGGGGTTGCGCAAAGAACTGATCCAGTGCCTTCGTCAGGGAAAAAGTACCCGTAGGCCATGTTCTGGTGGGGTTGATCGTCGTGGACAGATCCCGGAGATGGTCAGTATTCACGTGCGCCCTCCGGAAATCGAAGACCGTTTGATGCCCGGTCACTGGGAAGGCGACCTGATTAAGGGCAAAGATAATGGGTCGTCTGTCGGTACTCTTGTGGAACGCACGAGTGGCTATTTGATGTTGGTAAAAATGAACGATGCTACGGTTACTTCTGCTGTTCAAGGCTTCAGTGCAGCACTGAACAGCATGCCGCTGGCGGTGCGTAAAAGCATGACGTATGACCAAGGCCGCGAAATGGCAAAACA
>NZ_JBTEYL010000010.1:0-193308 GCF_054330215.1 Pseudomonas sp. Ma2-10 | reverse complement strand
GGTTTCCCCATGTGAGAGTAGGTCATCGTCAAGATTAAATTCCGAAACCCCTATCTGCGTATGCAGGTAGGGGTTTTGTTTGGTCCGTAGAAAAGTGGCGTGGCGAAAATGGTCTACAGGTTCTTCTTCAAGGCGCACTAAAGTGACTGCCCGGTTTTTGGTATGGTGCAGTTCATTTTTAACGGACTGATTACAAGCCTACGGATCGGGCTCCTTTTAAAGTCAAAGAGCTGCTGCCGAAATGCCCCAACCGATACCGATCAAGGACCACGAAAAAGAGACTCGCCTGGTCAACAAAAGACTGATGGCATGCGCCCTGTTCGTCGTCGCCATTACCTGCGCGCTGGTCGTGCGCATGTACGTTCTGCAGGTGGTCGAATTTGACTATCACTCGACGATCTCAGAAAACAATCGCGTCCATGTGCTGCCGATCCCCCCCTCGCGTGGATTGATCTACGACCGCAACGGTGTAGTTCTGGCGGACAACCGACCCAGCTTCAACCTGACCCTCACCCGCGAACGTGCCTCGGATGTCAAAGAGGAACTGGATAAAGTCGTCACCCTCCTGCACTTGCCGACAGAAGATCGAGCGCTATTCGACAAGGCAATGAAGCAGGCGCGCCATCCTTTCGAGCCGGTCACCTTGTTCAACGAACTCAACGAGGAACAGATCGCCGTGTTGGCGGTCAACGAATTCCGCCTGCCGGGGATCGACGTAGAGCCACAATTTGTTCGCCACTACCCGATGGGTGCGCACTTTGCGCATTCGATCGGCTATGTCGGCCGCATCAACGAGAAAGAGTCCAAAGTCCTGGACACGGTGGAATACCGTGGCACTCAATCCATCGGCAAGACGGGCATCGAAAAATTCTACGAGTCGCAGTTGCACGGCCAAGTGGGTTATGAAGAAGTCGAAACCAACGCTCAGGGCCGGGTTTTGCGAGTGCTCAAGCACACCGATTCGATCCCAGGCAAAAACATCGTACTGAGCCTCGACGTCAAACTTCAGGAAGCCGCCGAGGAAGCCTTGGGTGATCGTCGCGGTTCGGTGGTCGCTCTCGATCCGTCGACCGGTGAAGTACTCGCGATGGTCAGCAAACCGAGTTTCGATCCGAACCTGTTCGTCACCGGGATCAGCTTCAAGGAATACGCAGCGCTGCGCGATTCCATCGACCGACCGCTGTTCAATCGCGTACTGCGCGGTCTCTACGCACCGGGTTCGACCATCAAGCCGGAAGTGGCCATTGCTGGCCTCGATGCTGACGTCGTTACCCCGCAGACCCGCGTCTTCGACCCCGGCTATTACCAACTGCCGGACTTCGATCACAAATACCGTAACTGGAACCACCGCGGCGATGGGTGGGTGGACATGGACGCGGCCATCATGCGCTCCAACGACACCTACTTCTATGACCTGGCCCACAAGCTGGGCATCGACCGCCTGCATGACTACATGGCCATGTTCGGTCTCGGCAAGAAAGTCTCGCTGGACATGTTCGAGGAGTCTGCCGGTTTGATGCCATCGCAAGCCTGGAAGCGCGCCACGCGCCATCAGGCATGGTTCCCGGGTGAGACTGTGATCCTCGGTATCGGCCAGGGTTACATGCAGGTCACGCCCCTGCAGCTCGCCCAGGCCACTGCGCTGATCGCCAACAAAGGTGTCTGGAATCGCCCGCACCTGGCCAGGACAGTGGACGGTGTTGAGCCGGTGGACGAGCATCCAATGCCAAACATCCTGTTGAAAGACCCGCGTGACTGGGAGCAGGTCAATCATGGCATGCAAATGGTGATGCACGACGCTCGCGGGATTGCCCGAGCGGCAGCGCAGGGCGCTCAGTACCGTATCGCGGGCAAGAGTGGTACCGCGCAAGTGGTGGCGATCAAGCAGGGCGAACGTTACAACCGTGCGAAAACCCTCGAGCGCAACCGCGACAACGCCTTGTTTGTCGGTTTCGCCCCGGCCGAACATCCGAAGATTGTGATTTCTGTGATCATCGAAAACGGCGAGGCCGGTGGTCGAGTGGCAGGTCCCGTGGTGCGGCAGGTCATGGATGCCTGGTTACTCGATCAGGACGGCCACCTGAAGCCGCAATACGACCCTCACGTCTAAACGATCAAGGCTTCACAACGCGGGCTCACGAATACTGAGCATGTGCTGGAAGTTTTCGAGGAACACGGCTTCTATGGCGTGGCGCGGATGATCCAGTCCATCGAACGTCTGGCCACCGATTTCGCCGCTGACCCGTGAAGGTTTCGCGGGGCTTGGGGAACGGATTCGCAGCCTGGGGTTGCCGTGTCTGATTGTGCAGGAGGGCGGGTATCACCTCGAGAGTCTGGAGGATAATGCTCGGGCGTTTTTTGTGAGCGCCGAGGTGTGGCAGCGCTGAGTTTATGGTGGTCCGGGAAAAAGCTATCGCGCTCGACCTGACGGAACACAAGTGTCGTAAGGCACTTGCCATCGCCCTGACGTTAACGTAAAGATTGCGGCTGGGCGCTGAACTTGAATAAGCGCAAAGCGGACCGCTCCGGAGCGCTTGATGACGTTAATAAAAACAACTCCTCCCAAACTGCACCGCGAAGCCCGGCTGGCCCGGGAAAAACTCCATCTTGAGGGCGAAGTCCCGGATGGCGTGTTGCGGGCGGAAATCGATGCGTCGTGGCGGCGTAGCTTGAGCCATGGCGTGCATTTCAATGCCAAGCACGAACTGGCGCTGGAATCGAGCGCGAGCCTCGATGTGCTGTTGGCGAGCAATCGGCTGCTGATCGACTCGGCATTGCCGGCCATCGATTACCTGGCCGAACGCCAGGGCAAGGAAGGGCTGATTATCCTCGCCAATGCCGATGCCACTATCCTCGCTGTCGAAGGACGCGCCGATCGCCTCAAGGGCAGCGGCCTGCAAGACATCACTCTCGGCGCCTGCTGGAGCGAAGCCGCTCGCGGCACCAACGCGCTGGGCACCGCACTGGTGGAAGCCCGGCCAACGATGATCGATTGCGGTGAGCATTACCTCGATCGCCTGACCGATTTCTCTTGCACCTCGGTGCCGATCCGATGCCCCCAAGGCGACATCCTCGGCGTACTCGACCTGACCCGCGAAGGCCCGCTCGGCCGCGTTCACGACAGTACTGCGTTGCTGGCCATGGCCGTCAGCCAGATCGAAAGCCGGGTGTTCAACGCCAGTTATCCGGACGAGATCGTCCTGGCCTTCCACAGCCGTCGGCAATACCTCGAATCCCCTTGGCAAGGCCTGTTGGCAGTGAGCCTCGGCGGGCAGATTCTCGCGGTCAGCGCCCAGGCCTGTCAGTTGCTCCACGCCGAGCGCTCGGCGCTGGTCGGTCGACGCTGTGAAGAGTTTCTGGGCGTCGATGGCCTGCAACTTCTGTCGCGTCTGCATCAGGGCGGTGTTGGCAGTCTGCAAACGGCCAAAGGCGAGTTCTTCTACAAAACCCTGCGTGCGCCGCAGCGTTCAATCAATCTCAGCACGCCGCCGCGCAGCACCGCGAAAACCGCCAAAGCACAACCGGATCTCGAATCCCTGGCCGGCAGCAATGTCCGTTATGCCCGAGCCCTGCGCATGGCCCGTCAAGGCCTGGCCAATGAGCTGCCGGTGTTGCTGCTGGGCGAAACCGGCACCGGCAAGGAAGTCATCGCCCGCGCCCTGCACTTGGCCGGAACCCGCTGCGATAAACCCTTCGTCGCCGTGAACTGCGCGGCGATCCCCGAAGGCCTGATCGAGTCGGAACTGTTCGGCTACCGCGAGGGCGCGTTCACGGGCTCCCGTCGCGGTGGCATGATCGGCCGTCTGCAACAGGCCCATGGTGGCACCTTGTTTCTCGATGAAATCGGCGACATGCCGCTGGCCTTGCAGGCCCGGCTGTTGCGGGTGTTGCAGGACCGTAAAGTGGCGCCGTTGGGCGCCGGTGAAGAGCAAGATATCGACGTCGCACTGATCTGCGCCACCCACCGCGACCTCAAGCGACTGGTCGAAGAAAAACACTTTCGCGAGGATCTGTTTTATCGGGTCAACGGCATCAGCGTCATGCTCCCGGCCCTGCGCGAGCGTGAGGATTTCAGTGGTCTGGTCACTCGACTGCTGGCCAAGCTGGATGCGCCGACGATGGTCCTGCATGACGATTTGAATCGCTTGCTCAGCGGCTATCACTGGCCGGGCAACATCCGGCAACTGGAAATGGTCCTGCGCACCGCGCTGGCCATGCGCGAACCGGAGGACACCGTACTCACCCTCGACCACTTGCCCGACAGCATGCTCGACGAGTTGAGCACCAGCCAACGTCCTCAGGCCGGCAGCATTCGCGAGAATGAACTGGAGCTGATTCGCCAGTCCCTGGACACTCACCAAGGCAATGTTTCGGCCGCCGCCGGCGCCTTGGGCATCAGCCGCGCGACCCTGTATCGCAAGCTCAAACAGTTGCGTTCGTGATGCAGCGCCTGATCGTTCGGCTGATCGACAGCCCAAACCCCGAAGCCCTGCAAGCCGCACTGCGCTGGCTCTACAGCTTTGTGCGGCCGCATCGCCTGGCGATTGCCGGGCTGCTTGGGTTATCGGTCTGCGCCTCGTTGCTGGTGTTGGTCCAGCCCTGGTTGACCAAACTGCTGATCGACGACGGTTTGCTCGCACGCAACTTTCCGATGCTGGTGTTGATTGCCGGGTTAATGATCGTGGCCGGGCTGCTCGGAACGGCGCTCTCGGGGATCAATCGTTACTTGCACACGCGGCTGTCCGGGCGGATTTTGTTCGCCCTGCGCGATGACCTCTATCGGCATTTGCAAACGCTCTCACCCAGTTTCTACGGGCAGCGCCGCATCGGTGACCTGATGTCGCGCCTCGATGGCGACGTCGCAGAGATCCAGCGTTTTGCCGTGGACTCCTTGTTCTCGGCGGTGTCGAGCGTGGTCGGTCTGGTCTTCGCCGTGGCGATGCTGCTGACCCTGTCGTGGAAACTCTCGTTGCTGGCGCTGGTGCTGATCCCCCTCGACGTGCTCTGGCTGCGCTGGATGCGGCGCAAGGTCGAGCGCGACGTGCGGCAATTACGTGAGCGCTCGGCGGACATGTCCTCGTTCATGGTTGAGACCTTGCCGGTGATGAAATTCATCCAGTCTGCCGGCCAGCAACAGCGTGAGTCGCGGCGCCTGGAGACGTTGGGCCAAGGCTACATGAGCCAGTTGCTGCGCCTGCAAGTCACCGAGTTTTTCACTCAGGCGGTACCGGGCACACTGACTTCCCTGTCCCGCGCGTGTGCGTTTTTGATTGGTGGTTACTGGGTGGTGCAGGGGACGTGGCAACTGGGCGCGCTGATCGCGTTTTCCACCTATCTGGGCATGGCCGTCGGGCCGGTGCAGAGCCTGCTGGGCCTCTATGTCGCGATTCAGCGAATGACCGTCAGCCTCGGGCGTGTGATGGAGTTGCGCTTTGAGGAACCGACCGTTCTCACGCCGGTCACGCCGCAACCGATGCCGGCTTGCGGTGAACTTCGTTTTGACAATGTGCACTTCAGCCACCCCGGTCGTCCGACGACGCTGCGTGGCATCGACGCGCGAATTCCCTACGGTTTGAAAGTCGCCCTGAGCGGAGGCTCTGGCGTCGGGAAGTCGACCCTGATCGACCTGCTGCAACGGCACCACGATCCGCAGTTGGGCCGGGTGTTACTGGGAGACGTCGATCTGCGCGAACTGGACCTGTTCCAACTGCGTCGACGGATTGCCGTGGTCAGTCAGGACATCGTGCTGTTTGGCGGCAGCCTCGCCGACAACCTCGCCTACGCGGTACCGGACGCCAGCCGTGAAGCGATTGCCGAAGTCGCACGACTGGCGCAACTCGATAGCTTGATCGAGTCTTTGCCCGAAGGTCTCGACAGCCCGTTGGGCGAGCGCGGCCAGCAGTTGTCCGGCGGTCAGAAACAACGCATCGCCATCGCCCGGGCGCTGTTACAGGATCCGTTGATTCTGGTGCTGGACGAAGCCACTTCGGCGGTGGATGAAGCCACCGAGCGCGAAGTCATCGAAGCCATTGACCGACTGTTTGCCGGGCGTACGCGGATCCTCATCAGCCACCGTCCTTCCACCTTGGCGGATGCCGATTTGCGCTTTGAATTGCTCGACGGCGTACTGACTTCAAAAACGGTGCAGCATGAAGCCTGAATGGCGGATTGGCGTGGTGGACAGCGGTCACTCGACGGCGCAGCGAGTGCAGGTGATCGCCGGGCGGCGCTTTTCGTTGCTGGAGGATGGATTGGCCGAAAGCGACTTGCGCGACGATCCGCTGGGCCACGGCAGCGCGGTGATCGAGGCCATCGGTCGACGGGCGCCTTCGGCAGTGTTTTGCGTGGCGCAGGTGTTCGATCAGCGCGGGGTCACCAGCGCATTGCAGATCGCCACGGCGATTGATTGGTTGGTGACGCAGGACGTTCGTCTGATCAATTTGAGCCTCGGTCTGCGTCAGGATCGCAGCCTGTTGCGTGAAGCCTGTGCCGCGGCGGTAGCGCGAGGTGTTTTGCTCTGTGCGTCCAGCCCGGCGCAGGGCGAGAGCGTGTTTCCGGCGAATTATCCACAGGTGTTGCGAGTCACCGGTGATGCACGTTGTGCAGAACATGAATGGTCGTGGCTCAACAGTGCTCAGGCGGATTTTGCCGCGTGTGTGCATGGAACTTACCCGGGGCAGTCCGGCGCCAGTCTGGGTTGTGCGGCGTTGAGCGGGCACATTGCGGGTTTTTTGGTTGCACATCCCGAGGCAAGCAACGAACACATCATCGAGTGGCTACGGGAGAATGCCCAATATCGCGGCCCTGAACGGCGCGTCGGGCCATGAAAACAATTGTGATTCTGGGTGCCGGGCCGGCCGGTGCGGCGGTCGCGTTGGGGCTTCGCAGGCAAGGTTACCCGGTGACGCTGATCAGCCAATGGCGGCGGTTTGCGGCGCTGGAAGGCGTTTCCATTCGGGTGCTGGAGGCTTTGCGTAGCGCAGGGCTTCATCAGGCACTGGCGGATGCGGCGCTGCCGTCTCAGCGGCAGGTGTCATGGAACGGTCAGCAGCATGCGCAGAACATCGAATTTTTACTGGATCGTCCGAGTTTTGATCGTGGTTTGCGCGAGGATCTGCGCCTGGCGGGCGTTGAGTTGATCGACGGCCGAGTGCTGACGGTGCAGTCATCAATATCGGGGCATCGAATCGAGGTCGAAGGGCGCGAGGCGCTGCTGACGGATTTTTTGGTTGAGGCGCGTGGGCGTCAGGCACCTGCGCTCGGCAAAGGCCTGCGAGGGCCAGAGACGGTCAGCCTGCTCAATCGCTGGCAAGGCGCGCCGGGAAGCACCGCCAGCGCCGTGGAAAGTCTTGAGCACGGCTGGGCCTGGATGGCCCGGCGAGCCGACGGTCAGTGTTACTGGCAATGGACGGTGGACGTGGCCAGTGCCGAGTTGCCGGGCAAGGCGCAGTTGCTCGACCACTGTCGTCAACGGCGCCAAGACTCGGCGTTGGCGCGAGCATTTTTCGGTGTCGGGCCTGAGATCGATCTACAGCTGCATGCCCGCAGCAGCACGGCGATTCTTTGCCCGCAGGTCTGTGGCGATAACTGGATTCGAGTAGGGGATGCGGCGATGGCGGTGGATCCGCTGTCGGGTAATGGCATCTTTCAGTCCTTATCCTCGGCGTTACAGGCGCCGACGGTGATTAACACGTTGTTGTGTAAACCCGAGCGAGCGGCGCTGGCTCAGCGCTTTCATCAGCAACGGGTGGAGCAGTTGTTTTTGCGTTTTGCGCGGATCGGACGGGACTTTTATGCCGATGAGCAACGCTGGTTGCAGCAGCCATTCTGGCTTGCGCGGCGGCAGTGGCCGGATGCTGAGGTGGCGCATGCCGAGGCGGACTTTTCCTCGTTGAGAATCGAGCGAGCGCCGGTTCTGCGCGATGGATTTGTGGATGAGGCCGAGGTGGTGATCACGGTGGATCAGCCGCTGGGAGTCTGGCATGTGCAAGGGGTTGAGTTGGCCCCGTTGGTGCGACGGTTGCGGACCGAACCGACCGAGCAGGCGTTGGCGGAGCTGACGGAGGAGCAGGGAAGGGTGGTCCGCAGTTGGTTGCTGTCGCAAGGCTTCAAACCCTGACTGATCGTTCCCACGTTCCGCATGGGAACGATCAGCGTGTCAGAGCTTGATTAGCACTGACTTCAACTCGGTGTAATGCTCGATCGCCGCATACCCCATCTCGCGTCCAACGCCCGACATCTTGTACCCACCAAACGGCAACGCCGGGTCGAGGGCGCTGTGGCAGTTGACCCACACCGAACCCGACTTGATCCGCGGAATCATTCGGTGCACCGCGGCCAAATCGTTCGACCAGATACTCGCCCCAAGCCCATACGGACTGTCGTTGGCCATGCGCAACGCATCGGCTTCATCGTCGAACGGAATCGCCACCAGCACCGGCCCGAAGATCTCCTCTTGCACCAGTGAGTGCTTCTGATCGACATCCACAATCACCGTCGGCTTGACGAAAAAGCCTGGCCCGAACTGCTCTCCACCGCAGGCGATCGTCGCGCCACTTGCACGTCCTTTTTCGATATACCCGTAAACCCGCTCCTGCTGACGCGCCGAGATTAGCGGCCCCATTTCCACAGTTGGGTCCAGTCCATTGCCCAGTTTCATGGCATTGGCGATGTCGGCGATGTCAGCCACCACCGTGTCGAAATGCTTGCGCTGCACATACAGCCTGGAGCCTGCGCAGCACACCTGGCCCTGATTAAAGAAAATCGCGCTGGCGGCGCCGGCAGTGGCGGTCTTGAGGTCGGCGTCGGCCATGACGATGGTCGGTGATTTGCCGCCCAGTTCCAGGGTCACCCGGGTCATGGAATCCATGGCGATTTTGCCGATCTGCTTGCCCACGGCGGTGGAGCCGGTGAAGGTCAGCTTGTCCACCAGCGGATTGTGGGTCAGGGCCGAACCTGCCGTGATGCCGGTGCCCGTGACCACGTTGAACACACCCTCGGGGTAACCGGCTTCCAGCACCAACTCGGCAAGTTTGAGCGCGGTCAGCGGGGTTTCGTCGGCGGGTTTGAGCACCACGGTGCAACCGGTGGCCAGGGCCGGGCCGAGTTTCCAGCAGGCCAGCAGTAACGGGAAGTTCCAGGCGACGATGGCGCCAACCACGCCCACCGCCTCGCGGCGGATGAAACTATGGAATTGATCGTTGGGCATCAACGGCAACGACACTTCAACGCTGGAACCTTCGATTTTGGTCGCCCAACCGGCCATGTAGCGCAGGAAGTCTATGGACAGTTGCACATCCATCACTTGGGCCACCGCTGCGCTTTTGCCGTTGTTCAGGCATTCCAGTTGCGCCAGCAGTTCGGCGTCGCGCTCCATCAGGTCGGCGAGTTTCCACAGCAGGTTCTGCCGCTCCCGAGGTCGCGTGCGGGTCCAGGCCGAATCATCGAAGGCCTGACGGGCAGCGAGCACGGCGCGGTCGACATCCTCAGGCGTGGCCCGTGGCACTACACATAACACTTCGCCGGTGGCCGGGTTGTGCAGGGGCATGGTCTGGCCATCGGCGGCCTCGACCCAGTCGCCGCCGATGAGCATGCGTGGAGCGCGCTGGATGAACGCCGAGGTGGCGGGAAGCAGATAAGGGAGCGACATGGCGAGGCCTTTTGTTGTTCGTGAGAACAGGGCTTTCGCAATGGCTGTGCCAACTGCCTGCAATGGCTGGACGGCCCTTGGATGGCGGGGTTTTGGGTCACTCAAGGGCATGGTGGACGCTGTGAGCATTGTTGCAAATTGCGACAACTATGAGACGACGCGCAACCGGGGGTGCGACCTTGAGGCACCCTCTATTGAAGACTAGGATTTTTAGGATAGGTGGCTGAAATGACGGACCGTTCATCCGGCAATACATCTGGCGTGAGGGAGGTAACGATGTGCCTTTCAACCCTGGAAATTCAAAACACCATTGAACACAGTTTTCTGCCGTCCGTTTGTACCTGCACCATGGCGGTGGATCAGTACCTGACGATTCGGGTCTGCGATTGCGTCGCTGGTAGCGGGCATGCAACTTGCGCCTGCTGGGGGCGACGTTAATCGTCGGTCGATGAATTGTTCCGGTCAGGACATCTATGCTTGTCTCAGACTGCAACACCTGTCGCGATATTAGACGCAGGCGATCTCTTTCCGCGATGGCGAAGATCAGCAATATTCGTACAACTCATTGATTAAAAAGGCAATCGTTAAGCTGGCACGCTCCGTGTATTGCTCATTGCAGACGTTTCTCTTGCCTCCGTCAGCGGTGCGCCGCCGGCGGCAGAAACCATAAAAACGATAAGCCACAAAAATAAGAAAGCACCGTGCGAGGTTCGACGTTGATGAAAAGAAAACTCCGATCAGGCCTGAGTGCCAGTCTGCTGGCCGTGGCCGCTTGTGTGGCGCTGCATTCGCCTTACAGCCTGGCAGCCCGCGACGCTCAGACCCTCCTCAAGGAAACCTGTCAGGGCTGTCATACCCCCGAAGCCGATAACGCGCTGAGCCGCATCAGCCACCAGCGCAAAACTCCTGAAGGCTGGCTGATGAGCATCGCCCGCATGCAAATCATGCACGGTTTGCAGATCAGCGATGACGACCGCCGAACCCTGGTCAAATACCTGGCCGATACCCAAGGCTTGGCCCCAAGCGAAACCGATGGTGTGCGTTATGCGCTGGAGCGTCGACTCAACACCGTCGAGAAGTTTGACGACCAGACCAGCCAGATGTGCGGCCGCTGCCACTCCGGTGCGCGGGTCGCCCTGCAACGGCGTCCGGCCCAGGAATGGGAGCGTCTGGTGAACTTCCACCTCGGCCAATGGCCGTCTCTGGAATACCAGGCGCTGTCTCGCGACCGCGACTGGTTCGACCTTGCTCGAAAAGACATGGTGCCGCTGTTGGCCAAGCGTTATCCGCTGGACAATCCGGCCTGGGAAAAATGGCTGAGCGCTGCGCCGAAAGCAAAAGCGCTGGTGGGCGACTGGAGTTTCAGCGGCCACTTGCCCGGTAAAGGCGAGCTGGCCGGCGTGATGAGCGTGATGGCCGATGGCAGCGACACGTTCAAGGTCAGCGTCAAAGGCCAATACGCCGACGGCAGCCCGTTCAACGGCGATGGCAGCGCGATTCTCTACACCGGCTACGAATGGCGCGGCAACGTGACCATCGATGGCGTGACCATGCGCCAGGTGTTCGCCGCCCAAGGCAACGCGATGCAGGGTCGGATGTTTGAGGCCGAGCATGATGAGCGGGGTCTGGACTTCGTCGCCGCCAAGCAGGGCAGCAGCCGTTTGCTGGCGGTGCAGCCGGGTTACCTGAAGGCGGGCAGTGAAACTGAAGTGACGCTGGTCGGCAGCGGTCTCACCGGCAAACTGAGCTTCGGCAAAGGCGTGGAAGTGGTCGAAGTCGTCGAGCAGAGTCCGGAGCGCATCAAGGTCAAACTCAAGGCCGCCGCCAATGCCCAACCGGGCCTGCGCAACGTCACCGTCGGCACGCTGAAAGGCCCGACTCTGTCGGTCTACAGCACCATCGCCGAAGTCAAAGTTGTGCCCGAATTCTCGGTGGCGCGCATTGGCGAAGGCGGTGGTTCGACGCCGAAAGTCCAGGGCCGTTTCGATGCCGAAGCCTGGGGCAAGGGTGCTGATGGCAAGCCGTATCGCATTGGCGTGTTCCCGGCGCAGTGGTCGGTCGAAGCCTTCGACGACCGTGCCAAGGAAGACGAAGACGTCAAGTTTGCCGGCACCATGCAGGCTGACAGTGGCGTGTTCACACCGGGCGATGCCGGGCCGAACCCGCAGCGCAAAATGTCCACCAACAATGCCGGCAACCTCAAGGTGATCGCCGCCGTCGACGACGCAGGGAAATCCCTGACCGGTGAAGGCCACATGATCGTCACCGTGCAACGCTGGAACAATCCACCCATTCCATGAGTTGGTTGACCTCAAACAATTCAGACACTTTTTCGGAATGACCGCAGGCCCCGTAGAACGGGGTTTGCACAGGAGGTTGCAATGGGCGCTATTTTGAATCTGGTCGAACGGAACCTGCACGAAGTGCACGTCGATGCCGACCGCATGCTATTCCACATTCCCAGCAGTTCGCTGTTTGCCAGCGATGAACTGACGGGCACCATCATTGACACCTTGCGCGGTCCCGGCTGTTCGTCGGAAGACCTGATCCAGCGTTTGGCCGCGCGCTTCAACGGTGAAGAAATTACCGAGACCTTGCGTGAGTTGATGTCCCTGGAACTGGTCAGCGACGGCTCGCCGTTGACCCCCGATATCGGCACCAAACGGGTCGAGCGCACGGCGATCAATACCGTGGTGCTGAACGTCAATACCGGCTGCAATCTGAGCTGCACCTACTGCTACAAGGAAGACTTGGACAAGCCCTCGGCCGGCAAGAAAATGGACGTCGAAACAGCGGTCGCATCAGTGGAAATGCTGCTGCGCGAATCGCCGGACGAAGAGCGTTTTACCGTGGTGTTTTTCGGTGGGGAGCCGCTGAGCAACCGCAAGCTGATCGAGTACATGGTCGACTACTGTGAAAAGCGGTTTGCCGAGGCGGGCAAGTTCGTCGAGTTCGTCATGACCACCAACGCGACGCTGCTCACCGAAGAGACCGTGGACTACCTCAACGCCCACCGTTTCGGCCTGTCAGTCAGTATCGACGGACCGAAAACCGTGCACGACCGCAACCGCATCACCGTGGGCGGGCAGGGCACTTACGACGTGGTGCGGCGCAAGGCCGAGATGTTGCTGTCGCGCTACAACAGCCGTCCGGTCGGTGCTCGTGTGACCTTGACCACCGGCGTCACCGACGTCGAAACCATCTGGGATCACCTGTTCAACGAATTGGGTTTTGCCGAAGTCGGGTTTGCCCCGGTGACCTCCGGCGACATCAGCACCTTCAACCTGTCCAGCGACGAGCTGATCGAAGTCTTCGCCAGCATGAAGAGGCTCGGCCGGCGTTATCTGGAAGCGGCGCTGGAGCACCGTAATATCGGCTTCTCCAACCTGCACCAGTTGATCACTGACATCCACGAAGGCCACAAAAAAGCCCTGCCGTGCGGCGCGGGCCTGAAGATGCTGGCAGTGGATTACAAGGGCGAGCTGAACCTGTGCCATCGCTTTACCGGTTCGAGCCTGCCGACCTTCGGCAACGTTCACACCGCCGTGAAACAGGTCGAGTTGAACGACTTCCTGTCCCAACGCCTGGACCGTACCAACACCGGCTGCGAAGACTGCCAGATCCGCAATCTCTGTTCCGGCGGTTGCTACCACGAGAGCTACGCCCGTTACGGCGACCCGACCCACCCGACCTATCACTACTGCGAACTGATGCGTGACTGGGTCGACTTCGGCATCGAGGTCTACACCCGGATCATGGCCCACAACCCTGCGTTTATCAGCAGCTACATCACTCCGCGCAAGGCTCACTGATATGAAACATCTCAAGGCAATCAATAATAAAGCGCTGAAACTGGATGAGGCCGCGGCCGAAAACCGCATCGAAGAAGTGGTGGCGATGAGTTCCGTCGCCGGTTGCGCCTCGACCACCGACCCGGGTTGGGAAATCGACGCCTTTGGCGGTGTGTCGTCGCTGTGCCAGCCGATGGAAGCTGACCTTTACGGCTGCTCCGACCCTTGTTGGTGGCCGGCCCAGGTGCCCGACATGATGAGCACCTATCCGGACTGGAACAAGGACGCCCAGGCGTCCAACGACAACTGGCGCAACCTCGGGACTGTCTTTCCTAAAGACAAATGATTGTCCATAGAAGGTATCGGACCTTAGAAGGATTTCAGCATGCTGACTGTAAAAGCCTGCGGCCTGGCCGCATTCGCCGTCCTGAGCGTCTGTTCGCTTAACGTTCTGGCCGATGAAAACACTGCGTTGCAAGACGGTCACGAGTACCTGTTGACCACCAATTACCCGAACAACCTGCACATCATCGACCTGGCCACCGACACCGTGTTCAAGACTTGCAAGATGCCGGATGCCTTCGGTCCCGGCACCGTTCAGTTGTCGCCGGACCGCAAGATCGCATACGTGCTGAACAATCACTACGCGGATGTCTACGGCGTTGAACTCGACAGCTGCAAGCAGGTGTTCCACGCCAGCATCACCCAGAAACCGGGAGAGAAAGCGAAGTCCATGTTTGCCTTCACCCCCAGCCACGACGGCAAGGAATTGTTCATCATTGCCAACCCGACGTTGATGCTTAACGACCGCTACGAAGTGCAGCAACCACGGCTCGATGTGTACGCCACCGACGCCGGCATGGACGCCAAACCCGTGCGCAGTTTCCCGGCACCACGGCAGTTGACCATCATGCAGAGTGGTGACGACGGCACGCTGTACGTGGCCGGGGCGGATGTCTACCAGGTTGATGTGAAGACCGGCAAGTTCGACGTGCTGATCCCCAGCCGCCACTGGAAACGCCCGAACTACAGCGCGCCGGACGTGCTCTACGTATGGAACCAGCAGACTTATCGCCATGACTTTTCGCTGCTTTACACCGCAGCCAAATTCAAGGACAAGAAGCAGGACCCAGCGACTGCCGAGTACCTTTACGGGCTGTTCAGCATCGACCTGAAAACCGGCAAGACCGAAACCACGGACTTTGGTCCTCTGACGGAAATCTACTTCAGCGGTATGCGCTCGCCGAAGGATCCGAACCTGATGTTCGGTGTGCTCAACCGTCTGGCGAAGTACGACATCAAGGAAAAGAAAATGCTCCAGGCGGCGACGCTGGACCATACCTACTACTGCATTTCGTTCAACAGGGATGGCAGCAAGATTTATCTGGCGGGGACGTTTAACGATGTGGCGATCTTTGATCCCGAAAGCATGAAGCAGATTGGCAACATCAAGTTGCCGGGTGGGGATATGGCGATCACCACGGCGCAGATTTTTGTTCGCTGATTTGCGGTAAAAGATCAAAAGATCGCAGCCTTCGGTAGCTCCTGCAGGGGCTCTCGATCCCGTAGGAACGGGCACAGCCTGCGATCTTTTCGCTGCTAAGGGGCAGACGGTACCGGGCAACTCATGTCGCCTTCCTCACACTTCAAGTACGTCTTGAACGCCTCGACCCGTGCCTTGGTCAGGCCAGTGGTGCAGTTGCTGTAAATCAGCGGGTACACACTCCCGCCTTCCACCCCGGCGCTTGAGAACTTGCACTCGGCATCCCGAAACGCAATCCACGAGCGTTGCGCCCCGATCAGCAGCTTTTTGCTTTCGGGGTTGCTCTTCAAACGTACATTGATCTGCTGGTAAAGCGCATTCAACTCCTTGTCCGCGATCTTGTGCTGCTGCGCCGCGCACTCATTCATCGTGGCCTGATCGGCGGCGTTTTCGCAGTCCACGGCATAAGCAGCGGTGGTGAACAGCAGAGGCGTTAGTGCCAGAAGAAAGCGTGGGGGCATGGGGATTCTCGCTGTGACAGGAAAGTTGGGATGCAGTTTAGTACTGTATTCAACCCACTAGGTTTGCCATTCAGGGAATTTTTCAATCGATTCATAGGCAAGCCACGGCACGTCATGTGTCGTCCAGATATGCGCCTGAGGCGTCATTTTGGGGTCATCATCCAGTGTCGCCACTCGAACGATAACGTGGGGTGGGGCCAAGCGTTCAGCCATCAAGTGTGAACCACAGACTGAACAGAAATGCCGAAGCTTGCCCGGTGACGAGGCGAATGCCGCCGCGTGTGCCTTGCGACAGGTTTGGCAATGACAGTGATTGATGGGCATACCGAGGGTATCGGCGGCGCCGTCCAGGCCCTGCAGGGCTCCGCGATAACGCTCCGTAAGTGAAAGCCGCATGAATCGTCCGTGTCTGAGTCAGTTTCGTTTTCAACGTTAGCTGTCTCGGTCTACTCGTTTTATTTTCAAACCTGCAGTGACACTTGGAAATGCAGCTGAGTATTTCGTACCGGGTTGATTGAGATACCCGCTTGATACAACTTTAGGGTTGGTCTTGTGGTCTTAGGGGCCTACTGTTCAGTACAGGAGGTGACTTATGAATCCAGCATCAGATCGCATCGAAAGGAAAATCCTGCTCAAAACGCCGCGCTCGCAGGTCTGGCGTGTACTGGCCAATGCCGAAGTCTTTGGGCAGTGGTTTGGCGTGGCGCTGGAAGGCAAGCGTTTTGTCGCCGGTGAGTGGACCCAGGGGCAGATTACGTACCCGGGTTATGAGCACTTGCTGTGGAACGTATTGGTGGAGCGGGTCGAGCCAGAACGGGTGTTTTCGTTTCGCTGGCACCCGTATGCCGTGGAGCCTGAACTCGATTACTCCCAGGAACCCACCACACTGGTGAAGTTCGAGCTCGAAGACATGGATGAAGGCACGTTACTCAAGGTCACCGAGTCCGGTTTCGATCACATCCCTCAGACGCGCCGACTCAAGGCGTTCCGCATGGACAGCCGCGGTTGGGATGAACAGATGAACAACATCGAAGAATTTATCAACGTCAGTGCCAAGGCGCGCGAGCGTCAGGAGGAGTGATCGCGGCATGCTCGAACCTTACTTATCTAAGGGTTTTCGGAAGGGCAGGTATAGCGAATGTCCTACACGCGATGGTAGTTATGTCGTCTATTGCACATTGGATCCGAAGCGTAATCTAGCTTCATCAACCGAAGCACAGGAAGTGCTCGGGATCATGGATGATCGACCATAAGCAAGGAAACGCTGCCGACAGGGAGTCGTAATGGTCTTGGGAAAACCCGCTTCGGCGGGTTTTTTTTGGGCGATGGAAAATCTTCGCGCATCATTTTGGTCGAGATGGATCAGCTAGCGGGTAGTTGATCGA
The DNA here is from genome assembly GCF_054330215.1 of Pseudomonas sp. Ma2-10. Taxonomy (NCBI): domain Bacteria; kingdom Pseudomonadati; phylum Pseudomonadota; class Gammaproteobacteria; order Pseudomonadales; family Pseudomonadaceae; genus Pseudomonas; species Pseudomonas sp. Ma2-10. The sequence continues at coordinate 176,479 of NZ_JBTEYL010000010.1, read as the reverse complement.
GTTTCGCCGCTACACGTTCAGTGATTTCCGAGCGCAGTTTTAATGACCCGGCAGCACGTTTACGAGCCTCCTCCAGCACACTGACCGGAGCCGTCTCAGGGCTGCCCGACGAAAACGGCGGTGCCGGGGCGTATTCGAGCTGCAACTGCACCAACTCTGCCGTGTCCTTATCGAACAGCTCCGCGGCCAGGGTCAGGGCAAAATCGATGCCCGCCGTGATCCCTCCACCGGTCAACAGATTGCCGTCGCGCACCACTCGATCCTTCACCGGGATTGCCCCCAATGGTGCGAGTAATTCGTGATAAGCCCAGTGGGTGGTGGCGCGTTTACCTTTGAGCAAACCTGCTGCACCGAGTACCAGCGCACCGGTACATACCGACGTGACGTAACGCGCGGTGACGGCTTGCGCCTGGATGAACGCCAGTGTCTGTTCATCCTCCATCAACGGCCCGACGCCACTGCCGCCGGGAATGCAGATAACATCAAGCTTCGGGCAATCGTCGAATGTGGTGGTCGGTTTCAGCACCAGGCCTGTGCTTGCGGTAACGGGCATCAGGTCCTTCCAGATCAAATGCACCTTCACGTCCGGTAGAGAGGCCAGTACGTCGTAAGGGCCGGTGAGGTCCAGTTGCTGAACCTGTGGAAACAACAGAAAGCCGATCTGCAACGTCATGGCATTTTTCTCATGAAGTGGGTGGACGACTTCACTTTAGGCTCGTAGGATTTGGCGTATACGCCAATAGCCCCACAAATTACGCCAATCATGCCGAAAACCATCCACGTGCTCGCCTTTGCCAATGTGCAACTGCTCGACGTCACCGGGCCATTGCAGGTGTTCGCCTCGGCCAACGATATTTCCCGCCAGCAAGGTCTTCCGCTACCTTATGCGCCGTCGGTGATTGCCAGCGGCGGCGGGGCGGTGATGTCGTCGGCGGGGTTGGCGCTGTTGGCCGAGCCGTTGCCCGAGGAGGGCAGTGACACATTGATCATTGCCGGTGGCTGGGGCGTTTACGACGCGGCGCGAGATGAACCGCTGGTGGCCTGGGTGCGTAAACATGCGACGGGGTGTCGACGGGTATCGTCGGTGTGCACCGGGGCATTTTTGCTGGCGGCCAGCGGCTGGCTCGATGGCCGGCGGGTGGTCACTCACTGGACCCGTTGCGAGCAGTTGGCGCAGCAGCATCCGCGGCTGCAGGTTGAGCCCAATCCGATTTTCATCAATGACGGTCCGGTCTGGACCTCGGCCGGGGTCACCGCCGGTATCGATCTGGCGCTGGCCATGGTCGAAGAAGATCTTGGCCGCACGATGGCCCTCGACGTCGCCCGGCAACTGGTGGTGTTCCTGAAACGCCCCGGCGGCCAGTCGCAGTTCAGCGTGACCCTTTCTTTGCAAAAGGAGGGCAACCGTTTCGACGAGCTTCATGCCTGGATCAGTGAAAACCTCACCAAGGATTTGGGCATCCCGACCCTGGCCCTGCAGGCCGGCATGAGCGAACGCAGCTTCGTGCGCCATTACCGCGCCGACACCGGCCAGACGCCGGCCCGAGCCATCGAACTGATTCGGGTCGAGACTGCCCGACGTTTGCTCAGCGATACCGGCGTGCCGATCAAACGGGTGGCGGTGCAATGCGGATTCGGCAGCGAAGAGACACTTCGACGCAGTTTTCTGCGGGCCATGGGCGTGACTCCGCAGGCCTACCGCGAGCGTTTCAGTGTCAGTCCTCCAGCAGATCCAGTAACGCTCTGAGCGTTGCCTCGGGCGCTTCTTCGGGAATGTTATGCCCGACACCTGCCAGCACTCGCCGCTCATAACGTCCGGTGAAGTGAGCGATGTCTTCGTCTATCTCCGATACCGGTCCTACGCCATCGTCGGCACCGCACAGAGAAATCGTCGGTACGCTGATCGGCGGCTGTCGGGTCAGCGCTTCTTCGATCCACTCCAGCGCTGGCTCGCCGGGCGCGTACATGAACCGGTGGCGGTAGGAGTGAATCACCACCTCGACGAAATCCGGATTGTCGAAGACCGGTGCGCTAAACGGATACAACTCAGGACCTTTGGCCCAGGTGGGCGACCACAACTTCCAGAGCAATTGGCACAAGGCCCGGCGATTTTTCGTCAGACCTTCGACGCCGCGTGGCGTGTGAAAATAGTACTGATACCAGAGGCGATGCTCGGTTTCAGGGTCCAACGGTTCGGTGGAATGGGGAATGTTCTGAAGGTTGTACCCGTCGCCGGTCACCAGGCAACGAACCCGCTCAGGCCATAGCGCCGCGACAATACATGCCGCCCGACCGCCCCAGTCATAACCGCACAGGGCCGGTTGTTGAATGGCCAACGCATCCATCAGGTCCAGCAAATCCTGAGCGAGGGCGGCTTGTTGTCCGGAGCGCAGGGTGTCGGGGTGGTTGAAACGGGTCGGGCCGTAACCGCGCAGGTACGGGACGATGACGCGGTAGCCCTTGGCGCCGAGGACTGGGGCGATTTCGTCGTAGGTGCGGGGGGAGTAGGGGAAGCCGTGGAGGAGAATGATCGGGTCGCCGGTGGTGGGGCCGTGTTCTTCGTAGGCGAGCGACAGACTTGGAGTTTTGATGAAGTGGATCAGCGCTTCATTGTTCATTCGACACTCCAGAAAGGGTTGTTTTTGCCTGTTTTTCAGGCGTCGATTTCCGCCACTTGATTGAAGTATTTCGACCGATCCGGCGTAAACGTCACCACCATGTTGGTCCGCGAACAGGTCAACGCCCGCTCTTCACCCAAATTAATATCCAGATCATCCCCGCGTAACCCTTGCCACTGAGCGAGGTACTTGAGGGATCCGTATTTTTCGAGTTTTTTCAGGCTGCGGCTGACGCCACCTTTCCAGCCCAACACCGGCAGTTCGCAGGCAAGGCAGCGGTGGGTGAGGTCGGGGAAACGGGCCGCGCGTTGGCGGCCAATCTCCCAGCATTTGATCAGGCCCTTGTCCTGGCCTTCCCACAACTCCTCCCGGTTCAGACCTGACCGGAGTGGGGCTTCGATGCTGCGGTGGATGCGCTGGGTCATTCTGGTTCCTTGAATTCGGGTTTTTTTGGACAGCTCCGCTGTACCCGTTGACCGTGGATGGTAGGTGGGGAAGTTACGGCTGGCAACAAAGAATTTTTCGGTAGTGAACGCCGCTTTTGTTTAAGAAAAGCAGGACTTCGGACTACACAAACCTGTGACGAGGGTGGTCTCAAGGCTGCCAGAAACTCTTCTCCCCACTCAGTTTTCGATCCAGAAAACTGGCCGCACTGATCAATGCCAAATGCGTCAGCGCTTGCGGCGTATTGCCCAGATGCCGCGCATGGCTGTCGAACTCTTCGGCGTACAACCCCAGTGGGTTGGCGTACCTCAGTAACTGTTCAAACTCCAGATGCGCCTTTTCCAGTTGGCCGGCGCGGGCCAGGCATTCGACGTACCAGAACGAGCACGCGGCGAAGGCGCCTTCGGTGCCGTCGAGGCCGTCGATCCGCGCGTCGTCATTGCGATAGCGGTAAACCATGCCATCGCGCACCAGATTCTTTTCGATGGCCTCGAGGGTCGCGAGCCAACGCGGGTCTTTGGCGCTGACGAAGCGCACCAGCGGCATCAGCAGCATCGAGCCATCGAGCGCGGTACCGCCTTTGTACTGAACGAAATGCCCGCGTTCTTCGTTCCAGAAGTTTTCCCAGATGTCAGCGTAGATCGCCTGGCGGGTCTGGTCCCAGCGGGCGAATGGAGCGGGCAGTGAGCGTTTTGAGGCGAGGCGAATGGCCCGGTCCAGCGCGACCCAGCACATCAGCCGCGAGTGCAGGAAGTGATGCTGTTCGCCGCGCATTTCCCAGATGCCGACGTCCTCTTGTTCCCAGGTTTGGCAGACCTGATCGACCACTTCCACGGTATGTTTCCAGCTTTCGTGAGAGATCGCATCGCCATATTTGTTGACCAGGTACACCGCGTCCATCAGCTCGCCGAAGATGTCGAGCTGGACCTGGTCATAAGCCTGATTGCCAATGCGGACCGGTGTCGCGCCGCCATGTCCGGACAGGTGCGAGAGTTCGGTCTCCGGCAACTCCTGACGACCATCGATGGCGTAGAGGATGTTGAGCTTCATCGAATTGCCGTGGCAATCGCTGACCCGCCCGCGCAGCCAGTTCATGTAGGCGTTGGCTTCGTCAACGAAGCCCAGGCGCATGAAGGCGTAGGCGGTGAACGAGGCGTCGCGGATCCACGTGTAGCGGTAGTCCCAGTTGCGCTCGCCGCCAGGTGTTTCCGGCAGGCCGAACGTGGCGGCGGCGAGGATCGCGCCGTGTTTACGCGAGGTCAGCAGCTTCAGCGCCAGGGCCGAACGATTGACCATTTCCCGCCAGCGGCCGCGGTAGCTGGATTTGCCGATCCAGTCGCGCCAGAACTTCAGCGTCCGCTCCAGGCAGATGGCGGCGCTACCTTCCTTGAACCGCGGGTCGTCGATACGGCCGAGCAGGAATTCGGCGCTCTGGTCCTGTTCGAGGGTGAATTGGGCGAGTGCGGCATGGCCGTCTATATGTAAAACCTGATCCGAAGACAGGCGCAGGGATGGCTGATTGGCGGCCTCAAAGGTTACGTCCGCTTCATCCATGCGTGCGCGGGTCTTGGCGCGAGCGTAGTCATAACGCACGGCGCAGCGCATGTGAAACGTTGCCTGGCCGCTGATCACACGAACCCGGCGCATCAGCACCGGCGTGTCATCTTCGCTGTCGCTGATGGGCAGCAGGTCGGTGACCTCGACGACTGCGCGTTCGCTGAGCCAGCGGGTTTGCAGCACATTGGTGTCAGGCAGGTAAATTTGCTCGCGGCGAGCGTCGGGTAAATCCGGGGCCAGTTGGAAAATCCCGGCCTCAGGGGTGTCCAGCAGCGAGCAGAAGATCGACGGGCTGTCGAATTCGGGCCAGCAGAAAAAATCCACGCTGCCCTTGTCGTTGACCAGTGCCGCGCTACGCATGTCACCGATGATGCCATGGGCATCGATAGCGCTTTGTTTTTCGGGATGATGATCAGCCATTGCAGCGAAACTCCGGATAAAGGCTCATGCCGCCGTCGATGAACAGAGTGGTGCCAACGATGTAGTCGGACGCATCGCAGGCCAAAAAGACCACCGCGTTGGCGATGTCCTCGACATCGCCGACTCGGCCGTAGGGGATGAGTTTGAGCAGTTCCTGCTCATGGTCGCCTTCGGTGGCGGCTCGGTTGATGGCCGTACGAATCGCCCCCGGTGCGATGCCGTTGATACGGATGCGTTGGTGGCTGACTTCCTGGGCCAGGGTTTGCATCAACATGTCCACACCTCCCTTGGACGCGGCGTAATTGACGTGGCCGGCCCAGGGAATGCGTTGGTGCACCGAGCTCATATGGATGATTTTGCCGGCGGCCCGGGACACGCCTTCGCGAACACCTTGCTGGTTGAAAATCCGCAGTGCCTCGCGGGCACAGAGAAACTGCCCGGTGAGGTTGACGCCAATCACCTGGTTCCAGTCGGCGAGGCTCATGTCGGCGGCTGGCGAGTCTTTTTGCAGACCGGAATTGGCGACCAGAATGTCCAGGAAACCGAAGGCTTCGAGGGTTTGCGCAAATAACCGCTGAACGTCTGCTTCTTTCGAAACGTCGGCACCGATGGCGATGGCCCGACCGCCTGCAGCATTGATCTGCCGGGCCAGTTCCTCAGCGGGAGCGGCGTGGGAATTGTAGTTGATCACCACGGCGGCACCGGCGGCGGCCAGCGCCTTGGCCGCGCCGGCGCCGATGCCGGAACTGGCACCGGTGACCAGTGCCACTTGTTGGTCGAGAGAAATCTGCATGAAGAATAAAGCCTTGAATAGAGGGCTTAACTAGCTGACTGGCATGCGGTGGCGAGAGTTCAGATCGGTCCATGAAAAGTTCTTTATCTTGCACAGTTACACGCGATAACGACCACTGTCCAGGTGCCACTGGCGATTGCCTCCCAGCCAGGCTTTTATGCCGCTCAGGTAACGCTTGAGTATTGGCGCCGCTTCGCGCAACAGTTCGTGCTCTGCGGCTTCGTAGCGGTGAACAGTGTCGTCATGGATGCCCGCGGCGAGATTGACGCCTTCCTGAAGCGTGCAGTTATGTCGGGACGCCAGCAGTTGGGCAAGTTTGAAATCGCCGACTTCACTCAGTTCCTCCTTGGCGGCTGAGTAAATGTCATTGGCAATGATCGTCGCGCTGGCGGCCAGGGTCGTGACGCGGCGAACAGCGGGAGCGCAGTAGATATTGGCGGGCAATTCGTAGCCGCCAACAATATCAATCAGTGACATGCACGGAAGAAAACTGTTGACCTGTCGGTGGGCCAGGTACTCCCACACTTCTGGCGTGGTCCCATTGATTCGCCATGCCGCTTCTGCCGTCATGGTGACAAACATGGCAACTATTTCATGCCGTACCCGGGCGGCTTGGGACGCCGTGGACGCTTTCACCACGCTTGCCATGTACATGCCCAGTGCACGGAGCACTGGCTCGCGCTGCAGGGCGTGCGCCAGTTCGGCAGCATATCCGCCGGGCAAGTGCGCCGGTTCTACCGCCGCCAGCGCCAACGACAGCCGAGGCCCAACCAGTGAGGGTATCGAGCCATTGCTGGCGTCGTCGCAGTAATAATCATCCACCGCAAACAGCGCGGCCATGCATTGGGCCGATAGAAATAGCCTGGCGGGATCATCGGTGTCGGCATGGCATAGCATGGCGAATCTACCGTAATGCCCCGTGCGAAAAGTCTCTGATTGTCCTGCGTAGATACCTGCCTGTTCTATCCATGGCAGCAGCATGTCGTCGAGCAGGTCACCCAGCGCATCGTCTGTACGTACCGGCTCCGGGCAATACAGCTGAGGTATTACCAGCACTGACGGTTTGGGTTTGGTCATGACAAACGCCGTTGTCCTTTCGTCCATGGTGGTCACTCCAGAGGGGGGGTCACTGACGGGCAATCAGCCCTTCAGGCAGTCGGAAATGTACGTGCTCCTCTCGTCCCGCGAGGTTCGAGATTTCAAGCGGCGCGATCTTTTCCAGGGCGATCAGTACGTCGTCCACCAGCACCTCAGGCGTCGATGCACCGGCGGTGATACCGACGGTCGTTTTGCCGTCGAACCACTCGTGGTGGATGGCACTGCCGTCGGCTACCAGATAGCTGGGCGCCGCTTCACCGGCAATGTCGCGCAATATCCCGGCGTTGGCACTTTTGCTGCTGCCAACGACCAGCACGACATCAACACAGCGGCTCAGTGCGCGCACCGCGATCTGGCGATTTTGCACGGCATAGCAAATGTCCCGGGTGTCCGGACCTACGATGGCTGGATAGCGCCGCTTGAGTGCTTCCACCAACCCACGGGTGTCGTCCGTACTCAAGGTGGTTTGCGTGATGTAGGCCAGGGGGGTGCCTTGCACGAACTCAAGCGCATCAACCTGTGCCAGGGTCTGCAAGACGATGACCGGCGCCGGGATCTGCCCGATGGTGCCAATCACCTCGGGATGGCTCGGTTCGCCAATCAAAATTACCTGAAAGCCTTTGGCGGCATAATACCGACCCTGTCTATGCACTTTTTCCACTAACGGGCAGGTGGCATCCAGCACCTGAAGGTGGCGCTGGCGAGCCTCGTCTTCCACCGTTCGGGCCACGCCGTGCGCGCTGAAAACCGTAACGGCGCCGGTGGGTACTTCATCGAGCTCATCGACAAATTTTGCGCCCTTGCGCCGTAAGCGCTCCACCACATGCTGGTTGTGGACGATCTCGTGTCGGACATAGACCGGTGCGCCAAATTGCTCGAGTGCGAGTTCGACTGTATCCACTGCGCGAATGACACCCGCGCAGAAACCTCGAGGCTGGGCCAGGATGATTTTCATATTGAACCCTCACACAGAGGTGGTGGGGGGCGGTTGTGCTTGATGTTCACGTCGCGCGCGCGCTGTGGCAGCAGCAGACGCCCGTAGGGATCGAAAATGAAGACAGAAAGTGCACCGTGCAAGAGGCCCTGTTGGTGGGCTTGCAACTTCCTGGTAGCGATGCCTTTTTTGCGACCGTGCCGGTCAACGAGCATGAGTAAATCGTCCATAACCAGACTCCAGGGTGTCTTCGCTACTGGACGTTTACTTCTGACCGGACTACGTAGGGAAATTCAGACGGGTACTTGTGTGAAGTTGAAATCTAGTTGATGCCATTGGGACTGCCAACTTTTATTAGACCGTTTTATTTGTCACCCGCGAGCGCGACCGGTTGTGCGGACCTAAGTATTTTGTACAAGTCGGCACGTTGGACAAGCGCTTCCACAGGTGATCTTCGACTAATTCAGACTCCACCTCATCCGTTCTTTTAACAGACAACTTTTTGAGGTAAACCCGGTGACCCAGCTGACATTGCTCTGCCTGCCCTATTCGGGCGCGAGCGCCATGGTCTACAGCCGCTGGCGGCGCAAACTGCCGGAGTGGCTGACGCTGCAACCCGTGGAGTTGCCGGGGCGTGGCGCCCGGTTTGGTGAACCCTTGCACACCGACATGCGGCAACTGGCGCTGCAACTCGCGCAGGAACAAAAAGCCACACTCAAGGCGCCGTATGCGCTGTTTGGTCATAGCCTTGGCGCGTTGCTCGCCTGTGAGATGGCCCATGCGTTTCGCTCGCTGGGCTGCCCGGAACCGGTGGCGCTGTTCGCTTCGGGCACCGCCGCACCGACCCTGCGTGCCGACTACGACCGGGGGTTCGCCGAGCCCCAGACCGATGCCGAATTGATCGACCAATTACGCACCCTCAACGGCACCAGTGAAGAGGCGCTGGCCAACGACGAACTGATGAGCCTGATGCTGCCGGTCCTGCGTGCGGACTTTCTCCTATGCGGGCGCTTCGAGGTGCAGCAGCGTCCCTTGCTCAAGTGCCCGGTTCACGTGCTCGGCGGCAAGGCTGATCGCGCCACCATCGAGCAGTTGATCGGCTGGAGCAAGGAAACCCACGGTAGCTTTTCGGTGGACATGCTCGCTGGCGGCCACTTCTTTATCCACGAACACGAAGCCAAGGTGTTGCGGGTGATCAAGGATCAGCTGAAAGTTCATCATCTTCGCCCTTTCTGATAGTTGTTCTCATTCGCTAATTTTTCCGGTCTGCATTCGTTTTATAGGGACGACGTGCCTTTGTGCTTCCCGCCACTGATCCGGATGCTTAGAAATGAATGCTGAAGACTCCTTGAAACTTGCTCGCCGGTTTATCGGGTTGCCCCTGGAAAAGCGCCAGATGTTCCTTGCGGCCTTGCAAAAGGAAGGCGTTGATTTCGCCCGGTTCCCCATTCCTGCCGGCGTCGAAGCCGACGATCGCCAGGTGTTGTCGTACGCCCAGCAACGCATGTGGTTTCTCTGGCAGTTGGACCCACAAAGCGGCGCGTACAACTTGCCCGGGGCGGTGCGTCTGACCGGGCGTTTGAACGTCTCTGCCCTGGAGCAAGCCTTCGCCAGCCTCGTAGCGCGCCACGAAACCCTGCGCACGGTGTTCCAGCGCCAGGCCGACGACACCCTGCTGCAAGTGCCGGCCAGTGCGCCGCTGGTCATTGAACAGGTGGATTTCAGCGCGTTACCGGCAATTGAACGCGAGCAAGCAGTCGCCCGCGCGGCCGAGCAACAATCGGTGCTGCCCTTTGTTCTATCTGTCGGCCCGCTGTTGCGCGTCACCTTGCTCAAGCTCGCCGAGCAGGAACACGTCCTGCTGCTGACCCTGCACCACATCGTTTCCGACGGCTGGTCGATGAACGTGCTGATCGACGAGTTCATCCGCTGCTACGACGCCTTTGAGGCGGGCGCACAACCGCAACTCGCGCCGTTGCCGATCCAGTACAGCGACTATGCGTTGTGGCAACGCCGCTGGCTGGAGGCTGGCGAGCAGGCGCGCCAACTCGACTACTGGCAGGCGCAACTGGGCGACGAGCACCCGGTGCTGGAACTGCCCACCGATCATCCGCGCCCGGCGATGCCGAGCTATCGCGGCACCCGCTACGAGTTCGCCGTCGACGGTCAGTTGGCCGAGCAGCTGCGGGCCACGGCGCAGAAACACAACATCACCCTGTTCATGCTGTTGCTCGGCGCCTTCAACGCGCTGCTGCACCGTTACACCGGGCAGACTGACATTCGCGTCGGCGTGCCGATTGCTAACCGCAACCGCGCCGAGATCGAAGGCCTGATCGGCTTCTTCGTCAACACCCAAGTGCTGCGCACCCAACTCGACGGCCAGACCCGCGTCGACGACTTGCTGCGCGCCATCAAGGACACCGCCCTCGGTGCCCAAGCCCATCAGGACTTGCCGTTCGAGCGCCTGGTCGAGGCGCTGAAACTGGAGCGCAGCCTCAGCCACACGCCGCTGTTCCAGGTGATGTACAACCACCAGCCGCAGGTCGCGGACATGTCCACGGTCAGCACCGCGTCCGGCCTGGCGCTGGGTGTGATCGAGTGGCAAGGGCGCACCACCCAGTTCGACCTGACCCTCGACACCTATGAGAAGCGCGGCAAGTTGCACGCCGCGCTGACCTATGCCAACGACCTGTTCGACGCCGCGACCATCGCGCGCATGGCCCAGCACTGGACGCACCTGCTGCAAGGCATGGTCGGTGATTCGCGGCAGCGCATCAGTGATTTGCCATTGCTGGAGAGCGCCGAATACCAGCGCATCGTGCATGACTGGAACCGTGCTGACGAAAGCTTGCCGCAAGACCTGTGCATTCATGAGCTGATCAGCCAGCAAGTCGCCGGGAATCCAACTGCGTTGGCGGTGACTTTTGCCACGAAGCAGCTGACTTACGCCGAGCTCGACAATCAGGCCAATCGTCTGGCTAACAAGCTGATCGAACTGGGCGTGGGCCCGGAAATCCGGGTCGGCGTGGCGATGCAGCGTTCCGACAGCTTGTTGGTCGCGTTGCTGGCGGTGCTCAAGGCGGGCGGTGCTTATGTGCCATTGGACCCGGATTACCCGGCCGAACGCGTTGCCTACATGCTCGAAGACAGCCGCGCTTTGGTGCTGCTGACCGAGCAAGCGGTTGCTGCAACATTGAACGTGCCAGCGGCTACGCAAGTGTTGCTGATGGACGATAAGGCCTGGGCCGCTTACCCAAGTAGCGCGCCGGTCAGCCGCGTCACGCCGGACAACCTCGCCTACGTGATCTACACCTCCGGTTCCACCGGCAAACCCAAAGGCGTGGCCATCGCCCATCGCAACGTGCTCGCGCTGATTGACTGGTCGAAGTCGGTCTACAGTCGCGAAGACATTCAAGGGGTGCTGGCCTCGACGTCGGTCTGCTTCGACCTGTCGGTATGGGAGCTGTTTGTCACGCTGGCCAACGGTGGCTCGGTGATCATCGCCCGCAATGCCCTGCAATTGCCGAATCTGCCAGCCCGGGATCAGGTACGCCTGATCAACACCGTGCCGTCGGCGATCAATGCGTTGCAGCGCGATGGGCAGATCCCGCCGAGCGTGCGCATCATCAACCTCGCCGGCGAGCCGTTGAAGCAGAGCCTGGTGGACGCGTTGTATCAGCAGTCGAGCGTCGAGCACGTCTATGATTTGTACGGTCCGTCCGAAGACACCACTTACTCAACCTGGACCCGCCGCGAGGCCGCAGGTCGCGCGAACATCGGCCGGCCACTCACGCACACCTGCAGCTATTTGCTCGATGCTGACCTGCAACCAGTGCCGCAAGGGGTGTCCGCCGAGCTGTACCTGGCCGGCGCCGGCATCACCCGCGGTTACCTGGCGCGACCGGGCATGACCGCCGAAAAATATGTGCCGAACCCGTTCGCCAGCACCGGTGAACGCCTGTACCGCACCGGCGACCTGACCCGTTATCAGGCCGACGGCACGTTGCAATACGTCGGTCGAATCGACCATCAGGTCAAGGTCCGCGGCTTCCGTATCGAGCTGGGTGAAATCGAAGCGCGGCTGTTGCAGCAGGACACTGTGCGCGACCTGGCGGTGCTGGCGCAGGACGGCGTCAACGGCCAGCAACTGGTCGCGTACATCGTGCCGGTCGATCGGGCACTGCTGAGCGATGTCGATGCTCAAGCGACCCTGCGTGAAACTCTCAAGGCCGCTCTGCGCCAGCATTTGCCGGACTACATGGTCCCGGCATTTCAGCTGTTCCTCGAACAGCTGCCTCTGACCCCCAACGGTAAACTCGACCGCAAGGCCTTGCCAGCGATTGACGGCGCGCAGCAACAACGCGAACACGTCGCGCCGCGCACTGCGATGGAAAAATCCCTCGCGGCGATTTGGCAGGATGTGTTGGCCATCGAAAATGTAGGGCTGGAAGACAACTTCTTCGAACTGGGGGGCGACTCCATCGTTTCGATGCAAGTGGTCAGCCGTGCGCGTCAGGCCGGGATCGTGTTGAGCCCCAAAGACGTGTTCCAGCACCAGACTGTCCGCAGCCTGGCCCAGGTCGCCCGCAACGGCGAGCAACCGTTGATCGATCAAGGCCCGGCGGTTGGCGCGGTGGCGTTGGCGCCGGTGCAACAGGGCTTCTTCGAGCAAGCGATCCCAGAGCGTCAGCACTGGAACCAGTCGCTGCTGCTGGTGCCGCGCGAGGCGTTGAACGTTGAGGCGCTAAATCGTGCATTTGAGCAACTGCTGACCCACCACGACAGTTTGCGCCTGCGTTATGAACAGACCGCCGAAGGTTGGCTGCAAGCCTACGCCGCCCGGACTACGGAGTCGGTGTTGTGGCAACGTCAGGCGCAATCGGTCGAAGAACTCAACGCCCTGTGCGACGAAGCCCAACGCAGTCTCGACTTGCACAAGGGCCCATTGATGCGGGCGCTGCTGGTGGCGATGGCCGACGGCTCTCAACGTTTGTTGCTGGTCATTCATCACCTGGCGGTGGACGGTGTTTCGTGGCGCGTGCTGCTGGACGATCTTCAACAGTTCTACAGCGGCGGTAAGGTAATTCTGGTGAAAACCAGCACCTATCAGCGCTGGGTCGCTCGCGTGCAGGATCATCTGCCAGTCTTTGAAAACAGCCTCGGACACTGGCAGACCCAACTGAAGAACGCGCCGAGCGATCTGCCGTGCGACCGCCCAACCGGCGCGCTGGAAAACCGCTTCGAACAAAAACTCGAACTCAAACTCGGCACCGATCAAACCCGCAAACTGCTGCAACAGGCCCCGGCGGCCTATCGCACCCAGGTCAACGACCTGCTGCTGACCGCGCTGGCGCGGGCGGTTTGCCGCTGGACCGGGCAGGGCAGCACGTTGATTCAGCTTGAAGGCCATGGCCGCGAAGACCTGTTCGACGACATCGACCTGACCCGCACCGTCGGTTGGTTCACCAGCCTGTTCCCGGTCAATCTGATGCCGTGCGCCGATCTCGGCGCGTCGATCAAATCGATTAAAGAGCAACTGCGCGCCGTGCCGGACAAAGGCCTCGGCTATGGCGCGCTGCGCTACCTCGGCACCCCGGCGATTCGCGCCGAACTGGCGGCGTTGCCGCAACCGCGCATCACCTTCAACTATCTGGGGCAGTTCGACCGTCAGTTCGACGATGCCGCAATGTTTGTCCCGTCCACCGAAGGCAACGGCATCGCACAAGCTCCATCGGCACCGCTGGGCAACTGGCTGACGGTTGAAGGCCAGGTCTATGGCGGCGAGTTGTCGCTGAGTTGGGGCTTCAGCCGCGAGATGTTCGACACCGCGACCCTCCAGCGTCTGGTGGACGATTACGCGCTGGAACTCAACGCGTTGATCGATCATTGCTGCGCCGTTGAAGTGTCGCAAGCCACACCGTCGGACTTTCCTTTGGCGCGCATCAGTCAGGTGCAACTCGATGCCCTGCCGGTAGCTGTTTCGACCCTCGAAGACCTTTATCCACTGTCGCCGATGCAGCAGGGCATGCTGTTCCACACCCTCTATGAACCCGAAATCGGCGCCTACATCAGTCAGTTGCGTCTGGACATCCAGGGCCTTGATCCAGTGCGATTCGCTCAGGCCTGGCAAACCGCGCTGGAGCGTCATGACATTCTGCGCAGCAGCTTCCACTGGCAAGGCCTCGATACCGCGCACCAGGCGATTGTCCGCCATGTCGCGTTGCCGCTTGAAGTCCTTGAGGCGACCGACACCGATGCGCTGGCCGACGCCGAACGCGCCCAGGGTTTCGAACTGGGCAGCGCGCCGCTGTTTCGCTTGAAGCTGGTCCGCACGGACGCCAATGCCTGGCACCTGATCTACACCAGCCACCATATTTTGATGGACGGCTGGAGCAACGCACAGTTGCTGGCCGAAGTGATCCAGCATTACGCCGCCGGGCCATCGCTGTCGGCACCGACCGGGCAATACCGCGATTATCTGGGCTGGTTGCAGCAGCAATCGGCCGCCGTGGGCGAGCAGTTCTGGAAAGCGGCATTGGCACCGCTCGAAGCGCCGACGTTGTTGGCCGAAGCCTTGCGGCCGCCGGTGGGTGCCGAAGGTCGCGAGGAATACCGCGTCGCCCTCGACAGCCGTGCGACCCAGCGTCTGGCTGAGTTTGCCCGTCAGCAAAAAGTCACCCTCAACACCGTGCTGCAAGCAGCGTGGAGCCTGTTGTTGCAGCGCTACACCGGACAGGATTGCGTGGTGTTCGGCGCCACCGTGGCCGGGCGTTCGGCGCCGCTGCCGGGGATCGAAGAGCAGCTCGGGCTGTTCATCAACACGCTGGCGCGGGTGTGCGCGATGAAACCGGATCAAACCGTCAGCCAATGGCTGGGCGAGCTGCAAGGGCTGAACCTGGCCATGCGCGAGTTCGAGCATGTGCCGCTTTACGACATTCAGGGCTGGGCGGGGCAGCAGGGTTCGGCGCTGTTCGACAGCTTGCTGGTGTTTGAAAACTTCCCGGTGGCCGAAGCGCTGAAACAGGGCGCGCCGGCCGGGCTGTCGTTCGGCAACCTGCACAACCACGAACGCACGCACTATCCGCTGACCTTGGGCGTCGAACTGGGCGAAGGCCTGCGCCTGGACTTCAGCTACGACGCGGCGCGGTTCAGTGCGGCGCAGGTCGCTGAGTTATCGGCGAATGTGCAGCACCTGCTGACGCAATTGGTGGCGCTGCCGGACGCGGCATTGGGCACGCTGGAACTGCTCGATGTCGCAGGCAAAGCCGCTGCGCTCGCAGTCAGCCAACCGGCCGGGGTTCAATTATCCACAACGCTTTTGGTACACGAACAAATCGCCGTTCAGGCTGCCGCCACGCCAGACGCGCTGGCGTTGCAGGTCGACGGTCACTCCTTGAGCTACGCCCAGTTGAACAGTCAAGCCAACCGACTGGCCCATCGCCTGATCGACAATGGCGCGGGCCCAGGCAAGCGTGTCGGTCTGGCGCTGCGTCGTGGTCCGCAACTGATCGTCAGCCTGCTGGCGGTGCTCAAAAGCGGCGCGGCCTATGTGCCGCTGGACCCGAAATACCCGGCTGAACGCCTGGCGTACTTGATCGACGACAGCCGTCTCGACGTGCTGCTGTGCGAATCCGGCCTGCTGGACGATGTGCCGGGTGTGCGACGTCTCTGCCTTGAAGAGAGCTTCGACTACCCCGACAGCAATCCGCAAAACCCTGCGCTCGCCGACGACCTGGCCTACATCGTCTACACCTCCGGTTCCACCGGCCAACCCAAAGGCGTGGCCATCGCCCATGCCGCGCTGCGCGAGTTCTGCCAGACCGCCGCCGATTATTCGCGGCTGTCGGCGTCGGATCGCGTATTGCAATTCGCGACGTTCAGTTTCGATGGATTCGTCGAGCAGTGTTTCCCGTCGTTATGCGTCGGCGCGGCGTTGATCATGCGCGGCGAGGATGTGTGGGATGCCGGCCGCCTCGCCACCGAAATCGTCCAGCAGGGCGTGACCGTGGCGGACTTGCCGGCGGCTTATTGGTATTTGCTGGCCCGGGAATGTGTGAGCGGTGTGGTGCGCAATCTCGGTGATTTGCGCCAGGTTCACGTCGGCGGCGAAGCGATGTCGGTTGAAGGTCTGCGCTTGTGGCACCAAGCAGGTTTGAGTCATGTGCGTTTGCTCAATACCTACGGCCCGACCGAGGCGACCGTGGTGTCCAGTGTTCATGAATGCCATCTCGAAGATGCCAGCGACGCGTTCGGCGTCCCGATTGGTCGAGCTATCGCGGGGCGGGCGCTGTACGTGCTGGACGCTGCCGGTCAACTGCTGCCAAACGGTGGCGTTGGCGAGTTGTGCATCGGCGCGCCGGCCAGCCTGGCGCAAAGCTACTTCGACCGCCCGACGCTGACCGCTGAACGTTTCCTGCCAGACCCGTTCGCCCGTGAGCCGGGCGCGCGGCTGTATCGCAGCGGCGACCTGGCGCGCTACAACGCTGACGGAAATCTGGAATACGTCGGGCGCATCGACCATCAAGTGAAGATTCGCGGTTTTCGCATTGAAATGGGCGAGGTAGAAGCCTGCCTGCAATCTCGGGACGAGGTGCGCGAAGCAGCGGTCATCGCTCAGGACGGTACGCAACTGGTGGGGTATGTCGTGGCCAACGGCGCGGTGGTTTCAGAGACGGAATATCTGCAAGGCCTCACCGCCGTCTTGCGTCAGTCGCTGCCGGAATACATGGTGCCGAATCACCTGGTCCTGCTGGCCAAACTGCCGCTCAACCACAACGGCAAACTCGATCGCAGAGCCTTGCCGCGCGCTGAAGCTGGCGATGCACAACGAGCCTTCGTGGCTCCCACCGAAGGGCTGGAAACGCAACTCGCGCTGATCTGGCAGCAAGTGTTGCAGGTCGAACGCGTGGGCCGTGACGACAACTTTTTCGAGCTGGGCGGGCACTCGTTGCTGGTGCTTCAGGTGATCTCTCGGGTGCGTCAGCAGTTGCAGCTCGAACTGTCGGTGAGCAGCCTGTTCGGCGCCGCCAATCTGGTGGAGTTTGCCGAGCGTGCCGCACTGGCGAGCGGCGGCGGCCAACTGGTTCTGCAACGTGTAGCGGCCGATCAGCCACACATTCTGTCGTACGCCCAACAGCGCCAATGGATTCTCTGGCAGCTGGACCCGCAAAGTTCGGCCTACAACATTCCCGCCGCGCTGCGCCTCAAGGGCTCACTGAACCGCGAAGCCCTGCGCGACGCCTTCACTCAGTTGCAGGCGCGTCACCAGACCCTGCGCACAACCTTTGAGCAGGACGGTCAGCCGGCGCGTCCGGTGCTGCATGACAATTTGGCGCTGCAACTGGATGAACGCACGCTCGATCAGTCGTCGATCGACAATGCGGTAGCCGAGGAAATCGCCCGTCCTTTTGACTTGCGCACTGGTCCGCTGTGGCGCGTGTTGCTGCTGCAAGTGAACACCGACGAACACCTGCTGGTGCTCACCGTGCACCACATCGCTGCCGATGGCTGGTCGATGCAGGTCATGGTCGATGAATTCAGCGCGCTGTATCAGGCGGCCGACGAAGGCAAGGCTGCGAACCTGCCGAGTCTGCCGGTGAACTACAGCGACTACGCCCGTTGGCAGCGTGACTGGCTGGAGGCCGGGGAGGGCGCACGCCAACTGGCGTGGTGGCGCGAGCAACTGGATGGCAACCAGGCACCGCTTGAATTGCCGAGCGAACTGACCCGTCCGGCCCGTCGCACCGAACGCGGCGCCAATCTGGTGTTGAACGTTGACCGCCAATTGCTCGCCGGTTTGCGTCAACGTGCCCAGGAACAACAGGTGACCTTGTTCATGCTGTTGCTGGCAAGTTTCCAGACCTTGCTGCATCGCCAGAGCGGGCAGTCGAGCATCAGCGTCGGCGTGCCGAGTGCCGGACGTTCGCGCCTGGAAACCGAAGGCCTGATCGGCTTCTTTATCAACACTCAAGTGCTGCGTGCCGAGATCGATGGGCAGCAGTCCTTCAGCACTTTGCTGCAACAGGTTAAACAGGTTGCATTGGGCGCGCAGTCGAACCAGGACCTGCCGTTCGAGCAACTAGTCGACGCCTGGCAGCCGGACCGCAGCCTCAATCACAGTCCATTGTTCCAGGTGCTCTACAACCATCAGCAGCAATGGGGTGCGAGCGTTGAGCGTAGCGTCGGCGACTTGCAGGTCGAGCGTCTGCACTGGCAGCAACACACCACGCAATTCGATCTGGTGCTCGACACTCAGGAGCAGGGTGAAACACTGGATGCCAGCCTGACCTACGCGACTGACCTGTACGACGAGGCGTCGATGAAGCGTCTCGCCGGGCAGTGGCTGAACCTGCTGCGAGCGGTAGTCGAAGATCCGCAGCAGCGCGTCGCCGAACTGCCGTTGCTGCAAGCACCGCAACGCGATGCGTTGATCCAGCACTGGAACCCGACATTCCAGGCGCAACCGCCGTCGCCCACCTTGCACCACTTGTTCGAAGCTCAAGCTGCCCAGCGTCCAGACGCCGTCGCGCTGGTCTATGAAGGCGAGCATCTGACCTACGCCGCGCTCAACGCTCAGGCCAATCGACTGGCGCGCAAATTGCGCGAGCAAGGCGTCGGCCCCGAGGTGCGCGTCGGCATCGCCACCGAGCGCGCGATGCCGCTGGTGATCGGCTTGCTGGCGATTCTCAAGGCCGGTGGCGCCTATGTGCCGCTCGACCCGCAATACCCGACCGAGCGCCTGAGCTACATGATCGAAGACAGCGGCATCAGGCTGCTGCTGACCCAGCAACACTTGATCGACGGCTTGCCGGCCCGCGACGGCGTGCCGGTGTTGAGCCTGGAGTCGTTGCAGCTTGCAGCTTTCAGCGCCGACAACCTGCCAGCGCTGGCAACCCCGGACAACCTCGCCTACGTGATCTACACCTCCGGCTCTACCGGCCGCCCGAAAGGGGCGTTGCTCAGCCATGGCAACGTCGGGCGTTTGCTCACGGCCACCGCTGACGAGTTCAACTTCGGCCCGGACGATGTCTGGACGCTGTTCCATTCCTACGCCTTCGATTTCTCGGTGTGGGAGCTGTTTGGCTCGCTGTGCACCGGCGGGCGTCTGGTGATCGTGCCGTATTACATCAGCCGCGAGCCGCAAGCGTTCCATCGCTTGCTCTGCGATGAAGGCGTGACGGTGTTGAACCAGACGCCGACTGCGTTCCGTCAACTGTTACCGATTGCCTGCGCCAGCGAGCGAAACCTGGTGCTACGGCAGGTGGTTTTCGGCGGCGAAGCGTTGGACGTCGCCAGCCTGCGCCCATGGTTTGAGCGTTTCGGTGACCAACAGCCAACCCTGGTCAACATGTACGGCATCACTGAAACCACGGTGCACGTGACCTACCGTGCGATCCGCCGGGCCGACCTCGACGGCAAGGCTCAAAGCCCGATTGGCCTGCCGATCCGCGACCTGCATTGGTACCTGCTCGACAGCCAGTTGCAACCGGTGCCGGTGGGTGTGGCGGGGGAGTTGTACATCGCCGGCGCTGGTCTGGCGCGCGGTTATCACGGTCGTTTCGGGCTGACTGCCGAACGTTTCGTGCCGAGCCCATTCGATGCGTCGCAGCGCCTTTATCGCAGTGGCGACCTGGCGCGCCAGCGTGCCGACGGCAGCATCGATTACCTGGGCCGGATCGACCAGCAAGTAAAAATTCGCGGTTTGCGCATCGAACTGGGCGAAATCGAAGCCGCGCTGCTGGCCCAACCGGGCGTGCGCCACGCGGTGTTGAGTGTGCATGTCGGCGATGGCGGGCCGCAGCTGTGCGCCTACGTAGTCGCCGAGCAAACCCCGCACGACCCGATCGCCTGGCGCGACAACCTGCGCGCCGCGCTCAAGGTGGATCTGCCGGATTACATGGTGCCGAGCCACTGGCTGCTGCTGGATGCCTTGCCGTTGACCGGCAACGGCAAACTCGACCGCAAGGCCTTGCCGGTGCCCGATGCGCAGGAATGGCAACGACCGTTCGAAGCCCCAGAAGGCGAGCTTGAGCAGCAACTGGCAGCCATCTGGGCCAGCGTGCTGGGCGTGGCGCAGATCGGCCGACGCGACAACTTCTTTGAATTGGGCGGGCACTCGCTGCTCGCCGCCCAGGCCAGTGCCCGTGTGGAACTGGAACTGGGCATCGGGCTGCCGCTGCGCGCGCTGTTCGAATCCACCGACCTTCAGGCTTATGCCGCCATGGCCGGGCAACACGCCCCGGCTGACAACGATGCACGCCTTGATGCGCTTGAGTCGCTTCTCGACGAGATGGAGATCAACTGATGGAACACACCACTGCCCAGCGTATCGCCGCTCGCTTCGCCGGCCTGCCGGCTGACAAGCGCCGCGAGTTTGTGCAACGCATGCAAGAGCAGGGCGTGAGCTTCGGCCAACTGCCGATTCCGCCCGCCGCCGAGCCGCCTGCGACGTTCGAACTGTCGTATGCGCAGCAGCGCCAATGGTTCCTCTGGCAGCTTGATCCGCAAAGTTGCGCTTACAACATTCCCGCCGTGCTGCGTCTGCACGGGCCGCTGAATATCGCAGTGTTGCAGCAGAGTTTTGACGTGCTGCTGGAGCGGCATCAGAGCCTGCGCAGCCGTTTCGTCGAAGACGACGGTCAGGTAGTGCAGGCACTGGCCGTGTTCACTTCGCTGCCGATCGAACAGATCGATCTGCGCGAGGCACCTCAGGAGCAGCGTCTGGATCTGGCCATGAACGCGGTCGAGCAGGACATCGCCCGGCCGTTCGATCTGCAGCACGGTCCGCTGCTGCGGGTCAGCCTGTTGCAACTCGATACCGAAGACCATGTGCTGTTGCTGACCCTGCACCATATCGTCACCGATGGTTGGTCGATGGCGGTATTGGTGGAGGAGTTTTCCCGGCTCTACGCCGGCCATTGCCAAGGGCAAAGCGCCTCGCTGGAAGCCTTGCCGATTCAATATTCCGACTACGCGATGTGGCAACGCCGCTGGATGGAAGCGGGCGAGCTGGAGCGTCAACTGAACTGGTGGCGCGAGACCCTGGGCAGCGAACAACCGCTGCTGGAATTGCCCACTGATCGTCCACGTCCGGCACAACCGAGCCAGCGCGGTGCGCGTCTGGATTTCGCCCTTGATGCGACCTTGGCCAGCAGTCTGATGAGCCTGGCCAAACAGTGTGGCGTCACACCGTTCATGCTGTTGCTGGCGAGCTTCCAGGCCTTGCTCTATCGCTACAGCGGCCAGTCCGACCTGCGCGTTGGCGTGCCGATTGCCAACCGTAATCGTGCGCAAACCCGTGGCCTGATCGGCTTCTTCGTCAATACCCAGGTGATGCGTGCTGAACTGGATGGACGTCTGCCGTTCAGCCAATTGCTCGACCAGACCCGCGCTGCTTCGCTGGATGCCCAGGATTATCAAGACTTGCCGTTCGAACGCTTGGTGCAGGCGCTGCAAGGCGAACGCAGCCTGAGCCACAGTCCGTTGTTCCAAGTGATGTTCAACCACCAGCAGGCCAAACCGGCGGCGGTCAGCGGTTTGCTCGCGGGCCTGCGCGTCGAAGCGCTGAGCGCCACGGCGCACACCACGCAATTCGATTTGCAACTGGACACGCAGGAGGAGGGCGACAAGCTGTTCGCCAGCCTGACGTACGCCACCGATTTGTTCGACGCCGAGCGCATCGAGCATTTAGCGCGTCACTGGCGCAATCTGTTGGCCGGCGTGCTGGCGAACCCGCAATGCCCGCTCGCCGAGTTGCCATTGCTGGGGGCCGACGAACGTCTGCGCATCCTCGATGACCTCAACGACACCGCTCAGGCTTATCCGGGTGAGGTCTGCGTGCAGCGGCATTTCGAAGCCTGCGTGGCTGAAAACGGGGAGGCGACGGCGCTGGTATTTCAGGGTCAGAGCCTGAGTTACGCCGAGCTGAATTTGCGAGCCAACCGTCTGGCCCATCACTTGCGCGCCCAGGGCGTTGGCCCGGAAGTGCTGGTGGGGATTGCCTGCGACCGCTCGTTTGAAATGGTTGTCGGCCTGTTGGCGATTCTCAAGGCCGGTGGCGCCTATGTGCCGCTGGACCCGGAGTACCCGATCGATCGCCTGAGCTACATGATCGAAGACAGCGGCATTTCGTTATTGCTGACTCAGGAGCATCTGCTGGCGCAACTCCCGACCCCGGACAACGTGCGCACTTTGTGCCTGCATGCCGAGGCTGGCTGGCTGAGCGATCTGCCGGGCACCGACTTGGCTAACCTCGCTGTCGCAGAAAACCTCGCCTACGTGATTTACACCTCCGGTTCTACCGGCAAACCCAAGGGTGCGGGCAACCGTCATGTGGCGCTGCATAACCGTCTGGAGTGGATGCAGGAAGCTTACAACTTGCTGCCGAGCGACCGCGTGCTGCAAAAAACGCCGTTCAGTTTCGACGTGTCGGTGTGGGAGTTTTTCTGGCCGCTGATGAAGGGCGCCACGTTGGTCATCGCCGCCCCCGGCGAGCATCGCGATCCACAACGCCTCGCTGCGCTGATCGTCGAGCAGGCGATCACCACGCTGCACTTTGTGCCGTCGATGCTCTCGGCGTTTATCGGTGCCGACGAGGCGCTGGCATGCACGTCGTTGCAACGGGTCATTTGCAGTGGCGAAGCGCTGCCGATGGAACTGCAACGCCAAACTCTGCGCAGCCTGCCGCAAGCCAATCTCTACAACCTGTATGGCCCGACCGAAGCGGCCATCGACGTGACCCACTGGAGCTGCGTGGAAGAGGGCCGCGACAGCGTGCCGATCGGTCGGCCGATCGCCAACCTGCGCACCTGCATCCTCGACAGCGAACTGCAACCGTTGCCACTGGGCGCGGTGGGCGAGTTGTACCTGGGCGGTGTCGGTCTGGCGCGCGGTTATCACCGCCGTGGCGCGCTGACTGCGGAACGTTTCGTGGTCGACCCGTTCGGCAGCGGCGAGCGCCTGTACCGCACCGGTGACCTGGCGCGCTATCGCGCTGACGGTGCCATCGACTACTGCGGCCGTATCGACCACCAAGTGAAGATTCGCGGTTTGCGCATCGAACTGGGCGAAATCGAAGCGCGTCTGCAAGAACATGCGGACGTGCAAGAAGCCGTGGTGCTGGCCCTCGATGGTCCGAGCGGCAAGCAATTGGTCGCGTACCTCGTGCCACAGAATCGCGCACTGCTGGACGCCGATGCCGAGCAACAAGGCGCGTGGCGCGAAACCCTGAAAAGCCATTTGCTGGCGAGCCTGCCGGATTACATGGTGCCGGCGCAGACCGTGCTGATCGAACACATGCCGCTGAGTCCGAACGGCAAACTCGACCGCAAACGCCTGCCCGCGCCGACCGCACAGGTCAGTCAACGCGCCTTCGAAGCGCCACGCAGCGAACACGAACAGGTGCTGGCGCAGATCTGGCAGGACGTGTTGGGCGTGGAGCAGGTCGGGCGGCAGGACAACTTCTTTGAGCTGGGTGGCGACTCGATCATTTCGATTCAAGTGGTCAGCCGTGCCCGTCGTGCAGGCCTGAGCCTGCAACCCCGAGACCTGTTCCAGCAGCAAACCTTGCAAGCCCTGGCCGCCGTGGTCAAAGAACAGCCCGCACCGGTGGCGCAACAAGGGCCGGTGGACGGTGTGCAAACGCTCACGCCGATCCAGCGCTGGTTCTTCGACGAGCCGATTGCGCAACGCGCGCACTGGAACCAGGCCGTGCTGCTGACGCCGCGCGAAACCCTCGAATTGCCGCGCCTGCACGTCGCGCTGCAACGTCTGCTCAAGCAGCACGATGCCCTGCGTTTGCGCTTCAGTCAGGTCGATGGCCAATGGTCGGCGCGTTATGTCGGGGCCGACAGCTGCGATGTCATCGACATGCTCTGGACCGCTCGCGTGGCCAGCGATGCCTCGCTGGAATCGGTGTGCGACGACGCCCAGCGCAGCCTCAGTCTGCAAGACGGTCCGCTGCTGCGCGTAGCGTTGATCGCCCAGGCCGATGGCTCGCAGCGGTTGCTGTTAGTGATCCATCACCTGGCGGTGGACGGTGTGTCCTGGCGGGTGTTGATGGAAGATTTGCAGGCGGCTTACCAAGGGCAAGACCTGCCACCGAAGACCAGCGCTTTCCAGGCTTGGGCCGACAAGCTTGACGCCTATGCCCGTTCCGAAACCGCTGTCGGCGAACTGAACTGGTGGCAGGCGCAACTGAGCGTCGCCAATGATTCGCTGCCAGCGGCCAACGCTCAAGCCAGTCAGGCCGGGCATCTGCGCCAGGGCGTCAGCATCGGCCTGAACCGCGAGCAGACCCGCCAGTTGCTGCAACAGGCGCCAGCGATCTACCGCACGCAAGTCAACGACCTGCTGCTGACCGCACTGGCTCGTACCCTCAGCCGCTGGACCGGCCACGAATCGGCGCTGATTCAGCTCGAAGGCCATGGCCGCGAAGAGCTGTTCGACGACATTGACCTGACCCGCACCGTCGGCTGGTTCTCCAGCCTGTTCCCGGTGCGCCTGACGCCGACCGCCGACCTCTCGGGTTCGATCAAGGCGATCAAGCAGCAACTGCGCGAAATCCCCGGCAAAGGCCTGGGCTACGGCCTGTTGCGCTACATGGGCGATGCCGCGACCCAAGCGGCGCTGGCTGCGTTGCCGCAAGCGCGGGTCACCTTCAACTACCTCGGCCAGTTCGACCAGAGCTTTGCCGAAGACGCACTGTTCACCCCGGCTGGCGAATCCAGCGGCGCCGCGCAATCGGCTGACGCACCGTTGCCGAACTGGCTGTCGGTGGACGGCCAGGTGTATGGCGGCGAACTGAAACTCGACTGGACCTTCAGCCGCGAATGCTTCGAGCTGCGCGAAATCGAAGCGCTGGCGGCAGATTTTCGCAGTGAGTTGCTGGCGCTGATCGTCCATTGCCTGAGCGATGGCGCGGGCGGCGTGACCCCGGCGGACTTCCCGTTGGCGCGCCTGACTCAGGCGCAACTCGACGGTTTGCCGGTGTCTGCGGGGCAGATCGAGGACCTTTATCCGCTGTCGCCGATGCAGGCCGGTTTGTTGTTCCACAGCGTGTACGAGTCAGAGTCCGGCGCCTACGTGAACCAGCTCAGTGTCGAAGCCCGTGGGCTCGATACCGAACGGCTCGGCCGCGCGTGGCAAGCGGTGCTCGACACCCATCCGATCCTGCGCAGCAGCTTCCACTTCCCCGACGGCTTCGCAGCGCCAGTGCAGTTGGTGCATCGCCACCTGCAATTGCCGATGACCTGCCTCGACTGGCGCGGCCGCAGCGATCAGGCCGAAGCGTTGGTTCAACTGATCGACAGCGAACGCTTGCAGCTCGACTCGACCCGGGCGCCGTTGATGCGTTTGACCCTGGTACGACTCGACGATGAGCGTCAGCAACTGATCTACACCCACCATCACTTGTTGCTCGATGGCTGGAGTAACTCGCTGTTGTTGAGCGAAGTCTTGCAGCGTTATGCCGGGCAAGACGTGCAGGCGCCGATGGGGCGTTTTGCCGATTACATTGGCTGGTTGCAGCGTCAGGATGCGCAAGCCGACGAGCTGTTTTGGCGCGAGCAACTGGCGACCCTCGACAACCCGACCCTGTTGGCGCAGAGCCTGGCCCATGGCGACAGTAAAAATCTGTCGACGACGGAATTTGCCGACCATCGTCAGACCTTCGATGTCGCCACCAGCAAACACTTCAGCGAATTTGCCCGTCAGCAGAAAGTAACGCTCAACACCTTGGTCCAAGGTGCCTGGGCACTCTTGTTGCAACGCTACAGCGGTCAACGCAGCGTGGCGTTCGGCGCGACTGTGGCGGGGCGTCCGGTGGACTTGCCGGGTGCTGAAAGCCAACTCGGCCTGTTCATCAACACCTTGCCGGTGATCAGCAGCCCGGACGCGGTTGAAAGCGTCGGCCAGTGGCTGAGCCGTTTGCAGGCGCAGAACCTGGAATTGCGTGAGCATGAATTCACCGCCTTGGGTGACATTCAGCGCTGGGCCGGGCGTGCCGGTGAGCCGCTGTTCGACAGCCTGCTGGTGTTCGAAAACTTCCCGGTGGCCGAAGCCTTGCAACACGGCGCGCCAGCCGGTTTGAGCTTCCAGGTCCCGCAGAACCATGAACGCACCAACTTCCCGCTGACGCTGGCGGCCACTGCCGAAAGCCAGCTCAGCCTGAACTGGAGCTACCAGTGCGCGCATTTCAGCAGCGCCGCGATTGCCCGCATGAGCGAGCATTTGGCTGCGCTGCTGACGGCGATGGTCGCCGCACCACACGCCGCATTGAGTGAACTGGACCTGCTGACCGCGCCGGAGCGCGCGCAACTGTTGGTGGAGTGGAACCCTGCGTTCACCGCGACAGAACACCCGCTCTGCGTGCATCAGTTGATCGAGGCCCAGGCCGTTGCCCGCCCGGACGCCACGGCTCTGATCTTCAACGATCTGGAGTTGAGCTTCGACCAACTCAACCGCCGCGCCAACCAATTAGCCCACCGACTGCGCGCACTGGGCATCGGCCCGGAAGTGCGGGTCGGCCTGGCCATGCAGCGAACGCCTGCGATGATCATTGGCCTGCTGGCGATCCTCAAGGCCGGCGGCGCATACGTGCCGTTGGACCCGGCGTACCCGGCCGAACGCCTGCGTTACCTGATGGAAGACAGCGCGATTACGCTGCTGATCAGCCAATCGTGGCTGCGGGAGAAACTGCCGTTGCCGCAAGGCCTGCCGGTGCTGGAAATCGACCGCGAGCCGCTGGACTCGATGGCTGAAACCAACCCGGTCAACCTGACCTGCGGCGAAAACCTCGCGTACCTGATTTACACCTCGGGCTCCACCGGGCGACCAAAAGGCGTCAGCGTGGCCCACGGTCCGCTGGCCATGCATTGCCTGGCGATCGGCGAGTTGTACGGCATGACCCCGGACGACCGCGAACTGCAATTTGCCTCGATCAGCTTCGACGGCGCCCACGAACGCTGGCTGACGCCGCTGGTGTTTGGTTCGGCGGTGATGCCACGTGACGACGAGTTGTGGAGCGTGGAGCGCACCTGTGCCGAGATTGAAAAGCACGGCATCACCATCGCCTGCTTCACCCCGAGCTATCTGTTGCAGATCGCCGATTTCATGGGCGAAGCGGGGCGTGATCTGCCGATCCGTTCCTACACCCCGTGCGGCGAAGGCATGGCCAAACATGCGTTCGACGAGGTCCAGCAGGTGCTGCAACCCCAGCGCCTGATCAACGGCTATGGCCCGACCGAAACGGTGATCACGCCGCTGATCTGGCTGGCGTATCCGGATACCGAATTCGACTCGGCATTCATGCCGATTGGCCGGCCGGTGGGCAACCGCAGCGCCTACATTCTGGACGGCGGGTTGCAGCCGTTGCCGGTCGGCGTGGCGGGCGAGTTGTACTTGGGTGGCGAGGGTGTCGCGCGGGGTTATCATCAACGTCCGGACCTGACCGCTGAACGCTTCGTGCCGGATCCGTTCGTACCGGGTGGCCGCTTGTATCGCAGTGGCGACCTCGCGCGGTTCCGTGCCGACGGCGTCGTTGAGTACCTCGGGCGTATCGACCAGCAAGTGAAGATTCGCGGGTTCCGTATCGAACTCGGTGAAATCGAAGCCTGCCTGCTGGAACACGAAGGCGTGCGTGAAGCGTTGGTGATCGATCGCGAAGGCCCGGTCAGTCGCCAGTTGGTTGGCTACGTGGTGCCCCACGATCGGCTCGCCGACGAGCACGATTTGCGTGAAGCGCTGACGGCTCACCTGCGCAGCCGTCTGCCGGCGCACATGCTGCCGGCGCACTTGATGTGCCTGGCCGCGTTGCCGCTGACGCCGAACGGCAAGCTTGATCGCCAAGGCCTTCCAGCCCCTGAAACCACCCGGCAGAACCCCGATCAAGTCGCCGCCGCGTCGCCGGCCGAAGCACTGCTGGTGCAGATCTGGCAGCAACTGCTGGGGCTGGAGTCGGTGGGTGTCACCGAGAATTTCTTCGAGCTGGGCGGTGATTCGATCATCTCCCTGCAAGCGGTGAGTCGCGCCGGGCAACGCGGGCTGGTGTTCAGTCCGAAGCAACTGTTCGAACAGCAAACCATTCGTGCACTCGCTGTGGTAGCGACCAGCCGTGAAGCCGCGTTGATTGAAGCGCCGAAAGTCGAGGCTTTTTCGCTGGTTCCGCACATCGACATGGCCGCTCGCGAAGGGCTGCAAGACGTGTATCCGCTGTCACCGATGCAGCAAGGCATGTTGTTCCATTGCCTTGATTCGCCGGAGCTGAACCCCTACGTCAACCAGTTGAGCGTAGCGGTCGACGGATTGCAGGTGCCGCGTTTTCGCGCAGCCTGGCAAACCCTGGTGGAACGTCATGAAGTGCTGCGCGCGGCGTTCCGTTGGCGCGATGGTTTGGCCGACCCGCTGCAAGCGGTGTTTGCCGACGTCGCGTTGCCGATCGAAGAAATAGATTGGCGCGACCGTACCGACACCGAGCAGGCGCTGAGCGAACTGGCGACGGCGGAACAGGCCAAGGGCTTCGACCTGAGCTGCCCGCCGTTGATGCGTTTCGTCCTGGTGCGTCTGGGTGATGAGCGTTACCAGATGATCTGGATCTACCATCACCTGTTGCTGGACGGCTGGAGTGCCTCGCGCCTCTTGGGCGATATGTTGCGCCTGTACCACAACGACACGCTGGCGACCCTGACCGGTCGCTACGCCGACTACATCGCCTGGCTGCAACGTCAGGACGGTGCGCAGGCGCAAGTGTTCTGGCGTGAGCGGCTGGCATTGCTCGAAGAGCCGACCATTCTGGCCAAGGCTTCGGGGGCTGCCGGTTCCGGTCACGGCGTGATGTACAGCAACCTCGACGCCGAGGCGACGGGAAAACTGCACAGCTTCGCCAAGCGTCAGCGCGTGACCCTCAACACCCTGGTGCAAGGTGCATGGCTGTTGCTGCTGCAACGCCACA
Organism: Pseudomonas sp. Ma2-10; assembly: GCF_054330215.1. Classification (NCBI taxonomy): domain Bacteria; kingdom Pseudomonadati; phylum Pseudomonadota; class Gammaproteobacteria; order Pseudomonadales; family Pseudomonadaceae; genus Pseudomonas; species Pseudomonas sp. Ma2-10. Next base: position 147,668 of record NZ_JBTEYL010000010.1, on the reverse strand, counting down.
GCGGTCAGCGCAGTGTCGCGTTCGGCGCTACGGTGGCGGGCCGTCCGAGCGGGTTGGCCGGGGCGCAGGACATGCTCGGTCTGTTCATCAACACCTTGCCGGTGATCCAGACCCTCGACCCGCAACAACCGTTGGGCGAGTGGTTGCGCGCCTTGCAGGATTACAACCTGATGGTCCGAGACTACGAGCACACGCCGTTGTCGGACATTCAGCGCTGGGCCGGGCAGGGTGGCCAAGGCTTGTTCGACAGCATCATCGTGTTTGAAAACCATCCGGTGGACCGCGCCTTGAAAGGAGGTGAGGAAGGTGAGCTGCGCTTTGCCGACGTCGGCAGTGGCGGGGTGACCAACTTCCCGATGGACTTGATGGTCAGCGCCAACGAAGAAGGCCTGGAGGTTGAGTACCTGTTCCTGCGTGATCGCTTCAGTGAGGTGGACGTTGAGCGGATTCGTGCGCAGCTCGAAGGTTTGTTGCGTGCGTTGCCTGAGGATGCCACGCGTTTGCTCGGCAACATCGGCTTGCCTGAGGCGCGTTTGAGTCTGCCGCAGGTGTCCGACGACAACGCCGATTTGCTGCACGCGTTCAATCAACACGTAAAAGCGCAGCCGCAGAAAATCGCCTTGATCTGTGAAGATCGGGAAGTCAGTTATGCACAGCTTGAGGCGCGGGCCAATGGGCTCGCGCAGCAAATGATCGGTCGCGGCATCGGCCCGGAATCACTGGTGGCGATAGCGTTGCCGCGTTCCGAACGCACCCTCGTCGCGTTCCTCGCGGTGCTGAAAGCAGGGGCGGCTTATTTGCCTTTGGACCTGGCGTACCCCGCCGAGCGACTGGCCTACATGCTCAGCGATTCGGCCGCCAGCCTGTTGCTTTGCGACAGTGATCTGGACGAACGACTGACCCTGGCCGACAGCCCGCCACGTCTGTTGCTCGATCAGTTGGCCGTTGCTGGCAACACCGAGTGCCCGGTTGCCAGTCCGCTGTCGGGGCACCTGGCGTACTTGATTTACACCTCCGGTTCCACCGGCCAACCGAAGGGCGTGGCCGTGGCGCGTGGTCCGATTGCCCGGCATTGCCGCGGCATCATCGGGCTCTACGAACTGGCACCGCGCAGCCGTGAGTTGCACTTCATGTCGTTCGCTTTCGACGGTGCTCAGGAGCGCTGGCTGAGCGTGCTGTTGGCCGGCGGCAGTCTGGTGATCCGCGATGACAGTTTGTGGACCCCGGAGCAAACCCTGGAAGTGCTGCATCGTCACGCGGTCACCGTGGCCTGCTTCCCGCCGGCGTACTTGCAACAGATGGCCGAGGTGGCTGAACGTTTGGGCAATCCACCGGCGGTGGAGGTGTATTGCTTTGGCGGTGATGCGGTGCCGCAGGCCAGTTTCGAACAGGTCAAACGGGCTCTGCGTCCGCAGCGTCTGGTCAACGGATATGGTCCGACCGAAACCGTGGTCACGCCGCTGCTGTGGCGTGCCGAGGTTAGCGAAACCTGCGACGCGGCCTATGCGCCGATTGGTCTGGGTGTGGCCGGGCGTGGGTTGTACGTGCTGGATGCCGACCTCAATCCGTTACCGGTCGGTGTCAGCGGCGAGTTGTACCTGGGTGGCGAATGCCTGGCGCGTGGTTATCACCAACGTCCGGGTATGAGCGCCGAACGCTTCATCCCCGATCCGTTCGAGGCCGGTGGCCGCATGTACCGCACCGGCGATTTGGTGCGCCAGCGTGAGTGCGGGTTGATCGACTACCTCGGTCGTCTCGACCAACAAGTGAAGATCCGTGGTTTCCGCATCGAACCGGGCGAAATCGAAGCCCGTCTGCGCGACTGCGCCGGGGTGCGGGATGCCGCCGTGTTGGTGCATGACACACCGACGGGCAAGCAATTGGTCGGTTATGTGGTGGCTGCCGGCGCTGTTGGGCTTGATCGTCGCTTGAAGTCTGAACTGCAAGCGCAACTGCCGGACTACATGGTGCCGGCGCGAATCCTGGTGCTGGAGCACTTCCCGCTGTCGGCCAACGGCAAGCTCGACCGTCGCGCACTGCCCGCCCCTGAATGGGCGCTCGGCGGTTATCGCGCGCCGCGCAACGCACTGGAAACGGCGCTGACCGCGATCTGGCAAGAGGTACTCGGCGTGCCGCAAGTGGGTATCGACGATAACTTCTTCGAACTCGGCGGCGACTCGTTGCAGGTGCTCAAAGTCATTTCGCGGGTGCGCAGTCAGCCACAACTGGGCTTTGAATTGAAACTGCGCGATTTGATGCAGAAACCCTGCATCGCCGAACTCAGCGGCTATCAGGCGGCCGAACCAGCATCTGCGCCAGACCCGTTGCTGGCGCTGAATGCGCGAATCCCGAACGTGCCGGCGCTGTTCTGCCTGCACGCCGGTTTTGGCACGGTGTTCGACTACGAACCGCTGGCCCGTCGACTGGAAGGACGGCGCACGGTGTACGGCCTGCAATGCCGCATGCTGCTCGACCCGCACTGGCACGACGAGTCGCTGCTGTCCATGGCTCAAGCCTATGCGCAACGAATTCGCAGTCAGCAGGCCAAGGGCCCGTATTACTTGCTGGGTTGGTCGTTGGGCGGGGCGTTGACGCAACTGGTTGCTCACGAACTGGAAACCCAGGGTGAGACGGTCGCGTTTGCCGGGCTGGTCGACAGCTACGTGACGGGCACCGCAGCAGCGGGGGACTGGCGCGAGGACCTGGGCGACTTCCTGACGTTTGTGCTCGGTCTGCTGGCCGATGAGGCTCAGGCGTTGATTGCGCTGAAAGCGGCTGATTTGAATGAGCGCGAGGGTTCCACGGCAGTGATCGAGGCGGCCATGCACGGCTCCAATGAGCAAGCTGCGCTGGGCGCGGCGGAACTCACGCAGATCTTCGCCACCGGCTCACGCCTCAAGCAACTGGCGCTGGCGCATCGGCAACTGCCAGCGATCCAGGTCACGGCGCATCGCTGGTGGGTGGCCGAACGCGACGACGAACGTCGAGTGTTTGAGGCCCAGGTTGGCAGCCACGGCGTTGATCGCTTGTTGGCGGGCGGGCACTACGAGTTGCTGCGCGGTGAAGCGTTGCTCGACGAGCTTGAAGACCTGCTGGAACGCCGTTTGGCAATCGCTTGAAATTGGCCGGGCGTGGCACCGCGCCCGGCCTTCGACATGAGTGTTTAGAAGGATTTGTCCCATGGCTGTGTTGCCAGAACTTGAAGCTTTTCTCGAACTCGCCGAGTTCGGTCGGATGACCGGTAAAAGTCGTGCGATGCATGAACAGTCGCCGCAGCAGGCGCGGATCGATTTTGAAGCATCCTCCGGGTTTCTCGATGTGCCGCTGGACCGTGTTGCCTGCGAGGACTTCACGATTGCTGCGCGAGACGGCCATAGCCTGTCGGCGCGGCTGTACCATGACGGGCAATCGGTTGAAGGGCTGCAACCGGTGGTGCTGTATTTCCATGGTGGTGGCTACGTGGTCGGCAGTCTCGATTCCCATGATGCGCTGTGCCGGCGGTTGGCCTCCCAGGGCGGTTTTGCCTTGTTGACGGTGGATTATCGCCTGGCGCCGCAATGGCGATTCCCGACGCCGGTGCAAGATGCCTGCGATGCGGGGAACTGGCTGGTGCGTGAGGGCGCGGCACATGGCCTGGACGCAACACGAGTGGCCGTGGCCGGTGACAGCGTGGGTGCGACGCTGGCGACAGTGTTGTCGATCATGGCCGTGCGTGAACCTGAGGCACTGGCGTTGCAACCCAAAGCGCAGTTGCTGGTGTACCCGGTGACGGATGCCACGACCAAGCGCGCGTCGCATCGGGATTTCGCCGAGGGTTATTTGCTGGAGACGTCGACGCTGGATTGGTTCTATGGGCATTACGGGCGAACGCCAGAGGATCTGGCAGATTGGCGCTGCTCGCCGTTACTGGCGGAGGATCTGTCAGGCGTGGCGCCGGCGTTGGTGTACCTGGCCGGGCATGATCCGTTGCATGACGAAGGGTTGGCGTATGCCGAGCGGCTGCGTGCTGCCGGGAATGAGGTGACGTTGCTGGAACAGCCTGGGATGACCCATGATTTTTTGCGCATGGCAGGGTTGTTGGCGGAGGTGGAAGGGATTCACTCGGAAGTAGCGGAGTGGCTGCGTTCGCGGTTTTGAATGTCGCCATAAAAAATGCCCGTATCTCGCGATACGGGCATTTTTCATTTCAGCTCAGCTCAGCTCAGCCACTCAGAAATCATACTTCGCGGTGATCTGCATGTTACGTGGCTCACCGTAGAACGTGGTGCCGAAGTTACCCAGGCCCGTCTGGTACTTCTTGTCGAAGATGTTATAGGCATTGGCGGTGAAGCTCAGGTGCTCGTCGTACTGATAACGGGTCATCAGGTCCACGAGGGTGTAGCCACCTTGTTTGAGAGAGGTGCTGCCGCCCTCGCCACCGCCCACGTTGGGGCTGTAGCTCTGGCCGTAAAACGCGCTCTGCCAGCTGACACCGCCACCGACGGTGAACTGGTCCAGCGCGCCGGGCAGACGGTAGGTGGTGAACGTACGAATCACGTGTTCGGGTTTGCTGGAGGCCAGCGGGAAACCGAAGATGCGCTGTTCGTCCTTGTCACGGGTGCGGGCGTAGGTGTAGCCGGCAGACACGTTCCAGTCCCGAGCCAGTTCGCCGGCCAGTTCCAGTTCCACGCCGTTGGTGGTGGCGCCGGAGAGTGCTTTGTAGACGTCCCGGCCGGTGTCCGTATTGGTCGTGACGTATTGGGCGACGTTGTCCTGCTCGATGCGGAAGAAGGCCAGGCTGGCGTTCAGTTTGCCTTCGAAGTAGGCCGCCTTCAGGCCTGTCTCGTAGCTGTCGCCTTCAACCGGCTCCAGGGTCTTGCCGCTGGCGTCCTGGTAGATTTGTGGCTGGTAGATCTTGGTGTAGCTGCCGTAGACCGAGTAGGTATCGTTCAGGTCATAGACCACCCCGGCGTAAGGCGTGACAACGCCGTGTTCCTTGTAACTGGCGTGGGTGTCGCTCAGGGTGCCGCCCGGAGTGTAAGAGTAATCTTCGTTGTACTTGAAGGTGCTCAGACGGCTGCCGAGGATGAACGACAGGTCGTCGGTCGGACGCAGGCGCGTGGCCAGATAAAGACCGTTCTGGCTCTGGGTGCGTTCGTATTTGCCGTTTTTCGGGAATTCCTGTTTCGGCAGGTGACCGTTCCAGTCAAAGATGCTGCCCGGTACCAGTTCGAAAGCGCTGGTGTCGTAGGTCGCACCGGTCTGGCGCGAGTGGGAAGCCATGAAGCCAGCCACCAGTTCATGCTCGCGACCGCCCAGGGAGAACGGACCGGAGACGTTTACGTCAGCGGAGTTCTGCACGCGATGACCTTCCCAGCGACCCCAGTACAGGAAGTTGCCTTCGCCAGTAACGGGGTCAGCGGAGCCACCGCTGGCCGAGGCCAATCGGGTATCGTGATCGGTGGTTTTCTGGTCAAAGCTGGCCTTGAATTTCCAATCATTGGCCAGCGCTTGTTCCAGCGACGAGAAGTAGGTGACGCTGTCGAAATCACGACGGCTCCAGTCGGCACCCGGGTTGAAACTGCGCGAGAAATCGGTTCGGCTACCATCGGTGAAGTACGGCGCGTTACCGGTCCACGAACTGCCGCGCGGCGTTGCACTGGACTTGTCGACACCAAAGGTCAGCAGGGTGTCGTCGGTCACGTCAGCTTCAAGGATGCCGTAGTAGATATCTTTTTTCTGGCTGTAGTGGTCGATGTACGAACCTTTGTCCTGATAGGCGCCGACGAAGCGGCCGCGCACGCTGCCGGAATCGTTCAGCGAACCGGAGATGTCGCCTTCGGTGCGGTAGTTATCCCAGGAACCTGCGGTAGCGCTGACCGACGCCTTGAAATCCTTGGTGGGTTTCTTGCGGATCAGGTTGACCGTGGCGGACGGGTCACCCGCGCCAGTCATCAGGCCGGTAGCGCCTTTGATGACTTCGATGTGATCGAGGCTGGCGGCATCGTCGCTGTTGTTGGGGTTCTCACCGTACACGCCGTCGTAGGGGATGTTGACGCCATCGTACTGGAAGTTGGTGATGGCAAAGCCACGGGCGGAAAACTCGGTACGGTCACTGTCGTACTTCTGCGATGTGACGCCAGGGGTATTGCGCAACGCGTCGCCAACGCTTTGTACGCCGCGATCGTCCATCTGCTGACGGGTGACCACGGTGACCGATTGCGGGGTTTCGCGAAGGGTCAGCGGCAGCTTGGTCGCGGTGGTGGACGCGCCGGTGGTGTACGAACCGGTGTCTTCAGTGGTCAGGCCCAGGGCCTGGCCGGAAATGGTGGTTGCGCCCAGTTGCAGGCTCGAGCCGCCGGACACCAGCGTGACGGTATTGCCACTGATCTGGAACGAAATGCCAGTGCCTTTCAGCAGGGCGGCGAGGGCGTCGGAGGGTTCCAGTGAGCCGGACACCGCGCGAGACTTGACCCCTGCAACCTGATCCGGACTGTAGAGGATTTGCAGGTTGGTCTGCATGCCCAGCTCGGTCAGCGCGTTCGAAAGCGATTGACCTGCAATGTTCACTTTCACAGGTGCAGCATTGGCCATCGAGCTCCCCAGCAAGGTGGCGGTCAGCAGTACGCTAGTGAACAGGGTGCGATGCAAAGTCGGGCGCTGTACGGCCAGCGCGAGAGGTGTGGGGCGTGTTTGAGGTCGCATTACTTACCTGAGCTCCTGAAAAAGTGTTGTGCAGCGTTTTGTTAATAGGAATGATTATTAGACGCAGCGCGAACGTAAAACCGGAAAGAAACCGAAAAAATAAATGAATGAAGGCCGTGGTTTTCTGGTTCAGGCAGGAGCCAGATCGGTGACGACTCGCCCGCTTTCCATGCGCACCAGTTGGTCCGCCACGTCGAAATAACGGTCATCGTGGGAAATCACGATGATGGTCTTGCCCAGACGCTTGAGGTCCGGCAGCAGCTCGGTATAGAAGATCCGGCGGAAGGTCGGGTCCTGGTCGGCGGCCCATTCATCGAACACCAGCACCGGACGTTCCTCCAGCCAGGCATTGACCAAGGCCAGGCGTTTGCGCTGGCCGGTGGAGAGGTCGGTGGTGGTGAAGTTGCCGTCCTTGACGCTGACCTTGTGCGCGATCTCCAGCCGTTGCAGGTATTTGTTGGCGTCTTCGGGGATGTGCGTATCGCCCTGGACCACATCATCGAACAGGTAATAGTCAGCAAAAATCGTGGTGAACAATTGGCGATAGTCATCGCGGTTGGTGGCGTCGATCACTTCGCCATTGACGCGGATGGCACCCTGATGCGGTGTGTACAGACCCAGTAGCAGTTTGATCAGCGTGGTCTTGCCGCAACCGTTCTCGCCGACAATAAAGGTGATGTCGCCTTGCTTGATCGTCAGGTTCACCGGCCCGAGCTGGAACGGTGCAGCGCCTTCGGCAGCCGGGAAGCTGAAACGCACATCGGCCAGTTTCAGTTCGTGCACCGATTGTTTGACGTTGCCTTTATCGCTCAGCAGCAGATGAGGTTCGGGAGTGGAAAACTGCTCCGACAGTTCGGCGATGCGGCGAAAAGCAATCTGCGCGCGGCTGACGATGGGCAAAGTGCTGATCAAATGCTCCAGCGGGCCTTTCATATAAAGCAGCACCAGCACGAAGCCGCTCATCACGGTTTTGTCGGCACTCGGCCAAAAGGTTTGCAGGGCCAGGGCCAGGCCGATGACCACGAAGAACAGCATCGAGCCAAACGTTTTGGCGATCACGAAGGTGTTGATCGAACGCACCTGGGTGTTGCAGATGAATTCGGCCGTCGCCTTGATGCCCGAGACGAACATGCGCTGGCGACGTGGGCGATGAATGCGCAGTTCCTTGGCACCTTCGGCAATCGCGTTGTAGTGCTTTTGCAGTTCATCTTCGGCCTCTCGGGCGGCCATGAAGCCCTGCACCCCTTTGCTCTGGGCGTAGGCCTGAATGGCGGTGCCGATCAGGATGGCGGCGACCATGATCAGGAACATCGGCCACGACAGAATGGCCAGGTAGCCCATGCAACCCAGGATCACGGTGACGGAAATGGCCAGCGGCGCGAAGGCGAAGGCGAAGTCACTGATGGTGTCGACATCGTGGGTCAGCACCGGGATCAGGCGGTGGCTGCGATAGCGCTCGATGTGTTCGATGGGGGCCGACAGTACCTTTTCACCCAATTGTTTACGCAGCTTGGCAATGATGTGCTGGCCGACATAGTTGGTGCCGATGTCCGAGCAGATGGAGCTGACCAGTGCCAGCAGGCACAGGCCGGCGAACAGGGCGACAACGCCTTGGGTCAGGCCGGTGTCCGAATGCAGGGCGTTGTTGATGGTCGCCAGCAACAACGTGACGCTCAGGCCGCCGACCATACCCAGGAAAATGGACGCGGCGACAATGAGCCGAAAGGGTTTCAACAGGGCGAACAATTCGCCAATGGCGCCACGGGCAGGCTGGGTCATGGAAGACAGTTCCTTGGGTCGTGAAGGCAGATACCCAGTAGAACGTCTGGTGGAAGGCTTAATTTAGCGCAGGGCGGACGGGTGGTGATCCGTGCCCGTTGATCGTTCCCTCGCGTGGGAACGATCGATTACGGGCGTGACGGCTTAGAGGTCACGCATGATGCGCAGTCCGATCCAGTCGCCACGCTCTTGCGGGTACTGGCTGTTGCGGTTGCCGGAGCGCGAGAACACCGGTGCTTCACCCCAATCGTTGCCGCGAATCCGCACGGCTTCGCATTTGGGCTCGACCCAGGCGCTGCCATCGGTGGGGGCGCCGACGTAATCAGGGTGTTCGCAGTCTTCCACCCATTCATAGACATTGCCATGCATGTCGTACAGGCCAAAGGCGTTCGGCGGGTAGCTGCCCACTGGCGAGCTGAAGCTGTAACCATCCGCTGGGCCATAGGTGTTGGCGTGCTTGGCGATGCTGTATTCCTTGCCTTCATCGAACGGGAAGGGGAACGGCCCTTTGCTGCCGCCGCGCGCGGCATATTCGCGTTGGGCTTCACTGACCATGTGGTACTTGTGCCCGGTTTTTTTCGACAGCCAGGCGACGTAGTTTTTCGCGTCGTCGAAGTTCATGCACACCGCCGGCTGGCGCGGACTTTGCGGATAGCGTGGCTTGCTGGCGACGCATTCGCGACCTGGCCGGGTGTCGCCATTGGCAATGGTCACGCCACTTTGGCGCACGTAGCTGTCCCATTCACCGGCCGTGACCTGGAAGCGGCTCATGGCGAACGGCTTGGCGAAGGTCACCTCATGCATTGGACCTTCATCGGGTTCGCGACCGACTTCATCGTCCGGTGTGCCCATGGTGAAGGTGCCGGCTGGCAGCACGACCATTTCCGGGCAGTCCCGGCAGTCCTTGAACACGTTGCCCGGTTGCGCGGTTGCCGCGGCTTGCGCGGTTGCAGGCAGCAGGCCGGCCATGAGGCCTGTCAGTGTGAGCGCCTTGAGCGCCAGGGTCAGCAGATCACGGTTCATGAGTCATCTCGATTAAAGGAAATCACAGGCCATGGCTCAACGCGGCCATGAAACGGTCGATATCGTTTTCAGTGTTGAGCAGGCCGGGGGCGATGCGGATAACCGGGCCGACGTCGCGGTCTACCGAGTCGCAGACCACGCGGTTTTCCATCAGTTGGGCGGCGACTTTTTCACAGTCCCGATCCTTGACCCGGAAGAAGGTGAAACCGGCCGACAGGTCCGTGCTTTTTGGTGTCACCAGTTCGATCTGCGGGTGCTCCAGCAAACGGTTTTTCGCATAGGTATTGAGCGCGTGGATGCGCGCCTGCACCTCGGCCTTGCCCAGGTCCAGGTGCAGCTTGAAGGCTTCGTTCAGGGCCCAGCGATGCTCAAAGCTGTGATAGCCGCCGGGGGTCATGATGGTCGAGAAGGTGGTGGCTTCGGAGAACGTCGGGATGGTCGGCGTCACGTCTTTGAGCTCGGTCGAACGGGCGCAGATGATCCCGGTACCGCGCGGGCCGAACATCCATTTGTGCGTGCCGGCAATGAAGAAATCGCAGTGCATGTCGGGGAAGTCCAGGCCCTCGACGCCGACGCCATGGACGCCGTCGACCACATACAGAATGCGGTCCTTTTCTGCGCGGTTACGGTTCTGCTCGTCCACCAGTTTGCCGATCTCGCTGATCGGCAGTTTCACGCCGCTGCCCGAGTGCACCCACGTCATGCCGAGCACTCGGGTTTCGCGGCGAATGCCTTTGGCGATCGAGCCCAGCACTTCATCCACGGAAATGCTTTGACTGTTCTCGAACAGCTTGAGCTTGCGAACCTTGACCCCGTCCTTTTGCTGGCGGTACTTCAGCGCATAGTTCGTCGCGTAATGTTCGTGTTCGCTGGTGAGGATTTCCTGATCCGGGCGCACATGAATGCCGCCATAGATCAGCGAAAGTCCTTCGGTGGTGCTGCCGGTGAGGGCGATCTGCTCGGGCTTGGCCTTGAGGTAACGGCCGGCCCAGACGCGCACTTGCTGCTCGCGTTTTTCGGTTTCCCCCAGGTCCCAGTCCATGGCCCGGCCGGGGTTGCGGTCGAGGTTGGCGCGGTGCAGGTCGATGGCGTCACGCACAGGTTTGGGGTGCGAAGTCACCAGAAAGTTGGCGAAGTGCAGGTAATCCGGGTCCTGATTGAACATCTGGCGTAGTTGCGCCCATTTATCCTTCGGCAGAGCCGCTGGAGTGGCGGCCAGCGCCGGCAGGTTTACGGCAGCACCCAGGGGCAGGCCGGCCGCGAGAATACTGGCGTGCTTGAGGAATGAACGACGGTTGGTCATGTGCTCGGTTCGCTTTTGCAAAAGAGGGGGGTCAGTTTTTCGCCACAGGCCTGGAAGACTTCTGCACCTGGTCCCAGACCCGCAGGAAGTTGCCGCCCCAGAGCTTGGCGATATCGGCTTCGCCGTAGCCGCGACTGATCAGCTCGGCTGTTACGTTGCGGGTCTCGCTGACATCCTTCCAACCGTCCAGACCGCCGCCATCGTTGAAGTCGGAACTGATGCCGACGTGGTCGATGCCGATTTTCTTCACCGCGTAGTCAATCGCGTCGCCGTAGTCCTTGAGCGTGGCCTTGGGCTCCTCGTCGACGATGGCATAGAGCTGACCGGCGTATTCGCCGAAACGGTGCTCGGACCAGACGGTGATCACCGGGTCGCCCGGCATCAGCGCCATCTCCAGGCCTTGCAGCGGTTGCAGGTCGAAGCGTGCGCGCAGGGCGTTGAGTTTGTCCTGAGTGGCCTGGCTGAGCGGGCGGATGTAGGTCGGGAAAGCGACAATCTGCACCACGCCACCACTGTTCTTGATCAGCTGCATTTCCTGATCGCTGAGGTTGCGCGGGATGTCTACCAACCCGCGTGGTGCCGAATGGGACGCGACCATCGGCGCACGGCTCAGCTGGGCAACTTGCTCCAGCGCCTTGGTCGACATCTGCGAAACGTCGATGATCACGCCGAGGTCGTTGAGGCGTTGCACGGCCTGCTTGCCGAGCTCCGAGAGGCCGCCAAGGGCGTCGCGGGAATCGTTGAAAAACGGCAACGGCCGGGACGAATCGGCCCAGGCGTTGTTGCCCACATAGCTGAAGCCGAACATGCGCATGCCGCGCGCCGCCCACTTGTCCAGGGCGTTCAGGTCGTTGCCCAGCGGATAGGCGTTGAGCATGCTCATGAAAATCGCGAACTTGCCTTCGCCGTGCAGGCGGCGGAAGTCGTCGGGGGTGTAGGCGATGGCGACCTGATGGGGGAAGTCGCGAACCAGTGTGCTGATGATTTTGTAGCGGGTTTCCTGCTCGAACCGTGCTTCGTCAACGAAACCGGCGGTGGGGCGGTGCGGGGCGTTGGCGCCGTTCCATATTTCCGGCCAGCCAAAGATCGTCAGCGCCGCGCCGGACAAACGTCCGCGCCCGGTCTTGACCAGGTCGAACTGCCCGGTGCCGTCCTTGTCCGCTTCATTGCCGGCGGTGCCGAAGTCCAGCGGGACGGTGATGTGGCTGTCGAAGGAGAGGATTCGTTCGTGCAGCTCATCAGCCTGTTTCATCACCTTGACCGGGTACCCTGGGTTGTCCTTGAACCCGTAAACCCAAGCCGCAAAGCCTGCACCGGCGCTGATCGCCAGGGCCAGCGGCAGGCCGATGTAAAGAGCCTTTTTCGAACGTGGTTTTGTCATTGCCGTCTCAGTCAGGTTCGCCGTCGGGGTGCAGGCACAGGGGCCTTTGCTATCTGGGAAGAACGAGTGGCTGGGCGGAAAATTTAGGCGGTTTTACCGGCGCGAGTGATCGTTCCCGCACGGCTCTTAAATTTTCGGGCACAACAAACGTTCTAGCTTGGATAAAGCCTGCTTCATGGCTGACACAGGTAGGGCAATGACGATTTCTCGACGATGGTTCATGGCAGGCCTGGCGCTGACCGGTGCCGCCGTTCCCGCGGCTTTTTATGGGCATCGTGAATGGACGAAACCGGATCCGACGATCACCCCCGGTGAAGCGTCTTTCGATGTCGCGGATGGGGTTGGCCAGCACCTGGCGAACACCTTGCGCGGTGTCTGGCAGATCCGTTTCGAGGGGCCTGACGCGGGCATCGAAGGCCTGCCACGGGACGGGCTGGAGGTGTTTCTCGACATTGGCCACAAAGGTCGTGGCTTGAGCGGGTTCCTCGACACCGCCGAGCGTTTGCGCTCGAACGAAATGCCGCGTTACCAGGTGCTCGGCGATCTGGCCGGCGCCAAACCGGCGCAATTGAGCTGGCGACTGCTCAGTGCCAGTGGCACAGCGGATTACGAATTCAGCATGACGCTGGACGAAGTCTGGGCCGGTTTCGGCAACGCGGGCAGCGGCACGCTCAGTGGTCGGGTGTTGAATCTGGATCGTCCGTTAATATTGACGGCCCAGGACAATCGCTTCATTGCCGTCAAGCGCGTGTTCCCCGAAGCCCGCGAGCGCACCGGCCTCAATCCGACACTGCTGGCCTGGCTGGTTTCGCCCGAGCATCGACTGTTTCACCAGCTCTGGCATGCCTCCCGGGACAAATGGCACACCCTGTCCGAAGACAAGCGCGGCGCCCTGCGCGGCATTGGCTGGCAGCCTGGCCCGCGGGACAAGGAGCGTGATGCGCGTGGCGCGCGCAAGGATCGTAACGGCTCGGGAGTGGATTTCTTCTTCATGCACCGGCACATGCTCGGCAAGGCGCGCTCCCTGCAGGACCTTCCGTCCTGGCAACACTTCCCGTTGCCGCAGCCGGAACTGGCGCGTGATCGCGTTGGGTTCGCCCGCTATTTCGATAACCACGACGGCACGGCGCTGCCGCCGACCTGGCTGGCGGACGACGATGCCGAATACTCGCAATGGGTCAGCGACATCAAGACCGCCGAGACCTACCACAGCAATTTCCAGGTGTGGGAATCGCAGTACCGGGATCTGCGTTATCTGTCGAAATTGACGCTGGGGCAGTTCGGTTCAGAGGTCGAATTGGGCCTGCACGACTGGCTGCACATGCGCTGGGCCTCGGTGCCGCGTGATCCGTCCAACGGCCAACCCGTGCCGTATGCCCGGGATCCGGCGGACTTTTCCGCGCGCTGGTATGCGCCGGAAAACGATTTTCTCGGCGATCCGTTTTCGTCCCACGTGAACCCGGTGTTCTGGCATTTTCACGGCTGGATCGACGATCGTCTGGAAGACTGGTTCCGTGCGCACGAGCGCTTTCATCCGGGGGAGGTCAGGCGGCTGCACGTAAATGGCGTGCCTTGGTTTACGCCCGGCCGTTGGGTCGAGATCGACGACCCGTGGCTCGGCCCGAGCACCCATGGTTGCAGCACCACTCCGGGGTTACAGGCTGGCAAGTCGGTGGAGATGGACCCGGAAACCATGAAGCTGGCGTTGCGGATTACCTTTGGTGATGACGAGAAGAAACTGGCGGATCTTTTGCGCAAGGTGCCGCAGCGGCCTTGGTATGCGCGGCATTTGAAGGCCAAAGCCTAGATCGAAAGATCGCCGCGTTCGGACGATCTTTTGATTTTTAGAGTGTCTGCCACCCGCCACCCAGCGCCTTGTACAACGCAATACTCGCCTGCAACCGCGACAACCGCAGCTGCACATTCAAATCCTGCGCCGCATACAGCGTGCGCTGTGTCTCCAACACCGTCAGCCAATCCTCGGCACCGGCCTGGTATCGGCGTTGTGCAATGTTGAACGCCGTCTGCGCCTGGTTCAGTTCTTCACTTTGCCACTGCCGCTGTTCGTCCAGACCGCGAATGCTGTTCAACGCGTGTTCCACATCGGCGAACCCATCGATGATCGCCCCGCGATACGTCTCCAGCAGTTCCTCCTGACGGGCTGTGGCCTTGTCGCGCTCGGCGCTAAGGCGACCATTGTTGAAGACCGGTGCGAGCAGTCCGGCGGTGAGGTTGTAGAAGGGGCTGCGCAGGACATCGACGGCGCGGTCGGCACCGGAGCCTATGTCTGCGCTGAGGGTTACGGTCGGCAACATGGCGGCGCGGGCGACGGTGACGTCGGCTTGTGCGGCGGCCAATTGCGCTTCGGCGCGGGCGATGTCCGGGCGACGGCTGATCAGCTCACTGGGCAGCCCCGCGCCAATGGTTGGCCATGACAGTTGATCAAAGCGTTCCTGACCCAAAGACAACGCCTGCACCGGCCGGCCGAGCAGGGCGGCAAGGCTGATCTGTGCGTCCTGAGCCTGTTGCTGCACCAGCGGCCATTGTCGTTGTTGCGCGGCGACCAGGCTCTTTTGCTGCGCCACCTCCAGCGCGGTTGCCGAGCCTGCGTCAAAACGCGTCTGCACCAGTTTCAAAACATGCTGCGCGTTCGCCAGGTTCAGTTCGGCGATGCGACTTTGCTCGCGCAGCGACAAGCTCTGCGCGTAGCGGTTGGCCACGCCGCTGAGCAGCGTCAGCTCCACCGTCGCTTGATCGGCTTCGCTGGCTTGCAAACCGAATTGCGCACTGTCGCGGGAGGCGCGTTGGCCGCCCCAGAAGTCGACTTCGTAAGTGGCGCTGAGGTTGGCGTTAAAGTAATCGACAGCCTTGTTATCACTGTCGGCATCGAGCTGGCTGTAGCCGTTGCCGCGTAATAGTTTCTGCCGATTGGCGTTCAGGCCGGTCTTGACCTCCGGCAGCAGAGAGCCGCCGGCAATCACGGTGTCGGCTTGCGCTTGACGCACCCGGGCGATGGCGGCGGCCAGATCGAAACTGCCGACCTGGGCCTGTTCGATCAGGCGATCAAGCTGCGGGCTGCCGAACTGCGTCCACCATTGCAGATTGCTGCGAGTAGCACGGTGAGTATGTGGCGATTGCCAGGCGGCGGGCGGCTGGAGCCCACTGTCCGGACGCTGGACGGGACTGCCGCAGGCGCCGAGCAACAGGCAGAGGGTTAGCAGGCTGAGTTGCGGCTTCATAGATCGATCATTCACTGGTAAGGGCTGTGACCGGGTCGAGTCGGGCAGCTTTGCGGGCCGGCATGAAGCCGAAGACAACACCGGTGACAAGCGCGCAGCCGAAGGCGCCGAGCACCGCTATCAAGGAGAACGCGACGGCGACTTCGCAGAGGATCAGCACGCCGCCGACGATCATCGCCAGGGCGATCCCGGCCAGCCCTCCGACCACCGAAAGCATCACCGCTTCGGTGAGGAACTGGCGCAGAATGTCGCGTTGACGGGCGCCGGTGGCCATGCGGATACCGATTTCGCGGGTGCGTTCGCGCACGGTCATGAGCATGATGTTCATCACGCCGATCCCGCCGACCAGCAACGAAATCGCGGCAATCGAGCCGAGCATCAGCGACAGGGTATTTTGTGTGCGTGCCTCGGCCTGAATCATCGCCGCGTTGTTGGTCAGTTCGAAATCCTTCTTGCCGTTGTGCAGGCGCAGCATCAACTGCTCGATGGCTTTTTCGGTCTCTTTGACGTTGCGTGCGTCGGCGGCAGCGATGGCGACGTATTCGGGGTTGTAGGTGCCGAATAGCCGCACGCTGGCAGCGGAGTAGGGGATTGCGATGCGGTCGTCGCTGTCGGAATCGCCCGAGCTGGCGCCTTTTTCCCCAAGCACGCCGACCACCTGGAACGGCACGTTCTCGATCAGGATGTATTGGCCGATCGGGTTAACGACGTCCTTGAGCAACCGGGTTCGCACTTTGTGGCCGATCACCGCGACCGCCGCCGCATTGCGTTCATCGTCCTGGGTGAAATAGCTGCCTTGTACCACCGGCCAGTTGAAAATCGCCGGGAAATTCGTGTCGTTGCCGCCGACATAACTCAGGTGGTCAAGGTTGCCGAAACGCACCCCAGCCTCCTGGCCATTGACCGGCATGATGCGCGTCACTTGCGGCAGGCTCCCCACCGCTGCGACGTCATCCAGGGTGACGATGCCCCGCGGCGTTCGCGGGTTTGGTGAGGAGCCACCGAGGTAAATGATGTTGGAGCCGAACGCGCCCATTTGCGCCATCACCTGGCGCTTGCTGCCTTCGCCGACGGCCAGCATGACCACCACCGACGCCACGCCGATGATGATCCCCAGCAACGTCAGTGCGGTGCGAAAGCGGTTGATCCACATGACCCGCCACGCAGCCTGCACCGCATCGACCAGCTCGCCTTTCCAGGCGCCCGTGGCTTCGGCGCCTTCGGTCAGGCGCTTGCGTAAGTCCACTGCTTGCAGTGCGCCAGGGTTGGCTGAAGTGTGTACCTCTGGGTTGTCGCGGGCGCTGTCGCTGATGATCAGCCCGTCGCGAATTTCGATGATGCGTTTGGCCCGAGCCGCAACGTCTCGGTCGTGGGTAATGAGGATCACCACGTGGCCCTGACTCGCCAGTTCGTCGAGCAGGGTCATGACCTCGGCACCGCTGTGGCTGTCGAGGGCACCGGTGGGCTCGTCGGCGAGGATGATGTGGCCGCCGTTCATCAAGGCGCGGGCGATGGACACCCGTTGTTGCTGGCCGCCGGAGAGCTGGTGCGGTCGGTTGCCGGTGCGCGAGGCCAGGCCGAGGCGGTCGAGCAGGGCGGCAGCGCGGGCGTGGCGTTCGGCGGCCGGTAAGCCTGCGTAAATGGCCGGCATCTCGACGTTTTCCTGGGCCGAGCCGGACGGGATCAGGTGATAACCCTGGAACACAAAGCCAAAGGCTTCGCGGCGCAGCCAGGCCAGTTCGTCGCTGTCGAGTGCGGCGACGTTTTCCCCGGCGAAGCGGTATTCGCCCGACGTGGGGCGGTCAAGGCAGCCGAGAATGTTCATCAGCGTCGACTTGCCGGAGCCGGAGGCACCGACGATCGCCACGAATTCCCCGGCATGGATCGACAGGTCGATGCCACGCAGTACGTGAACTTGCGGTGAATCGCCGCCGCCGTAGGCTTTGCGGATGTCCTGCAAGTCGATCAGAGGCGTCAGCATTCAGCCGCCACTCCCATCGGCTGGACCGATCAACAGGTGATCACCTTCCTGCAAGCCATCGAGAACCTGCACCCGCAGACGATCGCTGATGCCGGTGCGCACCTCGCGCTGCTCGATGCGGCCATTTTTGGCGACGACCTGGGCGGTCTGATTGTCCACCCCAGCGCCAGCTTGCAGGGCTGCGATAGGTGCGGTGAGGACGTTTTTCGCCTGCTCGGCGACGAAGAAGACTTGCGTGGTCATTTCCGCCATCAGGGCGTTGTCGGCGTTATCAATGTCCAGCAGTACGGTGTACAGCACCACGCGAGCGCTACCACTTTTGCTCGCGCTGGCCGGGTTGCCGCCGCCCTGGCTGGTCTGGTCCAGCGGCTTGGGCGGCACCGGTAGAATCTGCCGCACGGTGCTGTTCCAGCGACGGTTGCCGCCGCTGAGGGTGGTGAACCAGGCGGTCATGCCGGGTTTGACATGACCGATGTCGGCTTCCGACACTTCGGCCCAGACGGTCATCGGCGACAACTTGGCGATGCGCAGAATCAGTGGCGTTTGTTGCTGGGCGTTGAGGGTCTGGCCGACCCGGGCATCGAGTGCAACGACGGTTCCGCTCATTGGCGCATAGATGCGGGTGTAACCCAGTTCCGCCTGATCGCTGCGCAGACTGGCCTGGGCCTGGCGGATCTGCGCCTGGAACATATCGACACGGGCCTGGGCGGCGCGCAGTTCGGCCTGGGCGGTCTGCACATCTTCTTCGCGGGTGGCGCCACCGGCCTTGAGGTGCTGCTGGCGCTGGAATTTCTGCCGGGAGAGGTCGTGTTGAGCCCGTTGTTCCTGCAGCTGTGCCTTGAGGTTTTCTATGGAGAAGCGCCCAGCGTCGAGTTTGGCCTGTTGCGTGGACGGATCGATTTCCACCAGTAACTGGCCTTCCTCGACCACATCGCCGACTTCCACGTGGATCTTGTGGATCTGCCCGGACGCCTGGGCACCGACGTCGACATAGCGTCGAGGTTGCAACGTGCCCAGCGCGGTAACGCTGCTTTCGATGTCTGCACGGGTGACCTGCACGGTGGCGAACGGGTCTCGACCGGGCGGGATGATCTGCCAGGCGGCGACGGCGATAACGGGGATCAGACAAAGTGCTACAAGCAGGGCGCGTCGGGTCTGTCGGGGACGTTTCATGCAGGGTTCCGGCCAATGAATATCGGCCCGTCGTTCAAAACCGTTGAATCGGGACGGGGAGCTGTCCTGTAAACGAGGAAAGTGGCAGGAAATTTAGGTTTATGACTATTTGTCGGGCTAGGTGAAGCAATACTTTAAATCTATATGAGAATTACTATAAATTACGCGCCTCGAACTGCCACTATCGTGCCACTGCCCATTTCGGCAGTCGACGGTCTGGCTCAAGGACAGAAACCGCACCCCTGCGGTCGGGAGTCATGTTGGAAAACTACTATCGCGAGCTGGTGTGTTTTTTGAACGCCAAGCTGGGCAACCGTCAGGTGGCTGAAGATGTGGTGCATGACGCTTATCTGCGGGTTCTGGAGCGGTCCAGCGACACGCCGATCGAACAACCTCGGGCGTTCCTGTACCGCACCGCGCTCAATCTGGTGATCGACGACCATCGGCGCAATGCCCTGCGTCAGGTCGAATCCCTGGAAGTGCTCGACAACGAAGAGCGCTACTTCACCCCATCCCCTCATCACAGCCTCGATCATGGCCAACGCCTGGAGATGCTCCAGCGTGCATTGGCGCAATTGCCACGGGTGTGCCGCGAGAGTTTCCTGCTGCGCAAGATCGAAGGTCTGTCGCACCCGGAGATCGCCGAACACCTGGGCATTTCCCGCGCGATGGTGGAGAAGCACATCGTCAATGCGATGAAGCATTGCCGGGTGCGGATGCTGCAATGGGATGCCCATTGATCCGACCCGATCAATCAAGCGGCATTAAATTTTTTTTCATTGTCCTCGTTCCCTTCAACAGACGATCTGCTGTCCTGCTCAAGGCTGGTCAGGTCACTTAGGCTCACTCCCCGCGGCTTCGGGGGTTCATCCAGAGGACACTGGAAATGACACAGGCAATTGCATCGCCCATCGTTCACGACCTGATCGGCGTCGGTTTTGGCCCTTCGAACCTGGCGCTGGCCATCGCTCTGCAAGAGCGCGGGCCGAGTCAGGGCGAGCTGGATGTTCTGTTTCTCGACAAGCAGGCCGACTACCGCTGGCACGGCAACACCCTGGTGACCCAGAGTGAGTTGCAAATTTCCTTCCTCAAGGACCTGGTGACCCTGCGCAACCCGACCAGCCCGTACTCCTTCGTCAACTACCTCAAGCACCACGGCCGCCTGGTGGATTTCATCAACCTGGGTACCTTTTACCCGTGCCGCATGGAGTACAACGATTACCTGCGCTGGGTCGCCGGGCAATTTGCCGAGCAGAGCCGCTACGGTGAAGAAGTGCTGACCATCGAGCCGGTGCTGCACAACCAGCAGGTCGAAGCGCTGCGGGTAGTTTCGCGCGATACCCAAGGTCAGCAGCACGTTCGCACCGCCCGTTCGGTGGTGGTCAGTGCCGGCGGAACACCGCGCATTCCCGAAGCGTTCAAGGCGCTCAAGGGTGACAGCCGGGTGTTCCACCACTCCCAGTACCTGGCGCAGATGGCCAAGCAGCCGTGCGTGAACAACCTGCCGATGAGCATCGCGATCATCGGCGGCGGGCAGAGCGCAGCGGAAGCGTTCATCGATTTGAACGACAGTTTCCCGTCGGTGCAGGTGGACATGATCCTGCGTGGCTCGGCCCTGAAGCCGGCGGACGATAGCCCGTTCGTCAACGAAGTGTTCTCGCCGCAGTTCACTGATCTGGTGTTCCAGCAGGCGAGCAGCGAGCGCGAGCGTCTGGTCAACGAGTACCACAACACCAACTATTCGGTGGTGGACATCGACCTGATCGAACGCATCTACGGCATCTTCTATCGCCAGAAAGTGTCGGGCATCGCCCGCCATGCGTTCCGTACCCTGACCACTGTCGAAAAAGTCACCGCCACCGCGCGCGGTATTGAGTTGGCGGTACGCAACAACGCCACGGGTGAACTCACGGTCCGTCATTACGACGCCGTGGTGTTGGCCACCGGTTACGAGCGCCAGATGCACCGCAAACTGCTGGCGCCGCTGGAGCAGTACCTGGGCGATTTCGAAGTCGATCGTAACTACAAACTGATCACAGACGAGCGCTGCAAGGCTGGCATCTATATGCAGGGCTTCTGCCAGGGCAGCCACGGCTTGAGCGACACCTTGCTGTCGATCCTGCCGATTCGCGCCGATGAAATTGCCGGTTCGTTGTATGAACATGGCAAGGCATGGGGGCATGGCCGTTCGGTGTCGGATTTGTTGCTAGCCACCGCCAGTTGACCCTGTCTGATCGTTCCCGCGCGGCGTGGGAACGATCAGGCCTCGATCCTGAACCCTGCCAGCGTTCTGCTAGCTGTTTTTTCGTTTTTTCTTCTGCCACCGGAGGAAGCGTCCTTCTTTTTAGGAAAAGTCCTACAGAAAGCTCGACAAGTCTTCCGTAGCCTTGCGCCCTCACGAATCTGACATCCTCCTGGGGGCCCACGTTGTCGAACAAAGCCTTACGTATCCTGATCGCTGACGAGTTGCATTTTCACCGCATGAAGGTCGAGCGACTATTCAATCAACTCGACTACTACCGGATAGCACCGGTGCAGAGCCTTGAAGAACTGTTGACCCTGGTCGAATACGGGGGCGAGCCATTCGATCTGGTGGTCATCAACGCCTCGCTGGCGGGCGGGGCGTTGAACCTGTTCGATTTTTTCCTTGATAACCAACAGGTTCATCACGCCTTGATCTATGACGGTCAGCAGACGCAACGGCCGCCCATTCCTGTCGGCGTTCAACAGACGGTTGAAGTGAGCCATGCAATGCTGCCTGATCTGGCGTCCATTCAGCGGCTGATGGCGATCATCGACCCTCGTCTGCCGTTCGTCGGTACTGTCATTTCTGTCAGGTAGTTACGCCCGGTTTTCCATGCAAAAGTCTTTGCGCCGCCAGTAAGTTCAACCGGGCCGGGCTTATGGGCATTGATTGTTCAATCGTCGTTTTTGTTGCACAGGGAGTTGCCATGAAGTCAGTGCTGATTGTGGACGATCATCCGGTGGTTCGCGCCGCAGTCAAAATCGTACTGGTGCAGGAGGGGTTCAAGCAGATATACGAAGCGGCGAGTGGTAATGAGGTCTTGCCGAAGATTCGCGAACACAAACCTGATCTGGTGGTACTGGATCTGGTGATGCCCTCGCTCGACGGGTTGGATGTACTGGCGCGGATCAAGACCAGTGGGGTGCCCTGTCGAGTACTGGTCTTTACGTCCCAGGAGCCCATGTATTATCAGGATCGTTGCATGAACGCCGGCGCCGCAGGCTATATCGCCAAGTCCAATGACTTGCAGCACTTGCACAGAGCCGTGCACGCCGTGATGGCCGGTTACACCTTTTTCGCCCAGCTAACGTCGGCATCGGTGTCGCTAAGCTCGATACAACTGAGCGAAAAACAGATGATCGATAAACTCTCCGACCGGGAACTGACGATTTTTCAGCATCTGGCCCTGGGCATCAGTAACAAAGAGATCGCTGAAATCATGCACTTGAGTCACAAGACCGTCAGCACCTACAAGACCCGTTTGATTGGAAAACTCAACGTGGAATCAGCGGTGTACCTGAGGGATTTTGCCAAGCGTAATCATCTGATCTGAGTGAGCCCGATCATGCGCGATTGTTTGTGGGCTCTGTTGCTGTTCTGTGGACTGGGAACACCGGTGATGGCGGCCGATGAGCCAAAGCTTTTGCATGTGCTGGGGCGTTCCACGGTGGAAGGGTATCGGGTCCAGCTGGATGAAACAGACTGGCAGTGGTTGCGTGGTAAGCGAGTCTTGCGCCTGGGGGTGTCGGGGCCGGACTACCCGCCGTTCGAGATCACGCGTAACGTTGATGAGCTGGAAGGCATCACCGCAGACTATGCGGCCCTGTTGGGGCAACTGCTGCACGTAAAAATCGACGTGCTTCGTTATCGCACCCGCGAGGCGGCCATGGATGCGCTCAAACGCGATGAGCTGGACCTGCTCGGCACGTCCAACAACTTCGAGGCGGCAGACCCCAAGCTGACCCGATCCAGTGCTTATGCCGAAGATCAGCCGATGCTGGTGACCCGCCTGGACGACTGGATGCCCGTCGACCTTGCGGGCAAACGCATCGCCATGGTCGATGACTATATGCAGGCGCAGACTGTCGAGGCCTACTATCCCGATGCGAGCTTGCAACGCTACCCCTCGGCACTCGATGCGATCGGGGCAGTGGCGTTCGGGCAGGATGATGTGTACCTCGGGGACTTCATCAGCGCCAATTACCTCATCAATAACAACTACCTCAGTAATGTACGCCTGGTAGGGCCTTCCGGCCTGGACGCCAATCCGTTCGGCTTTGCCTTCAGCCGGGGCAACCCTCGTCTGAAGCGCATTGTCGATAAGACACTGGCGGTGATTTCCATGGATCAGCGCACGGCCATCGAGCAGCGCTGGAGTGCCGGAAGAGCCAACATGGCGGGTCAAGAGCGAGTACGTTTGAGCGCCAGTGAACAACGTTGGCTGGATCAACATCCGACGGTGCAAGTGGGTGCCGTCGAGAGCTTTGCACCGCTGACTTTTTACGATGCACAGGGACAACTCAGCGGATTGACCGCGCAATTGCTGACGCTGATCAGCCAGCGCAGCGGCTTGACCTTCAAGGTGCAGCGGGGTAATTCCCTTGATCAGCAGATCCAGCAACTCAAGGACGGCAAGATTGACGTGTTACCTGTGGTCACGCCCGGTATCGAACGCGAAGTCGAACTGCGCTTCACTCGGGCCTACTTGAACAATCCGTTTGTACTGGTCAGTTCGACCTCCCCGGGTAGCCCCAGGAACCTGGATGATATGGCCGGTAAACGCTTGGCGATTTATCGCGGTCATCCGTTGCTCGGGTTCATCCGCGCTCGGGCGCCACATGTACGTCTGGTCGAAGTGCAGAGCCCGGCGCAGGGTATGGAATGGGTGATCAACGGCCAGGCCGACGGGGCAGTCAGCTCATTGATCGTGGCTCGGTATCTGATCACCCGGCAATACCGCGAGCGTCTGCGGATCAGCGGCACCGTGGGTGATGAACCGGCGCGTATCGCTCTGGCCACCAGCCGTGGTGCGCTGGAGTTGTACTCTATTCTGAACAAGGCACTGCTGAGCATTTCGCCCCGGGAAATGGATGAGCTGTTAGCCCGCTGGAGCAATGATGTAGTGGTCGATGGCAGCTATTGGCTGCGTCATCGCCAAGGCATTCTGCAGGCGTTTGCCGCTGCGGGCGCTTTGCTGTTGCTCGCACTGGCCTGGATTGCCTGGCAGCGCCGGCAGATAACTCAACGCCAGCAACTGCTCGGGCAATTGCAGGATGCCAAGAACGCCGCCGACGATGCCAATCGCGCCAAAACCACCTTTCTGGCGACCATGAGTCATGAAATCCGCACACCGATGAATGCCCTGATCGGCATGCTCGAACTGGCGCAGAAGGGAGCGCAAGAGGGCTTCGCTGATCGCTCCGCCATCGAGGTGGCATCCAATGCCGCGCAGCAATTGCTGGCGTTGATCGGCGACATCCTGGACATCGCCCGCATCGAGTCCGGCCATTTGTCGCTGACCCCTGAACGGGCCAATCTACGCACGCTGGTGAAGTCGGTGTGCCGGGTTTTCGAAGGCCTGGCACGGCAGAAGAACTTGCAGTGGCGGGTCGAATTGGCCGAACACAGCGATCGTGACGTGTTAGTCGACCCCACGCGTTTCAAGCAGGTGCTGTCCAATCTGCTGAGCAACGCGATCAAGTTCACCCATGAAGGTGAGGTGAGCCTGACGCTGCGAGTAGAGCCCGGCGTGGCGGGGCATCTGGCCGTCAGTATGCGTATTGAGGACAGCGGCATGGGTGTCAGTGTGGTCGATCAGCAACGGCTGTTCAGCCCGTTCGTGCAGGCCGGTAACAGCCAGCAGTCAGGCCACAATGGCTCCGGCCTGGGACTGGTGATCAGCCGCACTCTGTGCGAAATGATGGGCGGCCGATTGCAGCTCAACAGCGTCCTCGGACGGGGTACTCAGGTCGACATCAGCGTTGATCTGATTGCGTTGCAACCGTTGAGCGGCGGCGAGTGGGCGGATAGCGGATTGCAGATGGCCACTCGGCTGCTGACGATTCTGGTGGTCGACGACTACCCGGCCAATCGATTGTTGCTCTCACGGCAACTGAGCTACCTGGGGCATCAGGTGCTGGAGGTTGAGGATGGCGAGCGTGGTCTTGTGAAGTGGCGCGAGCATCAGTTCGATTTGGTCATCACCGATTGCAACATGCCGGTGGTCAATGGTTATGAGTTAGCGGGTGCGATACGCGATGAAGAGCGCGCTAATGGCTTACCACCCACGCTGATTCTTGGGTTTAGCGCCAATGCGCAGCCGGAGGAGAAGATCCGTTGCCTTGAAGCAGGCATGGATGACTGTCTGTTCAAACCGATCCGACTGGCAGATCTGAGTGCCTGGCTGGCGTCTCGATTTGCGAATGAGCCGCCAGCGCCGGTTGAAGAGCAAGCAACGTCCTGGATTGACTTGGCCGGCCTGGAACTCTACGTCGGGGAAGACCGGACGCTGATCAATCAGTTGTTGCGCGAACTGGCCGAGACCAATCGCTACGATCGCGATGACCTGCTTGCAGCGCACATCAGTGGCAATCGTCACCGGCTGCAGGACCTGGCGCACCGTATCAAAGGTGGTGCGCGGATGGTTCGTGCACAACGTTTGATTGAGTGCTGCGATCATCTGGAACGTGCCTGCGCCGAAGGGCGCGCGACGTTGATCGACGAGGCCGTCGATCAACTGCAACACGCCATGGCACGCCTGGATCAGAGCCTCAAGGCAGACTGACGTTTAGTCCCGGTGGGGGCGTCGCCTGCAGGCGACTGCTTATCCCAAGGATATCCAATGACCGAGCCAAAACCCAAGCGCCCTAGGTGTCCGAAATAAAAACTCCGTCAGCCCCGCATGTCGTGTCCCTCAAGCAATATCGCTGTGGCTGAACTCCTCGCCCAGAAAGTCGATCAATGCGCGCACCGACGGCAGCAGCCCACGGCGTGACGGGAAGATGGCATGCACGATCCCGCATTTGGGTGCCCAGCCCTGCACCAGTTCCACCAGTCGACCCGCGGCAATGTCATCGCGCACCACCACGCGGGGCAGGTGAGCGATGCCGATCCCGGCCACCACGGCGTGACGCAACGCCAACAGGTCATCGGTGACCATTCGTGGTGCATGCCGGATCATTGCGCTGGCGCCGTCCGGTCCAAACAATTCCCACTGATATTCACGCTGCGCGGCGCCCCAGTGCAGGCTCGGCAACCCGCTGAGGTCCGCCGGGGAGGCCGGTGATGACAGGCGCGGCACGAAGGCCGGACTGCCTACCAGGCACTGGGTGCTGTTGCCCAGTACCTTCATCACCATGTCGGTATTTTCCAGTGGCGGAAAGCGCACCCGCAGGGCGATGTCGAACCCCTCGTGGATCAAGTCAACCCGGCGGTTGGTGCTCTCGATGAACACCTCCACCCGTGGGTACTTGAGCATGTAGCGGGTCAGCATCGGTCCGACCCAGGAGTTGAGCAGCGCGGTCGGGCAACTGATGCGCACCAGGCCCTGGGGTTCGGAGCGGTTGCGTTCGATCAGTTCGGCAGCGCTTTCCGCTTCCACGCGCATCGCCAGGCAACGCTGGTAATAGGCCTGGCCAATTTCCGTCAGTGAACAATGCCGGCTGGTGCGGTGCAGCAGGCGTACGCCGAGGCGCTCTTCGAGCTCGGCAATGCGTCGGCTGAGCTTCGATTTGGGCATGTCCAGCGCCCGGCCGGCCGGGGCGAAACCGTGGTGTTCGACCACTTGGGTGAAGTAGTAGAGGGTGTTGAGGTCTTCCACCATCGTTCTCCCTATAGAACGCTAAGGCTGGTTTTTGCAGTCTAGTGCATCAAAGGGTTCAGTTTTAAGCTTTATCCATCGTGTCACTCACCCGATTCGGAGGCGAAATGAAAAACATCATCGGTATCTACACCAGCCCACGGACCCATTGGGTCGGCGACGGTTTTCCGGTTCGCACGCTGTTTTCCTACGACAACCTGGGCAAGCACATCAGCCCGTTTTTGCTGCTCGATCACGCCGGTCCCGCTGAATTCACCCCGACCAACGAGCGTCGTGGCGTTGGTCAGCATCCACACCGCGGTTTCGAGACCGTGACGATCGTTTATAAGGGCGAGCTGGAACACCGCGACTCCACCGGCAGCGGCGGCAAGATCGGCCCAGGCGACGTGCAATGGATGACCGCAGCATCAGGAATTCTCCACGAAGAATTCCACTCCGAAGATTTCGCCAAGTCCGGCGGCACCCTGGAAATGGTTCAGCTGTGGGTCAACCTGCCGGCCAAGGACAAGATGGCCGACGCCGGTTACCAGACGATTCTCGATGGCGACATCCCGAGCATCGCGCTCAGGGACCAGGCTGGCAGCCTGCGCTTGATTGCCGGTGAGTTCGATGGCCACACCGGCCCGGCGCGCACGTTCACCCCGATTGACGTCTGGGACCTGCGCCTCATCGGCGGCAAGTTGCTGACCCTGGACCTGCACGAAGGTCGTAACACGGCACTGGTGGTGTTGCGTGGCACGGTTCAGGTCAACGGTGTGGAACTGGTGCGCGAAGGGCAGTTGGCGTTGTTCGAACGCAATGGCCAGCAGCTCAGCCTGGAAGCCAATAACGACGCAGTGGTGCTGCTGCTCAGTGGCGAGCCAATCGATGAGCCAATCGTCGGCCATGGCCCGTTCGTGATGAACAGCGAGGAGGAAATTCATCAGGCCTTTGCTGACTTCCAGTCAGGTCGGTTCGGCCGGATGAGCGGTTGAACTCATTGTTGTAACGCTGTGACGTGCCGGGCGAGGGCAACTACCCTTGCTTGGCCGGGCTTTAACGAACTATCAGGTTTCTCTCACGCCGGCCCGTTCGGCATCGATAAAAAGGCGAGGACTACTCCCATGACTACCTCTTACAAACGTCTCGACAAGGATAACGCCGCTGTTCTGTTGGTTGATCACCAGGCGGGTCTGCTTTCTCTGGTGCGCGACATTGACCCGGACCGTTTCAAGAACAACGTGTTGGCCCTGGCTGACCTGGCCAAGTACTTCAAGTTGCCGACCATTCTCACCACCAGTTTCGAAACCGGCCCCAATGGCCCGCTGGTGCCCGAGCTCAAAGCGCTGTTCCCGGACGCGCCGTACATCGCCCGCCCAGGCCAGATCAATGCCTGGGACAACGAAGACTTCGTCAAGGCGATCAAGGCCACCGGCAAGAAACAACTGATCATCGCCGGCGTGGTCACCGAAGTATGCGTGGCGTTCCCGGCACTGTCGGCACTGGCTGAAGGCTTTGACGTGTTCGTGGTGACAGACGCTTCCGGCACCTTCAACGAACTGACCCGTCAATCGGCCTGGGACCGCATGTCGGCCTCCGGCGCACAGTTGATGACCTGGTTCGGCCTGGCCTGTGAGCTGCATCGCGACTGGCGCAACGACGTGGAAGGCTTGGGCACCTTGTTCTCCAACCACATCCCGGACTACCGCAACCTGTTTACCAGTTACAACGCGCTGACTAACGGCAAGTAGTGTTGGGTTGATGATAAAAAAGGGCCTCGTTCGAGGCCCTTTTTTTGTTTTAAGGGCCGGTGCGCGTACCCTGACGCTGCTGATCGGTCAGTGACATTTTCGGCGTATCCATCAGCCTGCAATGCCGCTATCTGTTGAATAAACCGGCGGCGTGTGTCCTGTTGAAAGGCTCCAGCACCACCGGAGTGGAATACGAAAACAGTGGTTTCGTGGTCTCGATGGATCAGAAACGCATGGTCTGTCATCTGCTGTTCGACCTGGCATTCCGGCACCAGCGGGCCAGCGGTGTCAGCGTGTGGTCGAACTTCGACCCCCATGTGCCTGCCAACCTGTCGCGGCGGGGAGATGATCCTGGCGGCAGGAGAGGCCAGCGATCATTTGTTCATCATCGAATCCGGCGTTGTGTCGGTGGAGCTGAGCCGCAGCGGGGTCAAGTTCGAGACCGGGCGCATGGGCCCGGGTGAAGTGATCGGCGAGGGGGATTTTTGCAGTGGCTGCGCAATCGAGCGTAGGGGCTTGAAGGTCATGGGCCCGGGCGCAATCAAGCCGGTTATTTTCAACCCCGCCCATTGGCCTCCTCTTCTTCCCAATAATTGGCTATTTGTTGCAGGTCAGTGCGCGATTAACGTAGTCCCACACCCCTTGTGACTGGAGCCCACCATGCAACCGCGTACCGATTTCTACACCGCGTCCCCAGAGGCACTCAAAGCCATGATCGCGCTGGAAACCGCTGTGTCGAAGCTGCCTCTGGAAAAATCGTTGATTGAACTGGTCAAGCTGCGCGCCTCCCAGATTAATGGCTGCGCCTTCTGCGTCGACATGCACACCGCCGATGCCCGAAAGGGTGGTGAAACCGAACGTCGGCTGTATGCGGTGTCGGTCTGGCGTGAAACGCCGTTCTTCACACTCCGCGAACGTGCGGCGCTGGCCTGGACCGAGTCCCTGACGCTGCTAAGCCAGACCCATGCCCCGGACGAAGACTACGAACTGGCCACCGCCCGGTTTACCCCCAAGGAAATGGTTGACCTGAGCGTGGCGATTTCCACCATCAACAGCTGGAACCGCTTGGCGGTAGGCTTTCGCAAAATGCCTCAGGAATAACACTCAACACTCAATGAGCATCCGCACCCTGTGCGGCCGATGGTTGCACCTTGCGCATCAAGTTGAACAATCCTGCGCAGCGCGTGCGGCAGCCTCAATTCCTTAGCCCTCAGTCATGGGCAGTTTCGCTCCCGCGTCGTTCGCGAAGAATGACGACGTGTATTAGCGCGAAGCTTGCGCGGTGTGACTCGGCGGGGTTCTCAGCCCCGCTGTCTCGCCACCGTCCACCGTCAACACTGTACCGTTGACATAGCTGGACGCCGACGACAGTAACCAGCAAATCGCCTGGGCCACCTCTTCGGGCGCGGCCAGACGACCGGCGGGGATCCGTGCAGTCAGGGCGGCAAGACGAGGTGCGTCCTGCATAATCGCTCCCATCATGCGGGTGGCAATCTGGCCGGGACAAACCGCGTTAAAACGCACGCTTGCGCCAAATTCGAGCGCCAGTGCCTGAGTCAGGCCGATCAACGCGGCCTTGCTGGCGCAGTAAGTGGCCAGTCCCTCTTCGCCGGCCTTGCCGGCGATTGACGACACATTCACCACCGCGCCATTACCGGCTTGCAAGCCGGGTAAGGCATGCTTGATAAAGAAAAATGCCGAGCGGGTGTTGACCTCGAACAGGGTGTCCCATTCCAGCTGCGAGGTCTGTGTGAGCGCCTTGCGTGCGGCCATGCCTGCGTTGTTGACCAGACCTTGCAATGAGCCGTTGCCCAGTTCCAGTGCACGATCGACCACTCGCTGACAATCGGCCTCTTGCCGCACATCACCCGCCACGAACGTGCTGCCCGGCAGGCGTTGGACGAGCCGTTCCCCCGCCTCGGCATCTCGTCCAGTGAACACAACCGACACGCCTTGGCCGATCAACTGCTCCACGGTGGCGGCGCCGATGCCCTGGGTACCTCCGGTCACGATATACAGGCTCATCCGTTATTGCTCCTTGAGTTGGCGAGCGGTGCGTTGTGCACGCAAGGTCAGCCAGGTAGTGGTCATAAGCCCGACGATGCCCACCAGTAACAACAATGTCGACATGGCGAGAATTGAAGGGTCGATGGTGTCGCGGATGCCATCGAACATTTGACGAGGCAAGGTTCTTTGGCTGGGGCCTGCGATGAACAGCACCACGACGATTTCATCGAAGGATGTCATGAAGGCGAAGAGTGCACCCGATATCACGCCGGGCGCGATGATTGGCAAAGCGATGCTTGTGAAGGCCCGCACCGGCGAGGCGCCGGACATGGCGGCGGCCTTGAGCAGGGTCATGTCGAAACCCTGAAGGCTGGCGGCTACGCTGATCAGGACGAAAGGCGTCGCCAGTACCGTGTGGGCCAGAATCAGACCGATCAGGGTTCCGGTCAGGCCCAGTTTGCCGAAGAGGAAATACATGCCCAGCCCGGAGATCACCGGCGGGAAAATCATCGGTGAAATCAGCAGGCCGAGCATTCCGCTGGCGGCCGGCAGGTTACGTCGTGCAAAGGCCAGCGCGGCCAGGGTGCCCAGCAGTGTCGCCAACAGAGTCGAAGCGATGCCGACCCACAGGCTGTTGCTCAGCGCCTGCATCCAGGGGCCGCTGGTGAGTACCCGGTCATACCATTGCCCCTTTAAACGCCTGTACCTGTCGACCTCGCATACCACGAAGATTCTCGATGAAAGCCTCGACGTCATCGAACACACCCTCAAAGCATTGATTCGCTAGGCCGAGCAACGGAGAGCGGCACGCGCAGTGCCGCTCTTTCTGCAACAGACTCCCGAACCGCTGTAATGCAAGGTTGAGTGTTACTTATAGGATATAAGACAATGTATTTCAGATTTTGGCGCAGCCTCGACAGGCTGCGCAATAAAAAAGCATCATCCAGAAGTTCGACCGTGCAGATTCAACCGCTCGAACAAGGCAACCTGTCCGCCCGCGCCTATTACGCCATCCGCGAAGGGCTGATTGCCGGCAACTTTAAGCCCGGCGAGCGGCTGGTCATGCAAGACCTGGCCGACAAGCTGGGCACCAGCGTCACACCGGTCCGAGAAGCCTGCCTGAGACTGGTCAGCGAACGTGGCCTTGAGTTGCGTTCAGGCCGTTTTGCCATGGTCCCGGAGCTGACCATGAGCCGTTACCTGGA
The DNA here is from genome assembly GCF_054330215.1 of Pseudomonas sp. Ma2-10. Classification (NCBI taxonomy): domain Bacteria; kingdom Pseudomonadati; phylum Pseudomonadota; class Gammaproteobacteria; order Pseudomonadales; family Pseudomonadaceae; genus Pseudomonas; species Pseudomonas sp. Ma2-10. Next base: position 116,319 of record NZ_JBTEYL010000010.1, on the reverse strand, counting down.
AGTGCGCACCATCCGTATCGCACTGGAAGGCCTGGCTGCGGAACTCGCCACACGCAACGTGGCGCCCGAGGACCTGACCCGGCTGGAAGCACTGCATGCCAGTTTCCAACAAGCGGACCAGGCCAATGATGGCCCACAAGCGATGCACTTCAACCGCGAATTCCACTTTACGGTCTACCGGTTGGCAGCAATGGACATGCTGACTGCGCAAATCGAAGGGTTGTGGGTGTCCATGGGGCCGATCCTCAATCTTTTCTACACCAAAGGGCATAACACCTACATCGGTGCCGACGAGCATCTGGTGCTGATCGAAGCCCTGCGCGAGAAAAAACCGGCCAAGGCGCGCAAGGCTATCGCCGAAGACATTATGCGAGGAGGCGTCAGCATCATCGGCTTCATTACCGAAAGCGAAGGCAAGTAGTCTTTTCCATCAAGCGGTGCCCGCCGTGTTTGCGGCGGGACCCAAGCCATTCCCTTCAGGACCAACTGACCACTGACCATCGCGAACCCATCCTGCCCATTCCGACTGCTCACCCCCTCGACACCATTCAGACCTTCAACACCTTCCCGCCAATGGCCACCGCCACCAGCAATACCGCCATCAACCCAAAGGCAAAACTCAAACTGCTGCCATGGGCGATAAACCCGATCAACGCAGGCCCCGCAAGAATCCCGGCATAACCCAGCGTGGTAATCGCCGGCACAGCGACGCTTTCGGGCATCACGGTCTGTTTACCCACCGCGGTGTACAGCACCGGCACAATGTTCGAACAACCCGCCCCCAACAATGCATAGCCCACTAGCGCCGCTTCCCAACTCGGGGCGAAGGTCGCGACAAACAGGCCCGCTGCGGCCGTCAACCCACCGAATACAATCACCCGAGTAGCGCCGAGACGACGCACGATCGAATCACCGGTCAAACGTCCGACGGTCATGGTCAACGCAAACGCTGCGTAACCCAGTCCCGCATAAGCGGTGTCGATCCCGCGTTCCTGCGCCAGGAACACCGCACTCCAGTCGAGCGCCGCGCCTTCGGCGAGGAACACGATGAAACACATCCCGCCGATGAACAGCACGATGCCATGGGGCACGGCAAACGCCGGTCCCGAACTTTCGCTGCCGTAAGGCAACAGGTGCGGCGCAGCTTTCAGCAAGGCCAGCACCAACACGACAATCACCACCGCCATCGCCCCCAGCGGTGAAAGGCCCAAGCCGAGCAGGGCGCTGACACCTGCCGCGCCAACAATCCCGCCGAGGCTGAACATCCCGTGAAACCCCGACATCATGGTCTTGCCGCTGGCCCGTTCGACGATCACCGCTTGCAGGTTCACCGTCGAATCCACCGTGCCCAGGCCCGCGCCGAACATGAACAACGCAGCAATCAACGCTGGAATCGACGACACCGTCGCCAACAGCGGCAGGGCCGCACAGATCAGCAACACCCCGGCGCTTACCACTCGGCGACAGCCGAAACGCGTGGCCAGAAGCCCTGCCATCGGCATCGCCAGAATCGACCCGACCCCCAGGCACAACAGCAGCAAACCGAGCGTCCCTTCATCCAGCCCGGCCCGCGCCTTGGCATACGGCACCAGCGGCGCCCAGGCAGCGATGCCGAAACCGGCAATGAAAAAGGCGATGCGCGTGGACATCTGCTCCAGACGCCCGGGAACAAATGCGGTTTGAGTGTTGAGGCTGGTCATATCAATCCTTGGCGAAAAACGTCGCGTACCCCAGGGACAGTGATTGACCGGTGAGGGCTCGATCAGCGTCCACCCAGGTTCGCGGTCAGGCAGGGTGACATCCTTGCACAGCCGGGCCCTCCATCGCGAGCGCGGGCGTCAGTGCCCTTCGCACAATCCGCGCAGGTATTCGTCACGCACTTGCAGAGTCTCGAACAGTTCCAGTGCCCGTAATGCCGGCAAAGCCTCGAAATCGCAAAGTGTAATTACTGAGGCTTGATGCTCTCAGTCAATTTCAAGAACCGCGGAATCACCGCTTCGGGTGGCGGCGTCAGGTCTTTCAGTCCATCGGTGCCTTGCTTGAACGTGAACATCTGCACGGCCATCAATGGACTGGCAAGACCACCGACATGCGCAATGGCAAACCAGGCACGTTCCTGCTCGCCGGACTCGGGGCGAGGGTCCAGACGCCAACCTTCGAGGGTGGTCATCCGCTCGCCAAAATAAAACTTCTCCATGATCTTCGATTTTTTCCATTTTTCCGCGTCGTAGCCTGGGTGGTGATCGGTGTTGTAGGTGCCGGTGGTGGCTTTGGTTGGCGTGTCTTGCGAAGCGTTGATCATTGTCATGATTACGTTTGGCGTACTGGTGAACCGCAGGCTGTTTTTAATGCTAAAAGCGGTTTTGCCATCGTCATGGATAAAGCCATAGGGTATGCAAACACCGGGGCTTTTTGGCACATGGTAGAGCTCACGAGGTTCGAAGCGGGCGATTAACCCTTTTATGTCTTCTGTCGATTTTTTACTTGGAGTGTTGAAGCTAAAATAATAAATGCGATTATTGCGCCAAAGCAAAGCTTTAGAGGGGGTGTTTTTGCTGCCAAAGACGTAAGAGTCGGGGATATTAAATTTGTACTCGAACACAGTCGCATCTTTAGTTGAGTCTTCGAGGTTTTTTATATCTTTCTTTAAACCCTCGATAATGTCGGCGCTATAGTTCATGTCCTGAATGCTTTGTAGTCGGCCTTTCTTGATGTCTATCTTTTCGAGTGTTTCTGTTTTTGATATCTCATTGGTGTGAAGTATTGCGTTGCGTTGTATCTCGAATTCGTGAGGTGTGGTGATGTCGCTTACTCGAACGGTAAGGCCGCTGTAGTTGTAGGTTAAATACTCGTTCTCGGAGCTTATGTTTTTGCTGAAAGTATGACCGCCACCTTCACTGATTGAGTTGTTCTTGGTAGAGTGTGTTGCCCACTCTATCGGTTCTGGCGCGTCGAAAGTATATCGTCCAAAACACTCTTGTTTGGGGGCGTCGGCGTGAGCAGCTCCCATTGTGATGATGAAAAACGCTGGTATTAAATGAAATTGAAACTTCATGAGTTTTTAATCTCGTTGCGATCGTCAATGTCGGAACTAGCAAGCGCGCGATCACCGTTCTCGTCCAGGATATTTGCGATGATTGTAAGATTTAATCCCGAGTCATTATTTTCTTTCCAAGTCCATTTTACTGGAAGGTAGGTGATGAATCCTTTGACTCCGGTCGGCGACGGGTAAGCTTTTACATCACTCAAGCTTTCACTTTCCCAGAACCTTTTTTCATAGGGCATAGGGTTAATCAACTTTCCTCCAGCACCTATGTTGTCGGGATCTCTGTATTGCCACGTGGGCCAGATAGAAGTAGGGTGTTTGAATTTATTGTTTTGAGGGATAAAGCTAAAACTCTCTTCGTATGCGTCAGTGTTTTGTTTGGCCTGTATCTGGATGGCTCTCCAGGTTTCCTCTGACGCCGGCTGGTCAAGATACTTTTCCAAGTGAATCGCTGCTACAACGGAAGAGCTCTTAGTAATGCTTAAGCCAAAATGTTTTTTCCAGAGGTCCTTTCGCAGCTTGTTAATTGTTTGCCCAACCTGGTGACTTTCCTTTCCATCAAGCTTGGCAGTTGTAGGGCTGCTGTCGCGAATAATGACCGCGAGTTCTGAGTCGCGCCTGCCCCACAAACTGCGATCGTTAATGTTCGCGCTTCCCAAAATTGCTACTCGATCATCAGCAATTAGTAGCTTGCTGTGCACATAAATCTGTTCAGTAACTACCCGGCCACCAAGACTATCCCAAGTGCGCAAATTGAGTAAGGTCAGATACTTCGTCCAGTCTTGCTGAGCGTAAACAGGCACGTTGTTGCTGTCCTTGCGCTCAATAATCTTCTCCGCCTCTTCCCTCGTGCACTTGCGATCCATCATGGCCTTGATCGCCATATGCCGCTGAATCCGCTTCACCAGACTCTGTTCACCAAACACCAGACTCTGCATGGTCAGGTGAACCTGGTGCATGAGGTTCAGCACGTTCAGCGCCCCTTCCGGGTGCACCGGTAAAATCATGTACACGTGGAATGGACGTTCCTCCGTGATGGCTCGTCCAATCCTATCAGCCAGGGCTTTGCCGATGCTGTTGGAGAGTTTTTCTTCCTTGCCGAGCTTTTTAGTGAGCCAGCCCTGCGCGTTGGTTTGCCAGATAGCGAAGAACCCATCGAGAAACTTTCGAGCTTCTTCATTGCGCTGTTTGCCGATGGCGTTGACTTCCTGCCAGTTGATTTCGGCAAAGTCTTCCTTTTCCAACGCTTTTCGCAGGTTGATTCGCGATACATAGTCCTGCCGCAAACTGGACGGGTCGCGCAGACTGGCCATCGGGCCGGACAATGGTTTGCCAGCAGGTAGCTCCCCCTCATCCCCAAAATCGGTCTGAAAGAACTGGTTCTCGATGTAGATGAAATGCTGCGAACTCGAGATGGCCTGCAACATGGCGCTGTGGCAGTTGGCTTGGACGCCGCCGGTATTTATGCCGGGAGGGACTGGCAAGTGGACGTTGGATTTGCTTCGGCCTTTGGCCTCTTGGGCGGTCATGTTGGCTGAGGCGCTGCGTAACACTTGCACGCTGACGCCACCGCGGAGCATTTCCGGTGGTGTCGGGAGGGATTGCGGTTGGTTGATCCACACCGGTTTTGGCGTGGGCAGGTTCAACTGGATACGGTTGTTCAGGTCCAGATGATTGGTGAGTCCGGCGTCTTTGGCGAGCATGTTCAGCCATTCCATGACCGCCACGATGACGTTGGTTTTCTCCAGTTTCTTGATGTCGGCAATGTACGCCTGCTGGCCATTCCAGCGGTCGATGAAGTTGCGTGACAAGTCATAGACGGACGGACCTTCGATGCGACTGTGCACATCCTGCCACGGCATGCGCGGCTGATCGTCGGCCAGTCGACTGTAGTCTGAAGAGGCCAGCGGCTGTGGCTTGTGCTCGAGGTAGTAGAACGGTTCCTCGCGGTTTTCCAGGCGGCTCTGCAGCAGCGCATAGAAGTGTCCGAGCAGGGATGTGCCGACTTCGTTGATGTCGTTCAACCAACCCATTTTCTCTGCCGGCAGCGCGTCGTAGCCTTTATCGCAGAACATCGCGATCATCCGGCCCAGATCGGTGGCGCTCATCCATTTGTTGATCAGCTCATAGCTTTTCAAGCGCAGGGCCGCTTGCAGGTTGCCAACGGTGCCTTCGACTTCTCTGATCCAGACGTTCACCTGGCCTTTCAACGGTTCAGCGATGGGCAGGTTTTCCCAGTTGCGTTTGATCAGCGCCGATATCTGTCGAATCACGGCGTCGGTCAGGTATTTTCTGGTTGAGGCCAGCGGGTCGATAGCACCGATCTGTTCCTTGAAGCTGTTGCCGGCCTTGGACATCCATTCGATAGCGGGTGCCGCCGGGCTGGCGAAGAAGTTCTGAATGGTCGCGCCGGCGTTGATGACGCCATCGGTGGCAGGCAACGGTAGTTTGACGATACCCGGCAGGACAGGGACGTGACCGGCCGGTCTGGACAAGTCGAACAGCGTGGCCATCAGCAGGCCCGTGCGGCTGACGTGCTTGTGCATGTCCATCCAGCCCAGGTGCGGAATTCCGGGGTTGTAGGCGTCGTTGCCCTGGCGCGAGCGAGCATCGAGGCTGAAGTTGTTGTCGTCGCGTCGACCGTAGGCCAGGTCGATGCCGCCGACGTAGCCGATCTTGTTGTCGATCACCACGCACTTCTGGTGATGGGAAAAGGTCGAGCCCAGGCCTTTCATGTCGCTCTGCTGGATCGCCGGGGTACAGAACGCCCGAGCACCTTTCAGGCCAGCATTGAGCTGAAAGATCGCCAGCATGGTTTCGAAATCATGGGTGCCGACACTCGCCGCCGGACTCAGCCAGGGCATGACGAAGACGTTTAGCGTCGGATTGGCCTTGAGTGCGTTGTGAAGGCATTCCCAAAGGCTTTGTTTTCCATCCAGCGTCACGTCGTAGTTGATCTGCCAACCGGTGATGAAGATGGATTTTGTTGCTCCGGCAATCGCGCCGGCGAGATCCTTGTAGTACTCCTCGCCGGTGGTGAAAAAACGTACCTGGTTGCCGCTGCGTTTGGGGGCGAATGCAGATTCGTCCTGAATAAAGAAATCCGGCGCGTTGACCGCTGGCAGGGCTTTGCCCTCGGCGGTGTTGATCTGGCTGATTTCTTTGTGGCGAATGCCGTTGTAAGGCGTTGCGGAATTCGTCATGGTCATTCATCCCTGGCTTGCAGTTGGCTGTACAGATCGCCTTCACCGAGCAAATCCTGTTTGCTGCGTTCGTTGTTCGCGGTGCTGATAGTGCGGTGTTTTGTGCTGTCATGAAAGTCCAGCGCGGCGAGGGCGAAGCGCTCCTTGTCAGCCGCCGAGGGCTCTTGGTGAAGTGCTACCGGCACGCGTTGGCCCGGATAACACAGCCACAACGGGCCTTTCTGTGAATAGGCTTCGGATAGCTTGAGGCGTTGCGGCTCATCGATATTGACCCGTCCGTCTTCGCCGGTCTTACCTTCGAGCAGCGGTTTATCTTCGCCGTCCTGAACGATCTTCCAGGAGGTGTGAGCCAATGGGAATCCTTCGTCGCCAGGAACGTCAGTCAACTTGATGTCGAAAAAGTACTCCCTCGGCTTGGATTCCAATTTAGGCGGCATAACACCGGGTTGGGCCGTTCCCAGCAGATTGCCAGCCGCCGCTGACGGGGCGGGTATTGGCAACACCGGCATCAAAATCGCAATCCCGGAGCCATTCCCGGCAGCACCGCCAGCATTGATTTTCACCACCGGCCCAACAACCGTAATCCCACCCGCATCCAGCTTGATAAAACTCCCGCCAGCCTTGACCGTGAGTTCCATGCCAGCCTCGACCACCATCTTGTCACCCGCTTTCAGGTGAATCTCTTTCCCAGCGCTCATCAATTGCGCGGTACCCAGTTTGATGTGCTGATTCTGGCCGACGGTGAGGTGGTCGTTGGCTTTCACTTCTACCTTGCGATCCGCAATCGTGGTCCGATGCTCTTCGGCCTTCAACTCGGTGTAGGCGTTCTTCTCGACGGTGTCGTGGCGTTCATTCCCCACACGAATCTTCTGGTCGTGCTCAACGTTTTCATCCCAATCCCGCTGAGCATGAATGAAGATCTGCTCCGCCCCTTTCTTGTCTTCAATCCGCAGTTCATTAAACCCACCGCCCCCCGGTGAGCTGAGGGTTTTGAACACGGTGCGGGTTTTATTGGCCGGTAGTTCGTACGGAACCTGGTTTTCCTTGTGGTACAGGCAACCGGTCACCAGCGGCTGATCAGGATCGCCCTCGAGGAAGGTGACGAGGACTTCCATGCCGATACGCGGGATGGCGATGGCACCGTAGCGGTCACCGGCCCAACTCGAAGAGACGCGCATCCAGCAGCTGGTTTTGTCGTCGGCCTGGCCTTCGCGGTCCCAGTGAAATTGCACCTTGATGCGGCCGTACTGGTCGCAGTGGATTTCTTCGCCTTTGGGGCCGGTGACCATGGCGGTCTGGCTGCCGAGCACGCGCGGTTTCGGGTGTTGCAGGGCGGGTCGGTAGAACACGTCCCACGGGGTGGCTTGGAAGCGGTTGCGGTAGCCCTGGTGGAAGTCGTCCTTTTTGTCGGTGGTGTCGCTGGTCACGGACTCTTCGAGGACTTGCGGCTGCTTGCCTTCGTGGACGATTTCGGTGAGCAGCCAGAGGTCGTTCCACTCGCTGCGCGGGTGGTCGGACATGTCCAGGAAGTGGCCGCTGACCAGGGTGGTCTGATCGCTTTTGCCTTCGGCTTGGCGGTAGTCGGCGCGGTGGCGTTCGAGGGCGCGCTGGCTGAGGAATTTGCCGCGTGCGCGGTCGATGAAGCGGCCGGGGTAGTCGTAGTCTTCGAGGTCCGGGGCCTCGCTTTGCGCCTCGGGTTTGTAGGCGGACTCGAGTTGCAGGCGTGGTTTTTCGAAGTCGTAGTCGCGGCGGGTGACGCGGCCGGTGCGGGTTTCCAGGCGCAGTTTGAAGCCTTTGATCACCGGTTCGTCGGCGACCATGCCGCTGCCTTGCACGTACGCGGTCGGCTGACCGAGTTTCGGGAATACGGTTTGGTCGTCGCCGAAGACCAACAGATGACCTTTGGCGCTGTGCTGGAAGTGGTAGTGAATGCCTTCTTCTTCACACAGGCGCTGCACGAAATGCAGGTCGGTTTCGTCGTACTGCACGCAGTAGTCGCGGTCCGGGCAGGGTTGGCTGAGCTGGAAGTTGTAAGCGTTGCCCTTGATGCCATGCTCGTCGAGGATCAGCGCGATGATGTTCGGTGCGGACATCTGCTGGTAGATGCGCTGATTGGTGCGGTGGTGCAGGTATTGCAGTTGCGGCACCAGGGAGATTTTGTAGCGGGTCAGGCGTTTGCCGGCATCGCCTTGGGCGACGCGGTAGATCTGGCCGTGGATGCCGCTACCCTGCGGATCAAGCGCCAAAAACGCCTGCTTGTGCAGGAGCTTTTCCAGGTCCAGATCCGGGTTTTCGCTGACCAGTTCCAGGTCGAAGCGATACGGCTGGCTGATGCCTTCGGTGCCGGTGAACGACAGGACTTGCAGGTCGCCGACGTAGTCATCCACGGTCAGGCTGAAGTGGGTCTGGTTAGCAGGGCTGAACATCTCGGACTCCTTGAGGTGTTGCTGACGTTCCATGAAGTTCTGCGTCCACGCGAAGGCGTGAATCAGAAGAGTGCGGGATCATAAAGGTTATAAGTTGCGCAAAAAGTTGCGCACATGCCCTGAGAGGACCGGCCTGTCTGTTCATAGTGGTTTTGATACAAGATATTTCTTGGCGAAGTGCTATCACTTTCAGCCTGAAAAGGATGCTTTTTCAGGCTTGAAGCGTGATTGCAGGCCTGCTGAAGCATTAGAGTGGGCACCGCCCCCAAGCGATAAAAAGGACCGGCACATGGCGCAGTTCTACGATGCACGCGGCAATATTTATGGTGTGGTAACTCCCGCAGCGGTGCGCCGCGCCGGTGTCGACTTACCGACAACGGCTGGCCACGCCGCGTCGTCCCGGGCGGTCTGGAGCCGGCAAGCGGTGGATGCATTCTGCGAATGGCCGTCGCATTCGCGACCGGCCAATGCCAAATCGCATCGCTGCGATGGCTTACTGATCGGGCCGTTTCAAACCTCGCCACCGTTTGACTTGTTGATCGTCAACACCGACGGCACGCTCGCCGAGCGCAGTGGTAATGGGCTGACGATTTTCTCCCAGGCCCTGAGTGAGCAAGGTTTGCTGCCGAGGGACGAGCTTTGTTTTCTCAAGGTTCATCACGACAAGCCTGATGCGGTTTCGCCTGTGGACACTTCGGTGAAACCGGCCGAGGTCGAGGGAGTGAAAGGCTTCTGGCTGGATTTGGGCAAACCCTCGTTCGGGGCTGACGCGGTGGGGGCAAAAGGGGTTGATGACGTGCTGTTGAACGGTCGCGATGTCAGTCATGTGCAGCCGTTGTCGGCGCTCGACCCCGCCTGGTCTCGAAGCCAATTCGTGCGCATCGGCAATCCACATTGTGTGACGCTTTTAGAATGCGCCGATGCATTGCCGAACAATGAGCAGATGCGCGAACCGGAGTTGTCCGAAAGGCTGGCGCGTATCGCTTACGCCATGCCGACCGGGGCGGGAGAGCCGTGTGCTGCTGGCGTGAATCTGCAATGGGCGATGCTTGAGTCAGAAGGGCGAGTCGTCGCGCGGGTATTCGAGCGCGGAGAAGGGCCGACGGCCTCGTCGGGCACCAGCGCCAGTGCGGTGGCTTGCGCGGCGTGGCGGGTGGGTTGGGTCAGTGCCGGGGAGGTGAGCGTGGTTATGCCCGGCGGCACAGCGCCGATTCTTCTGGAGGAAGAGCAGGGTGAGTTGAGTCGGGTCAGGTTGTTCGGTACGGCGCGGGTGATGGGATGATCATTCGATTGCCTTCGCGAGCAACCCAGCCCACGCAAAACTCAGCTCTGATCGCCGAAGAACTCCACCACTGGCATCTGCCGCTTCATCAACACCTTGCCATCGCGCACCGAATACAGCGGCAGGCCCTGGCTGCGGATCACCTCGTAATCGCTGTCCGCCGACAGAATCAGCAAATTCGCTGGCCGCCCGCGCTCCAGGCCATAACGATCACCCAGGTTCATGGCCTTGGCGCTGTTGTCGGTGACCAGGTCCAGTGCGCTTTGCAGGTTGCGGTAACCGAGCATGTGGCAGATGTGCAGGCCGGCTTCGAGCACCCGCAAGATATTGCCGTTGCCCAGCGGATACCACGGATCGACGATCGAATCCTGGCCGAAACACACGTTCATCCCGGCTTCGAGCAGTTCGTTGACACGGGTCACGCCACGACGTTTCGGGAAGTTGTCGAAGCGCCCTTGCAGGTGAATGCTTTCGGTGGGGCAGGAGACAAAACTGATCCCCGAATGCCCAAGCAGGCGGAACAATTTGGCGCAGTAAGCGTTGTCGTAGGAGCCCATTGCCGTAGTGTGGCTGGCGGTGACTCGCGAGCCCATGTCGCGGCTGCGGGCTTCTTCGGCCAGCACCTCCAGAAAACGTGAGTGCGGGTCGTCGGTTTCATCGCAATGCACATCCACCAGGCAACCGGTGCGCTCGGCGAGGTCCATCAGGAATTTCACGGAACTCACGCCTTGATCGCGGGTGTACTCGAAATGCGGGATACCGCCGACGACATCGGCGCCCATGCGGATCGCTTCCTCCATCAGCTCCCGACCGTTGCGGTACGACTCGATGCCTTCCTGCGGGAATGCAACGATCTGCATGTCGACCAGGTGACGGCTTTCCTCGCGTACTTCGAGCATCGCCTTGAGCGCGGTGAGCTGCGGGTCGGTGACATCGACGTGCGTGCGCACGTGCTGGATGCCGTGGGCGGCGAGGGTCTGGATGGTTTTTCTGGCGCGGGTTTTGGTGTCCTCCTCGGTGATGGTCGCCTTGCGCTCGCCCCAGCACTCGATGCCTTCGAACAGCGTGCCGCTCATGTTCCAGCGCGGCTCGCCGACGGTAAGCGTGGCGTCGAGGTGGATGTGTGGCTCGACGAAGGGTGGCACTACCAGGTTGCCACCGGCATCCAGATCATCGGGGCCCAGGGTTGGCGCTTCGATCTGTCGGGCGATGTTGCTGATCAGGCCGTTTTTCAGGTGCAACTCATGCAGGCCATCTTGGTTGCGCAGGCGGGCATTGATGATGTGCATCAGGCGAATCCTTTTATAGATCTTGTAATGGTGCGTTGGTAGTACGGGCACCTAGCACGCCGGTCAGTAACACATACGTTAACGCGGCAGCGGCAATCCCTACCAGTGGCGCGACCCACGGTGAACTGAACGCAGCAACGGTGCCGACTGCGTAAGCGGCCAAACCAGACCCGTTAAACGCCGGCAACCGGGCATCGGCCAGACGTGGATATTGACCACGATAGCGGTAGAAAAAGTCCGCCATGATCACGCCGCCAATTGGTGGAATCACGGTGCCCAGCAGAATCAGGTAGGGCACCAGCATGTCGTACATGCCCAGCAGTGCCAGCAACGTGCCGATCACCGCGCCCACCAGGGTCACGGTCTTGCGACGGCGGGTGCGTAGCAGGTTGCAACCGGCGACGGCGAAGTTGTAGATGGTGTTGTCCTGGGTGCTCCAGATATTGAGCAGCAACATGGCCATCGCCGCCATGGCGAAGCCTTGCAACAGCAACACTTCGACCACGTCCGGTTGCTGGTAGACGATTGCGCCATAGGCACCGATCAACACCATCAGGCCGTTGCCGATGAAGAAACCGATCAGGCTCGCCAGCACCGCGACGCGTGCTGACCGGGAGAAACGCGTCCAGTTGGTCGCCTGGGTCGCACCACTGACGAAGGTGCCGAAGACCAGAGTAATCGCGGTCGACCAGTCCAGTGTCCCCGTCGGAACCACGGCGAGCAAACCATCGAGCCCGCCGACCTTCACCGTGGCCACCCACATCGACAGCATCAGCAGCAACATCATCGCCGGTACGGCGATGTACGACAGAATCTCCAGGCCGCGATATCCGACATACGCGGTTGCGCAAAACACCAGGCCGAACAGCACCATCAGCCCCAGAACGGTGCCCTCGCTCAATTCGAAATACTTGCCCATCACCACGGCGGCAGTGGCTGTGCCCCAGGCGTACCAGCCGATCTGGGTAAAACCGAGGATCAGGTCGCTGAGCTTGCTGCCCACTTCACCGAAGCAAAAGCGTCCCATCAGCACCGAGTTAAGACCGCTCTTGAAGGCGATGTAACCCAGGCCGGCGGCGTAGATTCCCAGCAGCAGATTGCCGACGACAATCACCGCCATCATCTCGCCGAAGCTGAACGTCACACCAAGCTTGCCGCCGGCAAACATGGTGGCGGTAAAAAAGGTGAAACCCAGCAGCACCATGACCGTGGAGGCCAGTCCTTTGCGGGCATGCATCGGGACTTCGCTGAGGGGGTAATCGTTGCCGGTATCGTTCTGCGTCATGGGGCGTTCCTATCTGAATGAGAGACGCGGGGGCGTGTTGCAGTGGTCGTGCCAAGCGTGGGGCGGTGTAGTTATTTATAGCCGAGCGCGGGGATTTGGCTTGAGGAAGGGCGCGAAAGAGGTGCACCTGAAGGAACACAGAACCCATGTGGGAGCAAGCCTGCCCACGTTGAAGCCGAATCCCCCCCACAGAATCTGCACTGGACAACGAATCGTCGGGTACAGCCTTTTGGCCTCACGGGTATAACGGTCGCCCATCTGCGCGATCTGCCGATAGCCCATCACCCAACAGATCAAAGTAGTGCACCGGATGGCTGGTGATGAAGTGCGGTGCAATCCGGTGCCACACGTAAGAAGCGAAGGGCGTGTTCGAGCCAAAAAGCATAGGCATAAAAAAACCACCGGTCTCGGTGGTTTTTTTGATCTGTCGGTTTACTCGCCGTGATAGATGCAGCCGCTGGTGCACGTCTCATGGATGCGGATCGCGCTGAGTTCCGGCAGCAGAGGCTTCAATTCCTTCCAGATGAATTTGGCCAGGACTTCACTGGTGGGGTTTTCCAGGCCGGGAATGTCGTTCAGGTAGTTATGATCCAGGCGCTCATAGAGCGGCTTGAAGATCGCCTTGATTTCCGAGAAATCGCGGATCCAGCCGGTGTGCGGATCGAGGTCGCCGCTCAGGTGGATCGCCACTTTGAACGAGTGACCGTGCAGGCGGCCGCACTTGTGGCCGTCCGGTACGTGGGGCAGGCGGTGGGCGGATTCGAAGGTGAACTCTTTGAAAATTTCCACAGTAGTTTCAGCTCTGTCAGGTGGCGATCGCCGCGGCGATGTGGGCAGGCGGCGAGTTTAACAGTTTGCGTTTGGCGTTGCGGGAAAACACTGACTAAAGGGTCAGCAAGCGCTCGCCGAGGCGACCGCTGACAGCCAGTTCGAGGAACTCATCGCCCAGACGACGGCTTTCATCCATCGTCGTGCGCCAGTATTTCTGCCGGCTCGGGGCATCGCCCATGAAACGCTTGAAGTCGTTGCGGTCCGGGAGTTTGCCGTAGGGCAGACGCGCCAGGTAGTCCTTCGACGGCGCCAGCAACAGGACATCCTGCAAACGTGCAGGACAAGCGCGGCGCCACGGCAGGGTCTTGTCGAACCAGCCGGGAATGACCCGGTCGGTGAAATGCGGATAGAGCACGATGTCGTTGCCGCTGTAGGGCAGGTCGAGGTGATAGTCCAGCAGACCGCCATCGCGAAAAGTGCCAGCACCGGCGCCCGGCAGGTCGCGCACACCTTCCATCACCATCGGGATCGAGCCTGACGCGAGCAACGCCTGGCGCAGGTTGCCGGCATTGAGCGCAACAAAGCGCGAGGGGAAATCGTTGAGTGCATTGACCGGTGGTGCCAGACGCGGATCGTGAATGATCAGTCGCTCGAAATGCCGCGACAGCCGCGCCCGGCCGCGCAGGTTGTCGGCGATCACCGAGGACAGGCCCAGCCCCAGTCGGCCGCGATGATCGTCCGCCAGCAGGCCGTGGCTTTTGACCACCATGATGTTCAGTCGGTAATGAGCGTTGTCCAGAATCGAGGCATCGCGGCCGTCGAGCAGGTCATCGAGCATGCGCCGGGAGCTCTGGCTGATCTGCGCCATGGTCACGCCCTTGGCGAAGTTCTGCTCGGTGTAGAGGTGACCGAGGCGGCGGATACCTTCGGCGGCATCCGGCAGGCACGCGCTGGCGAAGCGCCAGGAACCCACCGATGCACCGATCAACGAGCGCTCGCGCGGTGCCGCCGGCAGCCATTCACCGAACAACGCCAGATCCAGACCTTGAATCCCCAGCGCCTTGGGACCACCGGCCGCGCCCGGCAGTGTGCCGACATCGGCGGCGCTCAAACCGTTTTCACGAATCCGTGCCAAGGCGCGAGGGCCGGCCTTGAGTATCAGCGAGGGAAACTTGATGTGGATAGCGGTCATACCGGTCTCAAATGCGGGCAAGCGGAGGATTATAAACAGGTCAGGCAGCGCCGCCAGCCCACTGGGTCTCGCAGCGCTGCGATATTGAGGTGCCACTCCTGGTGATGGCAATTCAGTTTCAGTTAAGTTCGGATCGCTAAAGTGGCTCCCGTAGGTCACACATAAAAAAGCACCGCCCACGCTTGCGACCTCGGTCCCGACGAAGCCCTGAGACTGCGCGACGCTGGTACCATCGTGTCTTTCGAGACGCTCAAGGATCATCAGGATACGTAATGAAGGTAAATCTATGCACCAGAGGTCGAATGGCGCTGGCGCTTCTGGCTTTTTGCTCGGTGGTCATGGCCCGCGACCTGGACCAGGACGAAGCCCTGCGCCTGCGTCAGCTGGGCGTGATCCTGCCGCTGGAGCAGCTGTTGCAGCAAGCGCTGGACCGCTATCCCGGAGCCAAATTGCTGGAAGCCGAGCTTGAAGAGAAACACAACGTCTACATTTATGAAGTCGAGTTGCTGACCACCGAAGGTGTGGTCCGCGAACTGGACCTCGACGCCACCACCGGCCAGTTACTGAAAGACAAGGAAGATTGATCGATGCGCTTGCTTCTGGTGGAAGACCATGTGCCGCTGGCCGACGAACTGATGGCCGGACTCAACCGTCAGGGGTACGCCGTGGACTGGCTGGCCGACGGTCGCGACGCGGTGCATCAGGGCAGCAGCGAGCCTTATGACCTGATCATCCTCGACCTCGGCCTGCCGGGTTTGCCAGGGCTCGAGGTGTTGACTCAATGGCGGGCCGGAGGCCTGGCCACGCCCGTGCTGATTCTCACTGCCCGTGATTCCTGGGCCGAACGGATCGAAGGTCTCAAGGCCGGCGCCGACGATTACCTGACCAAACCCTTCCACCCCGAAGAATTACACTTGCGAGTCCAGGCGCTGTTGCGCCGTTCCCATGGCCATGCCAACCAGCCGACGCTCAAGGCTGCCGGATTGCACCTGGACGAAGGCCGACAATGCGTGGCCCGCGACGGCGCCGACATCCCGCTCACCGCCGCTGAATTCCGCCTGCTGCGTTATTTCATGCTGCACCCCGAGCAGATTCTTTCCAAAAGCCACCTCGCTGAACATCTCTACGACGGTGAAACCGAGCGCGACTCCAACGTGCTCGAAGTCCACGTCAACCACCTGCGGCGCAAACTCGGGCGTAGCGTCATCGAAACCCGTCGCGGCCAGGGTTACCTGTTCGGCGGGCAAGCCCGGTGAGGTCGATCCAGCGCCGCTTGAGCCTGGGTTTGATCAGCGTGATGGTGATCGTCGGCCTGGTGCTGGCGCAGACCAGCCTGTGGCTGTTCGAAATGGGTTTGCAGCGTTACCTCGAAGCCGGGCTGCGCAACGACAGCGAAAACCTGCTGGTGGCGCTGGTGCGTGGGCCGCAGGGCTTGCAGCTGGATGAACGGCTCCTGTCGCCCGCCTATCAGCGACCGTTTTCCGGGCATTACTTCCGCATCGATTTTGCCGACAACCATTGGCGCTCCCGTTCGCTGTGGGATCAGGAACTGCCGCGCCTCGACCATGCCGGCCTGCACAGCAACCTGGAATTGGGGCCGGAAGGGCAAAAATTACTGGTGCTGCGTTCCGACTATCGACGGCTCGGACAATCGATCTCCATCAGCGTGGCTCAGGATTACACGCCGGTGCGCGAGAGTTTTCAGCGCATGCGTCAAGTCGGATTGGGCCTTGGGCTGGCGGGACTGTTGCTGATTCTGCTGCTGCAACGCATTACCGTGCGCCGCGCCTTGCGCCCGCTGGAAAAGGCGCGTGAGCAGATCGCCCAATTGCAGCAGGGCCAGCGCTCGCAACTCGATGATCAGGTACCGGTAGAGCTTGAACCGCTGGTGGCGCAGATCAACCACTTGCTGGCGCACACCGAAGACAGCCTCAAGCGTTCGCGCAATGCGCTGGGCAACCTCGGCCACGCCTTGAAAACCCCGCTGGCGGTGTTGATGAGCCTGGCCTCAAGCGAGAAACTCGATGCGCAGCCGGAACTGCGCAAGGTCATTAAGGCGCAGCTGGAGCAGGTCCAGCTGCGACTCAATCGTGAACTCAATCGCGCCCGCTTATCCGGCGATGCGTTGCCGGGGGCGTTGTTTGATTGCGATGCTGAATTGCCTGGGTTACTGGCGACGTTGAACATGATTCATGGTGAGCACCTGGACCTCAGCTACCGTGCACCGGCCGGTTTACAACTGCCTTGGGATCGCGAGGACTTGCTCGAACTGCTCGGTAACTTGCTGGACAACGCCTGCAAGTGGGCGGACGCCGAAATTCGGTTGAGCGTGGCCGAGACGGCCGAAGGGTTTGGGTTAAGCGTAGAAGACGATGGGCCGGGGATTCCCGAAGACCAGCGCGATCAGGTGTTCAGCCGGGGTACTCGGCTTGATGAACAAACCGATGGGCATGGGTTGGGATTGGGGATTGTGCGGGACATCGTCGATACGTGGGGCGGGGTGTTGCGGTTGGAGGAGAGTGAGTGGGGCGGGTTGAAGGTTGACATCGAATTACCTCGTCGATGATCGTTCCCACGCGGGCGTGGGAACGATCATGCCAGGGGGGCTCAAACGCGGAATTGATCCATCAAGCTCTGCTGCTGATTCGCCAGGCTATTGAGTGACTGACTCACCCGCGCCGATTCATTGGCCTGCCCTGACAACGACTCCGTCACATCTCGAATCGTCGCCACGTTGTTGTTGATCTCCTCGGCCACGGCGCTTTGCTCTTCCGCGGCACTGGCGATCTGCAAGTTCATGTCGCTGATCACCGTCACCGCTTCACCAATCTGGCGCAACGCCGTCACCGCCTGACCGACTTGTTCGACACTGCCCTGAGCCTGACGATGGCTGTTGTTCATCGAGCCGACCACGTCCTGAGTGCCACTCTGCAATTGCTCGATCACAAGGCGGGTTTCTTCAACCGACTCCTGAGTCCGGCGTGCCAGGTTGCGCACTTCATCGGCCACGACGGCAAAACCGCGTCCGGCTTCACCGGCGCGAGCGGCCTCGATGGCGGCGTTAAGCGCCAGCAGGTTGGTCTGTTCGGCGATGGCCCGGATCACTTCCAGCACGGAGCCGATCTTCTCGCTATTGGCCGCCAGGCCTTCGACTTGGACCATCGCCGCGCTCATATCAGCGGCGAGGTTGTCGATGCTGGTGGTGGTGCGGTCGATCACGGTCAGACCGCGACGGGTGGCCTGATCCGCATCCCGCGCGGCCTGTGCCGCTTGCGCTGCACTGCGAGCGACGTCCTGGGCGGTGGCGCTCATTTCGTGGGACGCGGTAGCGACCTGATCTACCTGACGGTATTGCTGCTCCATGCCAGCGCTGGTCTGCGTGGCGATGGCGGACGACTGGTCCGCCGTGCTGCGTGCGTCCTGCACCGAGTGTTTGACCTCGGCAATGATCGGTTGCAGCTTGTCGAGGAAGCGGTTGAACCAGCCGGCCAATTGGCCGAGTTCGTCCTTTTTGTCGTAGGCCAGGCGGCGGGTCAGATCGCCTTCGCCGCTGGCAATGTCTTCGAGCATGTGCGCCACACCCAGGATCGGCTTGGTCACGCTACGGGCCATCAGCCACACCAGCAACAGGCCAATCAACGCGGCCAGCACACCCAGGCCGAGTTCGATCAGGGTGCCGGCGGTGTTGCTTTCATCGAGTTGCTTTTTCAACGCTTCGGCGGGGCCGACCAGAACTTTCTCCGGCACATCGAGCAGCACGCCCCAGGACTTTCCACCGGGAATGGGCTGGAACGGCGACAGCACTTTGAGTTGTTGATTGTTGTGCAGGCTTTCGGTCTTGCTGCTGGCGGCGAGCATGCGGATCAGCTCGGCACCGTTGGTTTTGTCCACCGTGTCCAGGCGCTGGCTGAGCTTGCTGGCGTCCGGGCTGTAACCGGCCAGCAAACCGACCGGGCTGATGATGCTGACGTTGGTTTGGCCATCATAGAGCTTCTTGCTCGCCCCTTGGCTGACGGCTTGCAGGCTGTTGAGGTTGATGTCCACCGACAGCGAAGCGATGACCTTGCCGTTGACCGTCAGCGGGAAAACGATGCTGGTCATCAGCACGTTCTGGCCATCGATCACGTAGAAGTAGGGTTCGATCACGCAGGGCTTGAGGGTCGTGCGCGGGCAGGTGAACCAGGCGTTGGCCGGTTCGCCGCTAGGGCCGGTGCTGGTGTCGGCCATGTCGCTTTCCGGTAGCGCCATCGACGTCACCTTGCCAGGCACAGGTTGCGACCAGTACAGGGCAAAACGGCCTTTTTCGTTGCTACCCAGCTCGGCCTGGCCGGCGAACAGATCGTCCTTGCCGTCCAGCGCGTTGGCTTCGAACACCAGCGAGAGGCCGAGCAGTTCCGGGTTGGCTTGCAGGGCTGACTTGACCTGGCGCGTCAGGTCTTCACGCAGGTCAAAGGCATCGAGGAAGCGCTTTTCGGCCTGGTCACGCAGGAACAGCACCTGACGCGAAAAGCCGTGGCCATATTGATAGGCATCCATGAACTGCTGGCGAATCCCCAGCGCCTGGTTTTCACCCTGGGATTCGATCCGGGCCTGGGCCGCTTCGGTGAGCATCTCCATGCTGGATGCTTTCACCATCTCGGAGCTGTGCTCCATGCGATACAGCGAAAGACCCACTAGCAGGGTCACGATGCCGGCCAGGCACAGCCCGGCCAGCAGGGTGATTTTCCATTGAATGGAAAGTTGTCTGAGCGACATGGAGGCGTCCTTTATTCGATAAATATCTGAGACTCGGCACTGTAACGGCCACGATTCGGCTTTCTTTATGCCTATCGACGAATATCGAACACAGGATCGGTCGCCGACTTTGACACCGGGCCGACTCTGCGGCACAGTGCGCGCCCTCTAATAAACCCCTTTCATTTAATCCGCCGGCGGCTCTTTGCAGACGGCTGCCCGGACTCTTTCCGTTGGCCTTGAGGTAACGATGATTAATGCTGTAATTGCTGCGGTCGGCGTCATGCTGATCCTCAGCCTGTCCCGTGTGCACGTAGTCATCGCGCTGATCGTGGGTGCCTTGGTGGGTGGTTTGACCGGTGGCCTGGGCATCGATGCGACACTCAAAGCCTTTAACAGTGGCCTCGGTGGCGGCGCGACGGTTGCGTTGTCCTACGCATTGCTCGGCGCTTTCGCAGTAGCCATTGCCAAGTCCGGCCTGGCACACGCCCTGGCAGACAAAGCCTTGCTGACGGTCGACCGTCAGCACGCCAGCGGTGGCCGCCAGGTCAAATGGCTGTTGATCGGTTTGTTGTGGGTGGTGGCCATCGCGTCCCAGAACATCTTGCCGATACATATCGCCTTCATTCCGCTGTTAGTGCCGCCGCTTTTATATGTGCTGACCAAGCTGCAACTGGACCGCCGACTGATTGCCTGTGTCATGACCTTCGGCCTGATTACGCCGTACATGTTCCTGCCCGTGGGTTTTGGCAACATCTTCCTTAACGAAGTCCTGCTGGCCAACGTTGCCCGCAGTGGTGTGGACATCAGCGGCATCAACGTCACCCATGCCATGGGGATTCCGGCATTGGGCATGGTCGTCGGGCTCGCGGTGGCGTTTGTCAGCTACCGCAAGAAGCGCGTCTACGACCTGGGCAAGATCGAGCAAGTCGAACAGGTCGCGGTGCAGTACAACCCGCTGAGTCTGTTGGTCGCCGGTCTGGCCATTGCGGCGGCGTTCATCATTCAGCTATTGCTGGACTCGATGATCATCGGTGCGTTGGCTGGCTTTCTGATTTTTTCGGTGTCGGGGGTCGTGAAATGGCGTGAAACCGACGACCTGTTCACCGAAGGCATGAAGATGATGGCGATGATCGGTTTTATCATGATCGCCGCGTCCGGCTTTGCCGAGGTGATGAAAGCCACCGGTCAGGTGCAGACACTGGTCGAAACCTCGGCCTCGTGGATCGGCCACAGCAAAGGCATTGGCGCGTTGCTGATGTTGTTGGTCGGATTGTTGGTGACCATGGGCATCGGTTCGTCGTTTTCCACCGTGCCGATACTCGCGGCGATTTTTGTGCCGTTGTGCGTACAGTTGGGTTTCAGCCCGATTGCGATCGTGTGCATTGTCGGTACTGCCGGTGCGCTGGGCGATGCCGGTTCGCCAGCCTCTGACTCGACCCTCGGCCCGACCTCGGGCCTGAACATCGACGGCCAGCATCACCACATCTGGGACACGGTGGTCCCGACCTTCCTGCACTACAACCTGCCGCTGCTGGCGTTCGGCTGGGTGGCCGCGATGGTGTTGTAACCACACACGCCCACATTGACCGCATTCAACTTTTGGCCTGGCGTGCCGTTAAAGCTTTTAACCACGCCAATAAAATCAAAAGAGTGCACCGTCATGCGCATGAGCCTGAAGGCTAAAGTCCTGTCCCTTGCCGTCCTCCCGGTGTTGCTCTTTGCGCTGGTCATCAGCCTGACCACGTTGTTTATTCTGCAGGAACAGGCCCGCAAGGAAGTCGAGGAAACTCGTCAGCGCCTGCTCAGCGATGCCAAGGCGACGCTGCAAAGCTACGTCGCCGTGGCCATGACCACGATCAAACCGCTCTACGATGCGGCCGCCCCCGGTGATGACGCGGCGCGGGCCCAAGTGGTCAAGCTGCTGTCGAGCATCACCTATGGCAAGGAAGGCTACTTCTTCGGCTACGACTCCAACACCGTGCGCCTGTTCAAGGCCAACAGCCCTGAAGGCGTGGGTCAAAGCTTTAAGGACAACCGCGATCCGAACGGCGTCTACGTCAACCGCGACTTGGTGAAAGTCGCCAAGGACGGCACGCATTACCTGCAATACAGCTCACCGCTGCCGGGCAATACCCAAGTGCTGGTACCGAAACTCGGTTACACCGAATACCTGCCGAAGTGGGACATGGCGGTCGGTACGTCGGTGAACCTCGACGGCATCGAAGCGCAAGTTGCGCTGGTTCAGGCCAAGGTTCAGGAGCGCATGGAAGGCGTGGTGCTGAGCATCGTCGGGGTGGCGGTGGTGGTGTTGTTGGTGATCGCTGCTGCCGGGATGCTGCTGGCCAACACCATACTGCGTCCGCTGAACCTGATGAAAGCCAACCTCGATGACATCGCGGCGGGCGAGGGCGACCTGACGCGTCGCCTGACCGTCACCAGCGAGGATGAACTCGGTGAACTGGCCGGCTCGTTCAACCGCTTCGTCGACAAAATCCACGGCCTGGTGCGCCAGATCACCGAAATGACCTCGCAACTGACCGGGCTGGTGAATCAGGTCTCCGACCAGGCGCAGCGCTCGGATCAGGCCATGGAGCGTCAGCGTCACGAGACCGATCAGGTCGCCACAGCGATCAACCAAATGTCCGCCGCTGCTCAGGAAGTGGCGAAAAGCGCGCAAAACGCCGCGGTGGCTGCCCAGCAGACTGACGAAGAAGGCCAGGCTGCCAAGCGCGTGGTGGCTGGCAGCATCGTGAAGATTCATGCGTTGGTGGACGATATTCGCAGCAGCGGCGTGTCTCTGGACAGTCTGCAAAAAGACGTGTCGTCGATTGTCAGCGTACTCGGCGTGATCCGTTCGATCGCCGAGCAGACCAACCTGCTGGCACTCAACGCGGCAATTGAAGCCGCCCGTGCCGGTGAAGCCGGTCGTGGTTTTGCCGTGGTGGCCGACGAGGTTCGGGCGCTGGCCAGTCGCACGCAAATCAGTACCCAGGAAATCCAGGGCATGATCGATCGCTTGCAGGCCGGCACTCAGTCGGCGGTAGAAGCGATGCGTCGCTCCAGCGAGGCCGGTGACGGCACTTCGGCTCAGGCCAACGAAGCGGGCGCATCGCTGGACACCATGGCCCAGTTGATCGGCACCATCAATTCGATGAACGCGCAGATCGCCAGCGCCGCCGAAGAGCAGACCGCCGTGGCTGAAGAGATCAACCGCAGCGTGCATCAGATCGCCGTGGCCGTGGACAGCGTTGCCGACGAAACCCAACTTGGCGCCCAGACCTCCCGCAGCCTGGCCGATCTTGGCCAGCGCCTGGGCAAACTGGTGGGTCAGTTCCGCATCTAGTGGCGACGCATTCCTTGTAACCGCTGACGCTGATGTTGTCGCCACGCCGAGCGGGAGACTGACGATGAGTGTCTCGCGTTGGCGTGGCTGTTCATGTATCGCAGCAGTACCCGGCAGGGCTGACGCAAGCTCCTACACTGATGGTACGGGTCGCATGTGCGAAACCCGGACGACCACAACCAATCAATGGAGTCAGACTCATGATCGACAGTGAAGGTATCTGCGACTGCCCTAAATGCGCCTGCAAACTGGGCGAACATCCGATCGCGCGCCACGGCAAGCACTATTGCTGTGAAGCCTGCGCCAAGCACCACGAACATGGCGAGGAATGTACCAGCAAGGGCTGCAAGTGCGCCCAACGCTGACCACTCATCGCAAAAAAAGTGGAGCCTGATCGGGCTCCACTTTCATTTCATTTCAATTCGTCGGCCGCCACTTCACATTCTCGACCCCGAATTTCTCCGCCATCGGCTTACTGGTTTTTTGCACCTTCTCTCGGCCAAAGCGAGGGATTCGTCCGACCCCCGCGTCGCAACTTGCCCAGTGCCAAGCCTCTGCGTTATCCATCTTGTCCAGGCGGATGATGAAAGACTTGGGCGCGCCATGAAGGGTGTATTCAATGACGAAAAGTTTTGCGTTGTTCATATAGCCCGTATTCCTCCCTGTGGTAATACAAGGATCGCTGGCGTTACAGAAAATTCAGTCGGATTGTCAGATGGATGCCGCCAGTGGCGATAAGGCCGGTGACGCGCACCTATCCGCGTGGCTTGTACATCGAGCCGCATGAGCATGCCTGGGGTCAGTTGCTGTATGCAATGAGTGGGGTGATGTGGGTCGAGACGCTCTATGAAACGCTGGCGGTGCCGCCGGGTGCGCCCCACGCAACAGATGCGCAACATCTACTTGCGGCCCTCATTGGCGGCGACGCTGGACGACACGGTACAGGTGATCGAAGTCGGCGTACTACTGCGTGAGCTGAACGTCGGGCTGGTGGCGCAGAGCGACGATGGCGCGGATTTCTGGTCGTGATTTCGCCGGTGTAGTGGTTGACGGTCCGCAGGCGTTGATCGGTCAGGACGTCTGGGGCGCTGGCCGTGAACTGGGCTTTTCGCCGACGGCGCGCACGCACAATTCGTCAAGCGGCCGGCCCTGGCGCTGTATCGCAAGCGCGGCTCGGTGGTGGGGATTAACTCGTTGCTTTACGGCGTCCAGGCGTGTGCGGCGATGCTTGATCAGTTCGGCACGATCTTCGATCAGGGCTTGTTTGAATCGCCGTTGGAGGAAGGGCCAGCGCGGTATGCCAAGGTGAGTCAAGGCAGTGGTGACAAGGTGATTTTGTACTGTCAGGTCAAACCCCGGGAACATGTGCCCAGGGCCTGCAAAGCTGTCTTTTTGGTCAAGCACCAATTTACTGCATTGAATTGTTTCAAGCCCGGGCCAGAGCCTCGTGTACCGAAGTATTAAAGTTTTAATGTAATTAAGCCGCCGGATTTGCGGGAGTCTACTAACGTGTATCGGGAGTGACACGGTTTTGTAAACCGTTGCAGTCTTGATTCGCGTGAAGGTTCAAGACGAGGCCATGATGGTCTCAGTGACACGCCCTTCAAGGAAGAAAGGTTCAACCACGTAAAGGACTTGCCCGTGGACTTGATATCCGTCATCGCCCCGATTTCACGCGTTACCTCTCTTTTTCTTGTTATTCGCCTCGGTATCATCGGAGTGGCTGTCAGCCTTGCCAGCACTCAGGTGGCGGCTTCCTGTTTACCGGGCAGCCCGGCGGCGGGCGGGACGGTGACCTGTACCGGCATGCCGTCGTTGCCGTTGTTTCTCAACACCTTTTCCAGTGCGGTGAATGACCTGACCGTCAACGTCGGGTCCGCCGCGCAACTGAACGCCACCCTGGGCGGGCAGGTGCTGAACCTCACGGGTAACAACATCACGCTGAACAACGCCGGGCTGATTGACCCCGCCTTGCTGGGCGCGGTGACCGTGTTGAGCGCGGGCGCGGTGATCGGCAACGCGGGCGCGTCGGTGGTGAACATCACCAACGCCACCACTGGCATCATCCGCGGTACCGGCGACTTGCTCGGCCTCAACCTGGCCAGCCTGAGCGGCATGGCGTTGAACATCAACAACAGCGCCGGCGGCAGCACCAACATCGTCAACAACGGCACCCTCGGCTCGACCGCTTTTCTGAATTTGACGCTGTCCTCCGCCGACACCCCGATCGTGGCGGCGCGTGGCGGCGCCCAGGTCAACATGACCAACGCCGGCACCATCAACGGCCGGATGGCCTTTGAAGCGTCGGCCAGCGGCAATACGTTCATCAACGCCGGCTCCCTCTCCGGTGGCGTATCGATGGGCGAGGGCAGCACCAACACCTTCACCGCGATTACCGGTTCGACTATTTCCGCCGGGGGCGGCATTGGCCTGGCACTGGGCGGATTGATCGGCGTCAACCTGACCTTCGCACCGACCGGCCTGATCGATGGCGGTGCAGGGGGCATCAACTCGTTGATCCTGCAAAACCCGATCGGCAGCGGCGGCGGTACCTCTGGGGTTGGCGTTGTTTCGAGCGCCAACTACGTCAACTTCAACAACCTGACAGTCAACAGTGGCACCTGGACCCTGCAAGGTCCGCTGATTACCGGTAGCACCACGCTCAATGGCGGTATCGCCCAGTTCAACAACAGCGCGACCTTCGGTAGCGGCGTGCTGACTTCCAATGGCGGCGGGTTACAGGCCAGCAGTGGTGGCTTGTCGTTGAGTAACCTGATCAACCTCGGCGCCAGCGGCCTGCAACTGCTGGGCACCAACGCCATCACCCTCGGCAACGTGGTGAGCGGTAGCGGCGGTATCACCAAAAACGGCACCGGCCAACTGACTCTCAACGGCGCCAACACTTATGTGGGCGGCACCACCCTCAACGGCGGCTCGGTGGAACTGGGCAACAACCTGGCGTTCAGTACCGGCACGGTGACCGTGAGCGGTTCGACTGTCTTGCAGGCGCCGGGCACCGTGACGCTGAACAATGTCATTGTGCTCAACAGCGCCGTCGGCACCTCCGGCGCCGGCAACCTGACACTGGCGGGGCTGATCAGTGGCGCGGGCGGTATCTCAATAAACGGCAGCGCCACCCTGGCGCTGACCGGCAATAACGCTGGCTATACCGGCAACACCAACCTGAACGCTGGCACCCTGAGCCTGGGCAACAATAATGCCATCGGCAGCGGCGCGCTGAACGTCAACGCGGCTGCGAGCCTCAACACCACCACCGGCGTCATGCTGAACAATTCGGTTGCGCTGAACGGCAACCTGACTGTCGTGGGCAGCAACGCGCTGACCCTCAATGGCCTGATTTCCGGCTCCAGCAGTTTGATCAAGAATGGCTTGTCGACCCTGGCCCTGGGCGGTAACAACACCTATCTGGGCCCTACCGAGCTGAACGCCGGTGCGCTGCTCCTGGCGTCCAACACCGCGTTGGGGAGCGGTGCGCTGAACACCTCGGCCGGCACGTCCCTCGACACCAGCGTCGCGGTTACTTTGGCCAACGCGGTCAATCTCGGTGGCGACTTGACCTTCGGTGGCACCCAGGCGTTGGGCCTGACCGGCGCCATCAACGGCGCGGGCGGACTGATCAAAAACGGCAGCGCCGCACTGAGCCTCAGCGGCAGTAACGGCTACGCCGGCGACACCACATTGAACGCCGGCACGCTGATTCTCGGCTCCAACTCGGCACTGGGCCTGGGCAACTTGAACACCGCGGCGGGCACCACACTGGAGGCCAGTTCCAGTATTGCGGTGACCAACGCGGTGAACACCACCGGTAACCTGAACATCGGCGGCACCGCCAACCTGACCCTCGCAGGCGTGGTCGGTGGCACTGGCAGCCTGATCAAGAACGGCACCGCCAACCTGACGCTCAACGGCGCCAATACTTTCCTTGGCGCCACCACCCTGAATGCGGGCACCCTGACCGTCGGCAATGCCAATGCCTTGAGCAGCGGTGTGCTGACCGTGGCCGGTGCCGCTACGCTGGACAGCCGCACGGGTGTCGCCATCGCCAATGACATTGCGCTGAACGCCGACCTGACGGTTGGCGGCAGCAACCCGCTGACCCTCGACGGCGTGATCAGCGGCACCAACCAGTTGATCAAGAGCGGCGCGGCCAACCTGGCGCTGAATGGCATCAACACTTTCCTGGGCGGCACTACGCTCAATGCCGGCAGCATCTCCGTCGGCAACACCGCCGCACTGGGCACCGGCACCCTGTCCGTGGGCGGGGCGAGCACGCTAACCGCCAGCTCGGCCCTGACCCTCAACAATGCAATCACCCTCAATGCCAACCTGACCACCGGCGGCGCCAATGCGCTGACCCTCGACGGCCTTATCGCCGGCGCTGGCGGGCTGATCAAAACCGGCGCTTCCAGCCTGACCCTCACGGGTGCCAACATCTACACAGGCACCACTGCGCTGACTGCCGGTTCGCTGATTGTCGGTTCCAATAGCGCACTGGGCACCGGTACGTTGAACGCGGCCAGTGGCACGACGCTGGATGCGAGCACCGCAACCACCTTGGCCAACGCGGTCAACCTGGGCGGCACCCTGACCCTCGCGGGCACTAATGCGCTGATCCTCAATGGCGCCATCGGCGGTAGTGGCGGCCTGATCAAAAACGGTGCCGCCGACCTGACCCTCAACCACGCCAACAACTACCTCGGCGCCACCGCGCTGAACAGTGGCAAACTGATCGTCGGCGCCAACGGTGCCTTGGCCGGCGGTGCGTTGGATGCGGCGGCCAACACCATCCTCGACAGCAACACCGCCGTCAGCCTGAGCAACCAAGTGAACCTGGCCGGTGCCTTGACCATCGGCGGCACGGCCGACCTGACCCTGACCGGGCAGGTCAACAGCGCCGGCAGCCTGGTGAAAAACGGAACGGCCAATCTTGTCCTCAGCGGTGCTAATGGCTTCCTCGGCGGCACCACCCTCAACGCCGGCACCCTGACGGTCGGCAACGGCTCGGCACTGGGTCTGGGCAACCTGACCGTTGACGGCGCAGCAACTCTGGACAGTAATGCCCCGGTCAGCCTGGGCAACAACGTGGCACTGAATGCCGACCTGACGGTCGGTGGTACCCAAGGCCTGACGTTGGGCGGGGTGATCAGCGGCACTAATCAGCTGATCAAAAATGGCGCGGCCAACCTGACCCTTAATGGTGTCAACACCTATCAGGGCGACACCACCCTGAACGCCGGCACCCTGACCTTGGGCAACGGCGCGGCACTGGGCTCCGGCGCGTTGATCGTGGGCGGCACTTCAACGCTGGACAACAGCACAGCCTTGACCGTGGCCAATGCCTTGACCCTGAATGCCGATCTGAACATGGCGGGTAACCACAACCTGAACCTCGTAGGCGTCATTGATGGCGCAGGGGGCATGAACAAAAACGGCCTGGCCGACGTCGCCCTCAGTGGCAACAACACCTTCACCGGGGCCCTGAACATTTTTTCCGGCAGCGTCACCGCCGCCAGCACCGGCGCATTGGGAAACACCTCCGGCGCGAACATCAGCGCCGGCGCCAGCCTCAACCTGGGCACTAACGCCAGCCTTGCCGGCCTCAACGGCAGCGGTGATGTGCGGATTGGCTCGGGCAACACCTTGTCGGTGGGCGGCGTCAGTACCACCAGCACCTTCGACGGGGGGCTGACCGGACCTGGCGGCTTGACCAAAATCGGCACCGGCACCCTCAACCTCACCGGTATCAATGGCCTCACCGGCAACACCCAGGTCAACGGCGGCACCCTGGACCTCAGCGGTTCACTGGGCAGTGCCAACGTCGGCGTCAGCAATGGCGCGACCCTGACCGGTACCGGTTCGTTGCTGGGCGCGTTGAACGTGGCCAACGGCGGTCACCTGGGCTTGAGCAGTGGCAACACCTTGTCGGTCGGTTCGCTGACCCTGAACAGCACCTCCAATATGGACGTCGCCCTCGGTGCACCGTCCACCCTCTCGCTGCTGAACATCGGCGGCAACGTTACCCTGGACGGCAACCTGAACGTCTCCGACGCCGGTGGTTTCGGCATCGGCGTTTATCGCCTGATCAACTACACCGGCAGCCTGCTGAATCTGGGCATGAACCTGGGCGCCATCCCGGTTGGCTTCACGCTGGCGGACCTGGCGGTGCAAACGGCGGTCGGCAACCAGGTCAACTTGCTGGTGACGGCGCCTAACGTGAACCTGCGGTTCTGGGACGGCAGCCAGACCTTGCCAAACGGCACGGTGGACGGCGGCACCGGCACCTGGAATGCCGGCAGCACCAACTGGACCTCGGTCGATGGCTTGACGAATCAGACCTGGGCCAGCGACTTCGCAATCTTCCAGGGCACGGCCGGCAACGTGACGGTGCTCGGGACACAGACCTTTAACGGTATGCAGTTCGTCACTGACGGCTACAACGTGTTGACCGGTGCGGCAGGGCAACTGACTGCGGTGAACGGCACAGGCGGTACGGCGGCGATCCGGGTTGATCCGGGCTCCACGGCAACCATCGGCGTCGGCATCAACGGCGCGGCCACCCTGGCCAAACTCGACAGCGGTACCTTGGTGCTCAACGGCGCCAACAGCTACACCGGCGGTACGTTGCTGAATGGCGGCACACTTGTCGTAGGCAGCAACACGGCACTGGGCAGCGGTTTACTGACCACCGCGGCGGGCGTCACCCTGGACAGCAACGCCGCCGTCACGCTGGGCAATGCCGTCGACCTGGGCGGTAACCTGAGTCTCGCGGGCTCGAATGCGCTGACCCTCAACGGCGCGATCAGTGGTGCGGGTGGTTTGGTCAAGGCGGGTGGGGGCAACCTGACCCTGGGTGGCAATAACAGTTTCCTCGGTCCGGTCGCACTGAGTGCCGGTGGCCTGATTCTGGCTTCCAATTCGGCACTCGGTGCCGGTGCGCTGAATGCTGCCAACGCCACCACCCTGGACGCTGCTTCTGCGGTCACCGTCAGCAACATGCTCAACCTGGCCGGCAACCTTGGTATCGCTGGCAGCGCAGACCTGACCCTTAATGGCGCGGTCAACGGCGCGGGCAGCCTGAGCAAAAACGGCGCGGCCAATCTGATCCTGAACGGCTTCAACGGCTTCCTCGGCGGCGTCACCCTGAACGCCGGGACCCTGACGGTCGGCAGTGCTTCGGGTCTGGGCCTGGGTAATCTTACGGTCGCCGGAGCCTCGGCGCTGGATAACAACACGGCGCTGAACCTGGCCAACAATGTCGTCCTGAACGCCACGCTGACGGTCGGCGGCAGCAATGACCTGACCCTCGGCAACGCGGTCAGTGGCGCCGCAGGCCTGATCAAGAATGGGGCGGCTAAACTGATCCTCAACGGCGTTAATACCCTGCAAGGCGATACCACCCTGAACGCCGGCACCCTGACCCTCGGCAACGCCGCGGCGCTGGGCACTGGCGCCTTGACCGTCGCCGGAGCCTCCACACTGGATAACAGTTTGGCGCTCAGCCTGGCCAACGACGTCAATGTCAACGCAACCCTGAACGTGGCTGGCACCAATAACTTGACGTTGGCGGGTATCGTCGGCGGCGCCGGTACCCTGAGCAAAAATGGCGCGGCAGACCTGACCCTCAGCGCCAGCAACACCTTCAGCGGCACCTTCGATGTCCTCGACGGCAGCTTGAGCACCACCACTGCCACAGCCCTGGGCAACAATGCGGGGGTCAATCTGGAGGCGGGCACCCGCCTCAATCTCGGCGCTTCCGGCAACCTCGCCAGCCTGACCGGCAGTGGTAACGCACTGGTCGGCGCCGGCAATACGCTGAGCATCGGCGGCAACAATGCGAGCAGCACCTTTGACGGTGTGCTCAGCGGCAGCGGTCTGCTCGACAAACTCGGCAGCGGCACCTTCAACCTCACCGGCATCAGCAGCCTGACCGGCGACACCCGCATCAACGGCGGCACGCTGAATGTCAGCGGTTCGCTGGACAGTGCCAGCGTCGCGGTCAACAGCGGCGGCACACTCACCGGCAGCGGTAGCCTCACGGGCGCAGTCAATGTCGCGGATGGTGGTCACGTCGCACTGGCCACCGGCAGCACCTTGTCGGTGGGTTCACTGGCCTTGAGTGGCAACTCCACTCTTGATGTCGGGCTCGGTGTGCCGGTGTCGGGTGGTGGCAATGCGCTGATCAATGTCGGCGGCAACCTGACCCTCGACGGCACCCTGAATGTCAGCGACATCGGCGGCTTCGGTAGCGGCGTGTATCGCATCATCAACTACACCGGTGCCTTGATCGATAACGGTCTGCTGGTCGGCAGTGTGCCGGGCAGCGTAACGCCGGGGAATTTGCAAGTGCAGACCGCCGTGGGCAGCCAGGTCAACCTGCTGGTCACCGCGCCGAACACCACGGTGCAGTTCTGGGACGGCGCGCAACTGGTCGGTAACGGCGCGATCAATGGCGGCAACGGCACCTGGGGCAGCGGCACCACGAACTGGACCAATGTTGACGGCACCACCAATCAGGCGTGGGCCAACAGCTTCGCAGTGTTCCAGGGCCCCGCGGGCAACGTCACCGTCGACGGCGCGCAAGTCATCACCGGCATGCAGTTTGTCACCGACGGCTACAGCCTGCTGAAGGGTACGGCGGGGCAATTGACGCTGGCCAATGGCGCTTTGGGCAATGCGACCGTTCGGGTCGATCCGAACGCCACCGCTACTGTCGGTGTAGCCATCGACGGCACCGGCACCCTGGGCAAATACGACACCGGCACCCTGGTGCTCAATGCGGCCAACAGCTACACCGGCGGCACAGCGCTGAACGGCGGCAAACTGGTCGTGGGCAACAACGGCGCCTTGGGCAGCGGTGTATTGACCGCCGCCAACGGCACGGCACTGGACAGCAACACCGCCGTCAGCCTCGCTAACGCGGTGGTGCTGAACGGCGGGATGAATGTCGTGGGTTCCAACGCGATGACCCTTGGCGGTGTCATCAGCGGCGCCGGCAGTCTGACCAAAAACGGAGCTTCAAGCCTGACCCTCAATGGCAGTAACACCTACTCGGGCGGCACGCAGTTGAATGCCGGCTCATTGCTGCTCGGCAACAACAGCGCCATCGGCACCGGCGCACTGGGCGTTGGTGGTAGCGCACAACTGGACAGTGCGGCAGCCCTGCAATTGGCGAATGCCATTCATCTTGACGGGCAGTTGAGCCTGGCCGGCACTCAGAACACCACCCTCAGTGGCGTGATCGCGGGCACCGGCAGTCTGGTGAAAAACGGTAATGGGGCGTTGTTACTCAACGGCGCCAATACCTACAGCGGCGGGACCACCCTCAATGGCGGCACCACGCGTGGCAACAGTAGCGGCCTGCAAGGCACCATCCTCAACAACGCCGCACTGACCTTCGACCAAACCAGCAACGGCAGCTACACCGGCAACCTCACCGGCAGCGGTACGCTGAGTAAAATCGGCACGGGCGACCTGTTATTGACGGGCACCAACGGCTTCACCGGCAACACCAACGTCCAGGCCGGTTCGTTGCTGGTCAACGGCACGCTCGACAGTGCCAACGTGAATGTGGCGAGCGGTGCAAAAGTGGGTGGCAGTGGTCAACTCGGCGGTGCGGTGCAACTGGCCAGCGGCGCGACTCTAATCGGTGGCGGCAACGCCACGCCGCTGTCGGTCGGTTCCCTGGCCCTGTCTGCGGGGACTAACCTGGACTTCAGCCTAGGCTCGGCGAGCCGTTCGGCAAATGTAGTCGACGTCGCCGGCAACCTGACCCTCGACGGTACGCTGAACATCAGCAATGCCGGCAGCTTCAGCACGGGTGTTTATCAACTGTTCCGCTACGGCGGCAGCCTGGCAGACAACGGCCTGGACTATGGCTCGTTGCCGAGCGGGGTGTCTCCAGCAAGCCTGACCCTGCAAACCGCGCTGGCCAATCAGGTCAACCTGCTGGTGCAAAGTGCCGCGGGTGAAGTGCAGTTCTGGAACGGTGGCAAAACCAATGCCGATGGCCGCATCGTTGGCGGCAGCGGCATATGGGGCCCGAGTACCAACTGGACTGACGCAAGCGGCAACACGAGCCTGGGTACGAACCGTCGATTCGCGGTGTTCGGCAGGCAGGGCGGCACCGTGACCGTCGTCGGTAATCAAGGCTTCACCGGGCTACAGTTCCTCGACAACGGGTACCGCCTGGTTCAAGGCACCGCCGGCAGCCTGACCCCGATCAACGCGGCCGATGGCAGCCTGGCCGATGTGCGTGTCAACGCGGGCGTTACCGCAGAAATCGCGGGGCCCCTGGTGGGCACTGGCGGGATCGAGAAACTGGATTCCGGCACCTTGGTACTGAGCGGCGCCAACACCTACAGCGGCGGTACCACCGTCAGCGGCGGTACGCTGGTCGGTAACACCAGTAGCCTGCAGGGCCGCATTCTGAACAATGCACGGGCACTGTTTGCCCAGGCCCGCAACGGTTTTTTCAACGGCGTACTGAGTGGTACCGGTGATCTGGTCAAACAAGGCGCGGGAACGCTGTTGCTAGAGGGCGATCATCCGTTCAGTGGCACCGTAGAAGTCGAGCAGGGCCTGTTGGTGGTCGGTGATCGACTGGCAACATTGGGCGGGCAAGTCACGGTGTTCAATGGCGCCGCCCTGGCCGGTAACGGCAGCGTCGGTTCAGTGGTCAACCATGGGGTATTTACGACCGGCACGAACGGAAAAATGCTGAGGGTGGCGGGCAACATGACCAACGCATCGGATGGTGGGCTGGTGCTGACGCTCACCTCGCCGACCCTTACGCCGTTGGTGGTGGGTGGCACCGCGACCCTCGATGGCAGCCTGGTGGTGAACAACCTTGTGCCATTCACCGGCAACGCCACCTACGCGCTGATCACGGCGGACGGGGGCGTCAACGGCACGTTCAGCAGCACCGATCTGCCGGACACCGCCTTCCTCGACACCTCGCTGGTGTACCGCGCCAATGAAGTCGATCTGGCCGTCAGCCGCAACCAGACATCCTTCGTCGATGTCGCGGCCACTGGCAACCAGCGCCGCACAGCCTCGGCGCTGACCCGCAATGGCGTTGCCGGCGCGGCGCTGCAGAACGAAATCGTCAACCTCAGCAGCGCCGGTGCCCGTGCAGCGTTCGACAGCTTGTCCGGGGAAATTCACGCCAGCACCGCCAGCGCCATACTTGAAGACTCGCGTTACCTCCGTGACGCCGTCAACGACCGCATGCGTCAACCGTCCTGCAGTGGGCCGCAAGATCCACGCCGGGCCCTGGCACCGAGCGAAAATCGCCTGAGCAGCGGCGGTTGCCACGGCGAAATGGTCGGCTGGATGCGTGCCCTCGGCGCCTGGGGCCAGATGGATGGCGACAGCAACAGCGCCAGGCTGGATCGCAACCTCAGCGGCTTCATGCTCGGCACCGACAAACAGATCGACGATCAATGGCGTGCCGGGATGGCGGCCGGTTACACCCGCAGCGACCTGGATGCCCAAGACCGTCGTTCTGACGCCACGGTCGATAGTTACCACCTGGCGGCGTACCTCAACTCGCAGTTCGACGCTTTGGCCGTGCGCCTGGGCGCCGCGTATAGCTGGCATGACATCGAAACCAAGCGAGACGTCAGCGTCGGCACCTATAACGATCGGTTGGAGGCCCATTACGACGCACGCAGTGCACAGGTGTTCGGTGAGGTGGGTTACGCCGTCGAAGCCGCCGGCATTGCACTGGAACCGTTTGCCGGTCTGTCCTACGTCAACTACAACAGCGAGACCGCCCATGAAAAAGGCGGAGTGGGACGCCTGAAGGCCGACGCTGATCAGGACATCACCTTCTCCACCCTCGGGCTACGCGCCGGTAAAGTCATCACCCTGGCCAACGGCGGGCAATTCACCCCGCGTGCGGCCATCGGCTGGCGCCATGCGTTCGGTGATACCGAACCGGACGCCAACCTGAGCTTCGTCGATGGCGGCGCCTCGTTCAGCATCCTGGGGGTGCCGATTGCCAAGGACAGCGCACTGCTGGAAGCGGGCGTCGACTTCCAGATCAGCCCGACCGGTAAACTCGGTCTCGGCTATTCGGGGCAGGTGTCGAGTAAAAATGAAGACCATGCGATGACGATCAGCTTTAGCCTCGGTTTCTGATTATGGTCGAAGTGCTGTAGCCGCCCGTAAGGGCGGTTTTTTTCACGTGCGTCTTACGCAACCAATGCTCTGCTAGAATCGGCCCATTTACCCCACTAGGTGCACCCCATGAGCGAGCCGATTCGTCTGACCCAATACAGCCACGGCGCAGGATGCGGTTGCAAAATCTCTCCCCAGGTATTGGAGGTGATCCTGGCCGGCAGCGGGGCGCAGAACCTTGACCCGAAACTCTGGGTCGGCAACGCCTCGCGCGATGACGCGGCGGTATACGCCATCGATGAAGAACGCGGTGTGGTGTCGACCACCGACTTCTTCATGCCGATCGTCGACGACCCGTTCGATTTCGGTCGCATCGCCGCCACCAATGCCATCAGCGACATCTACGCCATGGGCGGCGATCCGTTGATGGCGATTGCGATCCTCGGCTGGCCGGTCAACGTACTGGCACCGGAGATTGCCCGGGAAGTGATTCGCGGCGGGCGTTCGGTCTGCGATGACGCGGGGATTGCGTTGGCCGGCGGGCATTCCATCGACGCGCCGGAACCGATCTTCGGCCTCGCCGTGACCGGTCTGGTGGAAAAGCGCCATATGAAGCGCAACGACACCGCCACCGCCGGTTGCCTGCTTTACCTCACCAAACCGCTGGGCATCGGCATCCTCACCACCGCCGAGAAAAAGGGCAAGTTGCGCCATGCCGACATCGGCCTGGCCCGCGACTGGATGTGCACCCTGAACAAACCGGGCAGCCGCTTCGGCAAACTCGAGTGCGTCACCGCGATGACCGACGTCACCGGTTTCGGCCTGCTGGGGCATTTGGTGGAAATGGCCGACGGCAGCAACGTGACCGCTCGCATCGAGTACGACCGGGTACCGCGTCTGCCGGGTGTCGAGTACTACCTCGACCAAGGCTGCGTGCCGGGCGGGACACTGCGCAACTTCGACAGCTACGCTAGCAAGCTTGGGCGTCTTCAGGAACTGCACAAGCGTGTGCTCTGCGATCCGCAGACCAGTGGTGGGCTGCTGGTTGCGGTCACCCCCGAAGGCAACGAACACTTCCTCAAAGTAGCCGCCGAACTGGGCCTGACCCTTGAGCCGATCGGTGAACTGGTCGAGCGACAGACGAACGCGGTTGAGGTGTTTTGATGTCAGTCGAATTCACCGATTACCGCGACATTTTCCACAACGACCGACCGATGATGGATGCCCGCGCGCCGGTCGAGTTTCTCAAAGGTTCATTCCCCGGCGTGATCAACCTGCCGCTGATGAATGACCAAGAGCGGCAACGGGTTGGCACTTGTTACAAACAACACAGCCAGCAAGCGGCCATTACGCTGGGGCACCAGTTGGTGTCCGGCGAAATAAAAGCCGAGCGTATCCAGGCCTGGGCCGATTTTGCCCGGGCTCATCCTGATGGGTATTTATATTGTTTTCGCGGCGGTTTGCGTTCGCAGATCGTTCAGCAATGGCTCAAGGACGAGGCGGGCATCGACTATCCGCGAGTGGGTGGCGGCTACAAGGCCATGCGCACCTTCTTGCTCGACACGATCGATCAGGCGGTTGCGCAGTGTGATTTCGTCTTGCTGGGTGGCATGACCGGCACCGGCAAAACCGAAGTGCTCACGCAGTTGCGCAACGGGCTGGACCTTGAAGGCCACGCCCACCACCGTGGCTCCAGTTTCGGTAAACGCGCCACAGGCCAGCCCTCCAACATCGATTTTGAAAACCGTCTGGCCGTGGACATGCTGAAGAAGCGCGCCCACGGCATCGAACAGTTTGTACTGGAAGACGAGAGCCGCGCGATCGGCTGTTGTGCGCTGCCGTTGCCGCTGTATCAAGGCATGCAGCAGTTTCCGATGGTCTGGCTGGAAGACAGCCAGGAAGGGCGAGTTGAACGGATCCTGCGCGATTACGTGGTGGACTTGTGTGCCGAGTTCATCGCCGTGCATGGCGATGAAGGCTTCGCGCTGTTTTCCGAGCGCTTGCTGGAGAGCCTGAACAATGTGCAGAAACGTCTGGGCGGTGAGCGCCATCGGCGGATGCTGATTTTGATGGAAGACGCCCTGGTGGAGCAGGCGAACAGCGGATCAGTGGACTTGCACAGAGGCTGGATCGAAGGACTGCTCCGCGAGTATTACGACCCGATGTATGCGTTTCAGCGCGAGCAGAAAGGGGCTCGCATTGAGTTCGCGGGGGAGCAGGCCACGGTGCTCGAATACCTGCGCGAGCGGATTAGTCAACGAGGTTGATGGTGTTTTTTCCGACGATGAGGCCCTTGCAGACGCTATAAAACTTAAAGCATTGCCGTCCCTTACGTCGGACAAGTCTGGCGCCCATTATCCAGACCTTGCTTGTAGGCGTGGCTCTGCACCCTGGCCTTGCCGTTGTGCCAGGTCAGGGTGAGCACGTACAGCGAGTCGTAGTCGCTGGACTCCCAGTCATCGGTGATGTTCTGTTTCTTGCCGACGGCTTCTTCAGCGACTTTGTTGATCAGCTCCGGCAGGTAGCCGTGGGACCAGGCGGTGTAGACGATCGAGTTGTGATACTTGTCGTGGAGCAATTCATCGGCCAGGTCGCTGGTGTCGTTGGCCGAGAAGTCGATGTTCACCGGCAAACCAAGCTTGATCGCGCTGGGGCTGATGGTCATCAGGGGGCGGATGTAACTGTAGGAATTGTCCAGTTCGCCTTCCTCGACATTGCGTGTCGGGTTGGCGGCAAACACATAGTTGGCCTTGCCGAATTTTTCCGGCAGCAAGGTGGCCAGGTCGATGGCGCGGTTCAGGCCCTGGCAGTTGAGCTGGCCGAGGCCGCCTTCGGGTTTTTCCGCGTGACGCAGGAACACCAGCGTCTGGGTGCCGTCCGCCGGTTGGGCTCGGCTTTCGCTGGACTCAAGGGACAGGAACAGCGCGCTGATCGCCAATAGGGAAGGCAGGGCAACATACGTGCGATGCTTGAAGCGTTTGGCGAATTTCAAAAGGTTCATCATTTGAATAGGTGAATCTCAGCGCATTCGGTTAAGGCTGACAAACCTTTACACCGCGAGCTCCCAGCTTCGGGTGTTTTCCATGTCGTTGGGCCGGTTCGTTTCCGAAAGGGCAATGCTCAGAGTCCCCTGAAGCCCATTTGGTTCGATCCGAGCGAGTGCGCAGCACTGTAGCGGCAACCTGAGATGGGTTGGAGCAGAGGTTATCGACAGAATGTTGCGGATTTATGGACACGGTACACGTGTCGGCGCCACTGACAGGCTGCGATCTTTTGATCTTGCGCATCAGCAACATTGATACGCCAAAAAACCTCAGCCTTTGCCAGCCCCTACATTATGATCAGTGGGCATCGAGGACTTCACGAACGTCACGCGTGTGCTGGAGCGCTTTCTGGCCCGGGCTGGACATTCCCAAGTCAAACGCTTCGATTTGATCAAGACCAAGGCAGGCCATGCACTCATTCGATTTCAAGCAAGTAGATGTCTTCAGCCGTGTAGCGCTCAAGGGCAATCCGTTGGCAGTGGTGTTCGGCGCCGATGAACTCAGTGATGAGCGCATGGCGTCGTTCGCCAGATGGACCAACCTCAGCGAAACCACATTCATACTCGAACCGCGCGATCCTCGGGCCGATTATCGCGTGCGGATCTTCACCACCCTGAACGAATTGCCGTTCGCCGGTCATCCGACACTGGGCACCTGCCATGCGTGGCTGGAGGCCGGTGGCGTGCCCAAGGGCGAAGAGATCATTCAGGAGTGCGGGGTGGGGCTGGTGCGGGTGCGTCAACAAGGGGCAGAGCTGGCTTTTCTCGCACCGCCATTGCTCAGAACCGGCCCGGTGGAGGCGGATGTGGTGGCGCGGGTGCGGCGGGGGCTCGGGCTGGAATCGGGGGCGATTGTGCGCACTCAGTGGGTCGACAACGGTGCCGGATGGCTGGTCGTGATGGTCGACGATCGCCAGCAGGTGCTGGACCTGCAACCGGATCATTCGCAAATGCTCGGCCTGGCCGTCGGTGTCATCGCGCCATGGCACCCCGAGCGCGATGGTGATGACGCACAGTTCGAAGTGCGAGCGTTCATCTCCGGTGACGGCATGCCGGAAGACCCCGCCACGGGAAGCCTGAACGCCGGGATTGCCCAATGGTTGCTCGGCGAAGGACTGGCGCCGGCGTCCTATGTGGTCAGCCAGGGCCTGGCCATGGGCCGCGCCGGACGCATTCAGGTCGAGCAAGTGGGCGACGAGATCTGGATCGGCGGCGCGGTGGTGACCTGCATCAGCGGAACCTTGACCCTGTGAACTGTGCTGGATACGGGTGATTATTGCCGGACCGGTAAGGGCTTATTCCGCGTCTGAGGTTTGTGCCCCGCGCCTTGCAGGGCATAAGCTTCGCCCCCTACGACTTTCGTCTCGTCCTCCGTTTTTCAGGAAACCCTCATGTCCAGTCAGTTCCCCGAAGCACGTCCACGCCGTCTGCGCCGCAATGCGAGCCTGCGCAGCCTGTTCCAGGAAACCGAGTTCAGCTTGAACGACCTGGTGCTGCCGATTTTCGTCGAAGAAGAGATCGACGACTTCGTACCGATCAAAAGCATGCCCGGCGTGATGCGTATTCCGGAGTCGAAACTGGCAGGCGAAATCGAGCGTTATGCCCGGGCCGGGATCAAGTCGGTGATGACGTTCGGCGTGTCGCACCATTTGGACGGCAACGGCAGCGACACCTGGAGCGACAACGGTCTGGTGTCGCGCATGTCGCGCATTGCCAAGGACGCGGTGCCGGACATGATTGTGATGTCCGACACCTGCTTCTGCGAGTACACCGACCACGGCCATTGTGGTGTGCTGCACAACCATGAAGTCGACAACGACCAGACCCTGATCAATCTCGGCAAACAAGCGGTGGCCGCGGCCCGTGCCGGTGCCGATGTGATCGCCCCGTCGGCCGCCATGGACGGGCAGGTTCAGGCCATTCGCCGGGCGCTCGATGATGCGGGTTTCAACCAGACCGCAATCATGGCCTATTCGACCAAGTTTGCCTCGGCGCTCTACGGTCCCTTCCGTGAAGCCGGCGGCAGCGCGCTCAAGGGCGACCGCAAAAGCTATCAGATGAACCCGATGAACCGCCGCGAAGCCGTGCGCGAATCACTGATGGACGAGCAGGAAGGCGCCGATGCGCTGATGGTCAAACCGGCTGGCGCGTACCTGGACATTATCCGCGACATCCGTGAAGCCTCGCGTTTGCCGCTGTCGGCGTATCAGGTGAGCGGCGAGTACGCGATGATCAAATTCGCCGCGCAGGCCGGGGCGATCGATGAGGCTCGCGTGGTGCGTGAGAGCCTTGGCGCGATCAAGCGGGCGGGGGCGGATCTGATCTTCACTTACTTCGCGATGGACCTGGCGCTGGCCGGGATCTGACGGTCTAAGCCGGACCGTTGATCGTTCCCAAGTGGGAACGATCATCAGCGCGGGTCGAAAATATGCAACGGCAAATGATGTTCGTGGCACCAGGCGATCATTTCGTTACGGGTGTCGCCATACACATGCACCTGCCAGGTCGGACATTTCAGCGGTTCGACATTGTCCCCCAGGAATTCTCGGGACGCCTCAAACGATGCCATTTTCGGAATCACGAACGGCGCCAGACGCGTGCGCAGCAAATCGGCCATGCGCCCTTCAGCCGTGACGAAACTGAACACCCGATCGGTGGTGGCGACCAGTTTGCGGGCAAACGCAATGCGCTCTATTTCATAGCTGTCGAGGAGTTTGGCCTGCGCGCCGCCGCTCAACACCGCCGCGAGTTTCCAGGCGAGGTTGATGGCATCGCCAATGCCGGTGTTCATGCCCTGGCCACCGGCGGGGCTGTGGACGTGGGCGGCGTCACCCAACAGAAACGCGCGCCTGGTACGAAAATGATCGGCCACCCGATGATGCACGCGGTAGGTCGAGAACCCGTTCAGTTGCTCGATTTTTACTTTCGAATGCTCGATGGCCCGGCTGCTGACGTCTTCAAATTGCAGGGTTTCGGCTGGCTCGGCACGCTCGTCGCGTACGGTCCCGATCAGGCGGGCGCGGCCTTCACCGGCCAAGGGAAACACCGCGAGAAAATCCGCTTCGTCGAGATCCACGTGCAGCTCGCCGTTGAACGTCGGCCCGCTGGCCTGCACGTCGGCGACGTAGAACATCTGCTGGTAGGTGCCGCCGGGAAATCCGGTGTCCGGGGTCTTGCGCACGATCGACCGGGCGCCGTCGCAACCCGCCAGATAGCAGGCCTGGCAGGTTTCCTCCTGACCATCGGCCAAGCGCAGATGGGCGGTGATGCCGTCACCGGTTTCCAGGAAACTCTCCAGCGCCGTGTTGCGCTCCACCTTGATGCCAAAGGTTTCGAGGCGGTCTATCAGCAGCCGTTCGTGTTCGTCCTACCAGCCCGGTCGGGCCGGCGCCGATGATCAGTACGTCGCTACGGTTCATGAGCTGTCTTCTTCGGTGTGTGGCTCAAGTATGGTTCAGCCGCGACAGGCGGCAAGATTCATAGCCGGCGCCATGCCATTGGTCGTATGGTTAACCCGGCTCAACGGATTTGATGGAGCAACATGCAAGCCAATCGATTGATGATGAGCGTCGCCGCACTGCTGGTGCTGGCCGGTTGCGGCACTCAGCGCACGCAAGAACCCCCTGTGCGCAAACCTGCCGAGGTCAAGGCTGAGATCGTGCGCCTGCTGCCGGCCAAAACCGCCGATCGCCAGGGCTGGGCTACCGATATTTACGCAGCATTTGCGGCCCAGAACATTTATCCATCCACCCAAAACCTGTGCTCGGTACTGGCGGTCACCGAGCAGGAATCGACCTTTCAGGTGGACCCGCCCGTACCGGGTCTGGGCAAGATCGCCCGCGAGGAGATCGACCGCCGTGCCGACAAAGTCCACATTCCCGGCCTGCTGGTGAGCGGTGCGCTGCGGATGAGTTCATCCAACGGCAAAAGCTACAGTGACCGCATCAATGCGGCACGCAGCGAAAAAGAGCTCAGCGCGATCTTCGATGACTTCATCGGCATGGTGCCCATGGGCCGGACGCTGTTCGATGGCTTCAATCCGGTGCACACCGGTGGGCCGATGCAGGTCAGCATCGATTTCGCCGAACAACAGGCGAAGACGTCTCCGTACCCGTACCCGGTGGACGGCTCGATCCGTCATGAAGTGTTCAGTCGTCGCGGTGGCCTGTACTTCGGTATCGCCCACTTGCTCGGTTATCCGGTGAGCTACACACAACCGCTGTATCGCTTTGCCGATTTCAATGCCGGTTGGTACGCCAGTCGTAATGCCGCGTTTCAGAGCGCGGTGAGTCGCGCTTCGGGCATACCGCTGGCGCTGGACGGTGACCTGATCCGCTACGACTCGATCATGCCAGGCACCACGGAATTGGCGGTGCGCACCCTTGGCAAGCAACTGGGCCTGCGCAATCCGACCCTTCGGGACCAATTGGAGGAGGGCAAAAACTTCGAATTCGAAGATACCCAGCTCTATGCACGGGTGTTCGCCCTGGCCGAAAAAGCGGAAGGTCGGTCATTACCGCGTGCGGTGTTGCCGGGGATTGTGCTGCAAAGCCCTAAAATCACCCGCAAACTCACCACGGCGTGGTTTGCCAAGCGGGTCGATGAACGTTATCAGCGTTGCATGACGCGGGCCGGCAAGTGACCAACCGCAAAAAACAAGCGTAAAAAAACCCGGCGGATAAAGCCGGGTTTTTCACTGATTTGCGCGGTAAAACCATTCATTTATGCAACGCGACTTTCGATCAGGCGATCCGAGCCGCCTTCAGCGACAACCGGGTGAGCAGAGGTAGCGGCGAAAGCGTTAACTGCAAAAACCGAGAAAACGATGCTGAGGATAGTTTGGCGTTTCACGATGGTGAGCTCCGGGGGTGTAGTTGTTGGGTATGGAGCGGATGTTACGCCGCGGTTTTTTTATGAGTACTTTATTGCCGTGATGGTGAACATCGACGGCAATGATAAGAAGGGTGACGCACCCCACGCGAGGGTGATAGTTCAGATCAACGTTTAGGCGAGCATGGCGCTACCGCGGCCCTGTTCACCGGCTAGACTGGCCGGTGACGAGTGTTCACTTGGCGAGTAGCCACTCAAGGCTTGGCCTGCCAGAAGAAACCCGTAGAGACGAAGAAATGGGACAAGACCGCCATCCTGTTGGCGCATGTTCTTTCCTTGAAGTGTGCAGTCGGGATTGAACCGCGACGGGTAGTCATGAGTGCGCGCCGGGAGGCGTATCTTACCTGTGTCGCCCGGCCCAATGGCAGGGAACGTGTTTCGTGCCCAATCGTCTGCTGACTCTATTTTCGTTTCGCCAGGAGCGCGCGATATGTACCAGCTCTACGGACACCAGAACTCCGGCGCTGCCGCGATAGAAGCGGCACTGGAACTTTGTGAAATTCCTTACCGCTTCATCGACGTTGAATCCTCTCCCGAGGCGACCCACGCGCTGGAGAAACTTAATCCGCTCAAGCAAATCCCGACACTGCAATTGCCCGATGGCAGCGTTCTCACCGAGAGCGCGGCGATTCTGATTCACCTGGGGCTCACGTTCCCCAAATCAAACCTGTTGCCGAAAAACACCGCGGCGCGGGATCAGGCCATTCGCGGCCTGGTGTACATCGTCAGCAATTGCTATTCGGCGATTGGCGTCATCGATTACCCCGAGCGCTGGTTGGCCGAGGCGGATGAGTCGTCCAGGCAAAACCTCGTGGCCGGCGCACGTGCGCGAATGCACACGAGTTGGGAGGTGTTTGCCGATCAGTTTTCGGGCGATTTGTATCTGGGCGATGAGACGCCGGGGGCACTGGATGTGCTGGCGGCGGTGGTCTCCAGATGG
Organism: Pseudomonas sp. Ma2-10; assembly: GCF_054330215.1. Lineage (NCBI taxonomy): Bacteria > Pseudomonadati > Pseudomonadota > Gammaproteobacteria > Pseudomonadales > Pseudomonadaceae > Pseudomonas > Pseudomonas sp. Ma2-10. The sequence continues at coordinate 72,731 of NZ_JBTEYL010000010.1, read as the reverse complement.
GCGGGTAGCCGGGAGCATTTACGCAGTGCCCGACCCGGATTTTTCGCGTGGCTTACGCGCATCGATCGGCACCCGACATTGGCACCGGTCTTCGCGCGGCATTGGCCGGATTGATCTATTCGCCGCGGATGTACTGCTCCAACTGGCGAATCAGCTCAGCCTGTTCGGCGATGGCCTCCTTGACCAGGTCGCCGATCGACAGCAAGCCGATCAATGTTCCGTTTTCCACCACCGGCAAGTGGCGCAGGCGTTTGTCGGACATGATGCCCATGCAGGTTTCGACGGTTTGATGAGTGTCCACGGTGATCACCGACGACACCATGATGTCTTCGACCGGTGTCCCGACGGAGGAACGGCCCTTGAGCACGAGTTTGCGCGCATAGTCACGCTCGCTGATGATGCCGACGACCTCGCCATTCTTTACGACCGGCAATGCGCCGACGTTTTTGGCGGCCATGACCATCAGCGCTTCCAGCACCATTTGATGCGGTGCAATGGTGTGGACTTCATGATTCTGTTCAGCCTTTAACTTGAGCAGTTGGGCGACGGTTTTCATGGCAGTTTCTCAGGTGTTTTCGTTGTCCTTGAAGAATCGTAGACACAGGCGCTGAGGGCAAGGCAGAAAGCGGCAGATAACACGCAAAAAACGTCATTCAGGGGTTTTTCTTCGGAAAACCTCATGCACCCGGTCAATAAACGCCCGCAACTCGATACAACCCACAGGTTACGGGTCGTCAGATCAATCTGCGCTGTGCCTCATCGATGACGCGTAGACTTGCGCCTTGAATCAGATCTTGAGGGTGCAGTGGTGGATTTACAGCGGGGCTTCGTCCTGACCCGGCATTGGCGCGATACCCCGGCCGGTACGGAAGTCGAGTTCTGGCTGGCGACCGACACCGGTCCCCAGCGGATCCGCCTGCCTTACCAACCGTCGGTGGCGTTCATCCCCGCAGCCCAGCGTGAGCAGGCTGAAGCGCTGCTGCGCGGCGAAAAGAACGTCGAGCTGCGGCCGTTGGCGTTGCTGGATTTCGAGCACCGCCCGGTACTTGGTCTGTATTGCCAGCAGCACGGTCAGTTGATGCGCCTGGAAACCACGCTGCGCAAGGCCGGCGTCGACATGTTCGAAGCCGATGTGCGCCCCCCGGAACGCTACATGATGGAGCGTTTCATCACCGCGCCGGTCCGGTTCAGTGGCACGCCGAACACCGAGGGCCTGCTGGTCGATGCGCAGATGAAACCGGACCCCGACTATCGTCCGAGCCTCAGGCTGGTCTCCCTGGACATCGAAACCACGGCTCAGGGCGAGCTGTACTCCATCGCCCTGCAAGGCTGCGGCGAGCGCCAGGTCTACATGCTCGGCCCGCCCAATGGCGACGACAGCGAGGTGGATTTCCAGCTCGAATACTGCGATTCCCGAACCCTGCTGCTGAAAAAACTCAACGAATGGTTCGCCCGTCATGACCCCGACGCGATCATCGGCTGGAACGTGGTGCAATTCGACCTGCGGGTGCTCCACGAACACGCCCGCCGCCTGGCGGTGCCGCTGAAACTGGGGCGTGGCGGCGAAGAAATGCAATGGCGTGAACACGGTAGCCGCAACCATTACTTCGCCTCGGCTGCCGGCCGGCTGATCATCGACGGCATCGAATCCCTGCGCTCGGCGACCTGGAGTTTCCCCTCGTTCAGCCTGGAAAACGTCGCGCAAACCCTGCTTGGCGAGGGCAAGTCGATCGACAATCCGTACCAGCGCATGGACGAAATCAACCGCATGTTCGCCGAGGACAAACCGGCCCTGGCCAAGTACAACCTCAAGGACTGCGAGCTGGTGACGCGGATCTTCGCCAAGACCGAGCTGCTGACCTTTCTGCTGGAACGGGCCAGCGTCACCGGTTTGCCGGCGGATCGCAGCGGCGGCTCGGTGGCGGCGTTCACGCACCTTTACATGCCGCTGATGCACCGCCAGGGTTTCGTTGCGCCGAACCTTGGGAACAAGCCTGCGCAGGCCAGCCCCGGCGGTTTTGTCATGGACTCGCAACCGGGCCTGTACGAGTCGGTGCTGGTGCTCGACTACAAAAGCCTCTACCCATCGATTATCCGTACCTTTCTCATCGACCCGGTGGGCTTGATCGAGGGGCTTAAACATCCCGATGACAGCGAGTCGGTGCCAGGCTTTCGCGGTGCACGTTTTTCCAGAACCCGGCATTGTTTGCCGGCCATTGTCGCTCGGGTCGCCGAAGGTCGCGAAACCGCCAAGCGCGAACACAATGCGCCGCTGTCCCAGGCCTTGAAAATCATCATGAACGCCTTTTACGGTGTGCTCGGCTCCAGCGGTTGCCGTTTCTTCGACACACGCCTGGCGTCGTCCATCACGCTGCGCGGTCACGAGATCATGCAGCGTACGCGACAGTTGATCGAAGCCCAGGGCCACACGGTGATTTATGGCGACACCGACTCGACCTTCGTCTGGCTGCGCCGTGCTCATGGTCAACAAGAAGCCGCACAGATCGGCGGCGCGCTGGTGGATCACGTCAACCAGTGGTGGCGCGAGCATGTGCAGCAGGAATACGGTCTGGAAAGTGCGTTGGAATTGCAGTTCGAAACCCACTACAAACGCTTTCTGATGCCGACCATTCGTGGCGCGGAGGAGGGCAGCAAGAAGCGCTATGCCGGGCTTGTGACCCGCGCCGATGGCACTGATGAAATGGTCTACAAAGGTCTGGAAACCGTGCGCACCGACTGGTCGCCGCTGGCCCGGCAATTCCAGCAGGAGCTGTACGTGCGCATCTTCAAACGCAAACCCTATCAGGATTATGTGCGCGACTACGTGCGCACGACGTTGGCGGGGGAGTTCGATGATCGCCTGATCTACCGCAAGCGCCTGCGTCGCACCCTTGATGACTATCAGCGCAACGTGCCGCCCCACGTGCGGGCCGCGCGGATTGCCGATGAGTACAACGACCGGCAGGGCCGTCCGCGGCAATACCAGAACGGTGGCTGGATCAGTTACGTGATGACCGTTGCCGGGCCCGAACCGTTGGAAATCCGCAGCGCGCCCATCGACTACGACCACTACGTCACCCGCCAACTGCAACCGGTGGCGGACGCCATTCTGCCCTTCGTGGACGACGACTTTTCAACCTTGATTGGTGGGCAGTTGGGCCTGTTTTGAATCGAGCAGCAACAACGTCCAGTCATCCAGGATGCCGTGGAAATACTGGTCAAGTGCTTGATGAAAGTCGCTGTCAGCGCCGGCAACCTGGGCGAACAGCGTCATGGAAGAGTGAAATTTGAGATCGTCGGGATGGCCGAATATACCGGCAATCGAGCTTTTTTCGATGTTCAGCACCATTTGTGTGCAGGTGCGCAACCGTGAGCCCAGCAATGGATGATTGAAGTACGCCGCAGCTTCGTCTTTGGAACGAATGGAAAAGTGGCGGGACATCTCGCTGCCGCCCAACCCTGCGAACTGCGGAAAGATGAACCACATCCAGTGACTGCGCTTGTGCCCGGCATTCAGCTCGGTCTGGACCCGTTTGAACACCGGGTCCTGTGCCAGGATAAAGCGTTGCAGATTAAAGGAATCGTCCTGATCAGTGCTTCTCATGCCGAAGCCCTCTGACAGACTGCGATGGCTCAGACCATGGCCAACCGCTGTTTGCGTTGTGGCGCGCGAAACGCCTGGTCCAGCGCCTCAAGATCCTCAGCGTCCAGTTGCAATTGTGCCGCTTGCGCGTTGAGCTGCACGTGCTCGGGTCGGACCGCTTTGGGGATGGCGATCACGCCTTCCTTGCGCAGCATCCATGCCAGCGCTACCTGGGCCGGCGTCACACGGTGACGAGCGGCTATTTGCTTGAGCGTTGTATGGTTCAGCATAGGCCCACCCTGGCCGATCGGACAGTAGGCCATGACCGGCATTTGATGCTGGTGGCTCCAGGGCAACAGATCAAACTCGATGCCGCGTTCATCCAGGTTGTAGAGCACTTGATTGGTGGCACAGGCGGGTGAGGCCAGTTCCTGGAGGTCGTCGACATCAAAATTGGACACGCCCCAGCGACCTATCCTGCCGTCTTCGCGCAGGCGCTCGAAGGCTTCGACTGTTTCTTCGAGGGGGTGCTGGCCGCGCCAATGCAGCAGGTAGAGATCGATGTAATCGGTATTCAGCCTCCGCAGACTGCGTTCGCACGCTTGGGGGATGCCTTTGCGGCTGGCGTTGTGCGGGTAAACCTTGCTGACCAGAAACACTTCGTCACGTCTGCCGATGATGGCTTCACCGACCACTTCCTCGGCGCCGCCCTCGCCGTACATTTCAGCGGTGTCGATGAGGGTCATGCCCAATTCGATGCCCTGGCGCAATGCCGCCACTTCCTGGGTGTGGCGGGAAGGGTCCTCGCCCATGCGCCAGGTGCCTTGGCCGATGACCGGTACATTGACGCCGGCCAGTTCGAGGGTACGCATTCAAACCTCCTTTCTGAGTTTCGATCGATACTTCAGTGGGCAGCAGAATAGCCCGGTGGTTCCGTCGATGTGCAGGTCTATCAACGCGGCACGGTGTACTTCGGTGTGACCATCGAACGCTTCGACAATCGCATTAATGTGAGGGACCTCTTAACGGCTGCTGATGCTTACGGACCGTCGGCACTGCACTTTTTCAGGAATCACTGCTCTATCCTTGGCCAGCCTGCGGCGAATCCCCTCCGTCGGCCCATGCACAAGTTCAATAACCCATGGCTCGAGTTTTACCCTTCATCCCCCCGCCAATCCGCCGCCATTGCCTGCTGTTGGCCTGCTTGTCGATGCTCGCCGCCTCTGGGTGCAGTCAGCAACAGGGCCGCGACATCGTCAGCCAGTTCCGCGAAGGCAGACCCCAGGAATTTCTCCAGACCAGTGTCGACCGCATGGCGACCCTGGCGATGCGTGGCAACCTCGACAGCCTCTACCTGCTGATGCACAAGCTTTACCTGCGCAACCCCGATGAGCTGAAAAAATCCGGCTTCCTCGATGCACGTATCGCTGGCAAGCAAGTACGCATGGCCATCGAACAGCAACAGCCGCTGCCGACCCTGGGTGGCAAAAAAGACCTGGCCGCGCTGAGGTATGCGATGAGCCCGGAATTTCTCGGCGACCGCGTCGGTGCCTTCATCTATGCCATCGGCAGCATGCTCGTCACCGCCCACGGCAATCGGCTTGAGTTCTACATGACGGATGCGATCAATCCGACGTTCGTCAGCAACGCTGCCCGCAATATCGAGAAAGCCACCTGGATACTCAGCCAGCGGCAAAACAAGAACGGCGAGCCTTTACTGTTCTCCAACGAAATCTCGGAGGAGGGCAGCAACCTGAGTTTTGCCGTGGAGTTCGGCAAGATCGTCGCGCGGCTAGACCTGCTGACGCAGATGCTGGACGAGCGCTACCGACGGATTGGTTTGAACTACGCGCAGAGTTTGCTGTTTTTGAATTTCTTGCCGGTTCAGTAAGCAAGGAAGTGCATAAAGATAGATCGCATCGATATAACTGGTTATAAGAAAAATCGCTATGCTGCGGGGCAGATTTTTCATGCGTTTTTTGTGGGCGTGTTAATGGAATTCGGTAATTTCGGTTTAGTCGTTGCAGGTCTGGTAGTCGGCTTTATTGTCGGGATGACTGGGGTAGGTGGCGGCTCCTTGATGACCCCCATTCTGTTGTGGTTCGGTGTCAACCCGGCCACCGCAGTGGGGACGGATTTGCTGTACGCGGCGATTACCAAGTCCAGTGGCGTGCTGGTTCATAGAAAGAACAAGAACATCGACTGGGCAATTACCGGTTGGTTGACTCTCGGCAGTGTGCCGGCGGTGGTGCTGACGCTGTGGTTCCTGAGCACCTTGCAAACATCGCCCGAGGCGATGAACGCGGTCATCAAACAGGCCTTGGGCTTTGTCCTGTTTGCCACGGCGCTGGCGATTTTCTTCAAAAAACGCCTGCTCGATTTCGCTCACAAACGCGCGGGCGGTCATTACAACCCCAGCGGCAACCGCTTGAATGCACTGACCGTGATCACTGGTCTGGTTCTCGGCACCATGGTTGCCCTGACCTCCATCGGCGCTGGTGCCCTGGGCACCGTCGCGTTGTTCATTCTCTATCCGCTGCTGCCTACTCGCCGCCTGGTGGGCACGGAAATCGCGCACGCGGTCCCGCTGACCCTGGTAGCCGGTCTCGGCCATGCGAGCATGGGCAACATGGATTGGCACGTGCTGGGTTTTTTGCTGATAGGTTCGCTGCCGGGGATTTACCTGGGCAGTCACCTGACGGGCCGCATCTCCGATGAGGTGCTGCGACCTTGCCTGGCCACGATGCTGGTGCTGATCGGGTACAAACTGGCGTTCTGATTCCGCCTGTCCCAGAAACAAACCACCTCCTGCACCGCATAGGTGCTACGGTGCAAAGCCTGCGTTCATTCACCTTGAATGACCTGTCGGCATTCCCCGTGATCGACAAGAGGTGGCAGGTGTCCACGTTAATCTCCGAATATCAAAGCCGTGAAGCCGGGTACTGCTTCGACACACTGTCGTGACCGCTCCGCCCAAAAGCTTGCCGCTGATTCTCAGTGAGCTGCGCACCGCCACGACCCGGCAGCATCGGGTGCTGGAAAAACGCATTCCGTTTTTCACCACCGATTTATTGCTCTACACCCGCCTGATCGAGGCTTACTACGGTTTTTATCGGCCGCTGGAAAACCTGCTGTTTCAGGTGGCGATGACCATTCCCGGTCTGGACTGGCTGATGCGTAGCAAAACCCCGTCGCTTGAAGCCGATCTGTATGCCTTGGGTCTGGACGCTGCCGCGATCGATGCCATCCCTCTCTGCCCGTTCCCCCTTCAGCTCCGCTCCATTGCCAATGTGCTGGGTGTGTTGTACGTCCTGGAAGGCGCGACGCTGGGTGGGCAATCGCTGTCCAACGGCCTGTACTCGCGCCTCGGTGTCGATGAACACAAGGGTGGCCGGTTTTTTGCGGTGTACGGCACGTCGACTTTGCTGATGTGGCACGGTTTCCTGGCGTGCCTGTATGAGGTGTGTGATCCCGTTGAGCGAGCGGAGTCGGTGGTTGCGGCCCAAGCGACTTTCGAGGCCTTCGAAGGTTGGCTCGAGCACTGCGAGGTATTGGTATGAACCGCCTCAATGATGAGCAACTCGACGCCGCGCTCGCCGAATGCGCCAGCGAAGCGATCCGGATTCCGGGTTCGATCCAGCCCCATGGCGTTCTGCTGACCCTGAGTGAGCCTGAGTTGATCATTCAGCAGATCAGCCGCAATTGTGCTGAGTGGCTCGGTCAGACGGCGGCGGCTTTATTGCAGCAACCGTTGACGATGCTGTCGGGTGCTACGGCGACAGAGCAGGTTCGTCAGGCGCTGTTGTTGAATGATCTGGAGGACGCCAATCCGCTGTTGCTGGAGATAGGGGGGCAGCGGTTCAACGGATCGCTCAACCGACGTGACGGTGTGATTATTCTTGAGCTGGAGCCGGTGCATGACCCTGCGCCGGACAACACCGGCATCCTGCTTCGGGCCCTGCGACGGATGCAGGCAGCCAGTACGCTGGAGGACTTGTACACCGTCAGTGTCGATGAGATCCGCCGCTTGACCGGCTTCGACCGGGTGATGATTTATCGTTTCCAGCCGGCGGGGCATGGGCAAGTCATCAGCGAGGCGCTGGGCGGTGTTCTGCCTGGTTACCTTGGACAATGTTTCCCCGCCTCGGACATTCCGGTGCAGGCGCGTGAGCTGTATCGCCTGAACTGGATCCGGGTGATCCCGGATGCCCGTTATGTGCCGGTGCCGATTCTTCCGGTGTTGCGCCCTGACACCGGGCAGCCTCTGGATCTGGGGTTTTCGGTCCTGCGCAGCGTGTCGCCAGTGCATTGCCAGTACCTGGAAAACATGGGCGTGCGAGCCTCAATGAGCCTGTCACTGCTGGAGAACGAACAGCTTTGGGGGCTGATCACGTGCGCCCATCCTGAACCGTTGCGGGTCAGTCACTCGGTGCGCACGATGTGTGCCGCAATCGCCCAGTTGCTCAGTGTGCAGATCACGGCCCTGCAAACCCGGGACGAACAGCGTCAGCGTGAACAGAAATCCCGACTGATCACTGAACTGACCGCCGCGATGCGCCTGGCTGACAGCGATGTGCTGGAGGGGCTGCTCAACCACCCGGCGCAATTGCAGGACCTGACCGGAGCCAGTGGCGTCGCCGTATTGATCGAAGACCAGTTGCAACTGGTCGGTGAGTGTCCGACGGATGAGCAGGTACGCGCCCTTTACCTGTGGGTGCGCGAGCAATGCCTGGAAAGCGGCGAGCCACTGTTGACCGACCACCTGCAAGGCTTGCACGGTGCCAGCGCGCTCTACAGTGACGTGGCCAGTGGTCTGCTGGCTTTCGTACTGCCCAAACCGGTGGACAACGGCGTTCTGTGGTTCCGCCCGCAACTGCGCTCCAGCATGAAGTGGAGCGGCAACCCCGATGAGCATTTCAGTGCCGGGACCGACAACCGTTTGCAACCGCGTACCTCTTTTGATCTGTGGGAACAGCAAGTGGAGGGCCGGGCGCGTGAATGGAGCACGGCGGATGCTTATGCGGTCAGAGAACTGCGCCGCAGTGCCATCGAAAACGACCTCGCCCGTCAGGTGTTCCGCGAACATGAAGCGGTCCGGGAGCGTGATGAGTTGGTGGCAGTGGTGTCCCATGACCTGCGCAATCCCATGACCATTATCATCATGCAATGCGGAATGATGCAGCGCCTGGTCGCCAAGGACGAAGGCAAGCATACCGTGCGCCTGAGCGCGGCCCTGGGCACCGTGGAGGAAGCCACCGCAAGGATGAACACCCTGATTGCCGATTTGCTGGACAAGTCAAAACTTGATGCAGGCAAGTGCTCACTCACGTGCAAGCCGCTGGATGTGGTCAACTTGCTTCAAGAGGCCTGTGGGTTACTGGTGACCCTCACGTCCCACAAAAACATCGAACTAAACTGCAGCAGTTCTGAAGGGTTGAGCATCGACGCTGATCCCCAGCGGTTGTTCCAGGTGCTGTCGAACCTGTTGGGCAACGCGATTAAATTTACCCCCTCGGGCGGACGTATCGACCTCAGCGCCCGCCAGGTAGACGGCAAGGTGCTGATCTCGGTACGCGACAATGGCGGCGGTATCCACGCCGTGCATTTGCCGCACATTTTCGAGCGCTACTGGTCGGTCCGTGACGGAAATCCCAACGGCAGCGGACTGGGTTTGTACATCTGCCGCAGAATCGTGCAGGCCCATGGCGGAGAGCTTTGGGCCGAGAGCGCGCCGGGGATTGGCAGCGTGTTCACCTTTTCCATTCCGGCGTTGGGGGCGGGCTTGTAGGCGGGCGAAGGCCCAAGGGTACAGAGGTCCTCACGGCGGATCAGCGCGTTGTTATTGAGCGATGAGATTAGCTCAGCCTGTTGCGCAATGACCGCCCTGACCTAAGCTTGGGGCAAGGCGAGGCACAATTGCGGTGCAACACCCGGAACGAACGCCGCGATGCGCAATCATTAGAGCGTGGATATCAAAAGGAGATGCGCATGCTCATCAGGTCATTGACCCTGACTACTCTGCTGGCGTTTGCCGGCCCCTTGTTCGCTGCCGATGACGGCTCACCGCTGGACATAGACAAAGGCAGGTCCCGGCCCCTGATTGTTATTGCTCCAAGTACGGTCGATCCCACGTGGGTCAGCCTGAAAAAGTCGCTGGATGATCCGGCCAATCGCAAGGGTTTCACCGAGCGGAACATGGTGCTGTATACCGTGCTCAATTTGATGGGGCAGCGCGAGGGCAAAGACTTGGGGCCGCAAGACACGGCGGCACTGATCCGCTCGCTCAAGTTGGGTGCCGGCGCGAAAAGCAAAGTCATCCTGGTGGGCAAGGATGGGGAAAAGAAACTTGAACAATCGGGTCCGATTGAGCTGAAGGAAATTTTCGCCACCGTCGACCAATTGCCAGCGACAGAGCAAGAAGTCACGGTGCCGACACCGCCGCCGGTCACTGACGTTGCACCAGCCAAAGGTGCCAAGGGAGCAAAACCTGGCAAACCGGCGAAGCCTGCCAAACCGCCTGAAATGCCAGATGATTAAACCCACACTTTTTAGCCGCCTCTCAGGCTCGGCAGCGGCTACGAGCAGTCGCGTTTCTCGGCTACTGAGCCAGTGCGGTCAATATCGTATGAGCCACTTTGACCCGCTCAGGGATCGGATAGTTTTTGTTGGCCAGGATCACAATGCCGATGTCTTTCGACGGAACGTAGGCCACGTAAGCACCGAAGCCGCTCGTTGAGCCGGTTTTGTTGAACAGCACGTTTTCCGGTTGAGGTCGCGGCGGGGTCAGCCACTGGACTTCGTGAGCCGCCATTGCCATTTGCGTCGAGTTACCGGCCAGCAATGTGTCGAGGCTGACCGGATAGTTGTAGGACTCCCAACCCAATCCCTGCGTCATCTCTCCTACCTTGTAATAGCCGATATGAGTGGTGGCCATTGCCTGTTGCAATGGTTTTTCCAGTGTCGCCGGCTTCATGTTCGCTTCAACATAGCGAAGCAGGTCCGCAGCGCTGGTTTTCACGCCATATGCCTCCGAATCCAGTGCCCCCGGCCCCGCCCGTACAGGCTTGTCATCCTTGTTGTAACCCTGAGCATAACGTCCCATCTGAGCCTGCGGCACGTTGAGGTAGGTGTGCTTGAGTCCGAGTTTCGGCAGCAGGGTCTTTTCCATCAATTCATCAAACGGCTGGCCCATGCTTTTGGCTGCCAGATACCCGAACAACCCAAGGCTCGGGTTCGAATACTGCCGATGGGTGCCGGCGGCATAGGTCGGTTTCCACTGCTGGAAATAGCCGAGCATCTTGTCCGGTGCATCGGCATCGTCGGGGAATTGCAGGGGCAGGCCACCGGCGCTGTAGGTGCCCAGTTGCAGCACGCTGATGTTATCGAACGCGCTGCCACGCAGACCCGGCAGCACGCTGCTGGCCTTGTCCGACAGGGACAGTTTGCCGGTGGCCTGAGCGTAGGCAGCGAGGGTGGCGGTGAAGGTTTTGCTCACCGAACCGATCTCGAACAGGGTGTCTTCGGTGACGGCTTTGCCGGTTTCCTTGGAGGCCACGCCGTAGTAAAAGTTATGTGGTTGGCCGTTGACGGTGATGGCGACCGCAACACCGGGTATCTGCTGTTGCTGCATCACCGGTTCGACGGCGGCCTTCACGATGGCTTCGATGCGATCATCAGCAACGCAATGACCGGCGCTGAGCAACAGTGCGAAAGCGCTATAGGACGCGAGTTTGTTATGCATGATTGAGTTACTTTCCATGAGGTTCAAGGGTATTAGCCGCTACACTCCGAGCGGTTTTTCAGTCCGGATGGCTGATGGGCGAGCAAAATCTATGCAGTCTGCCGAGGTTCGACAACCGATGATATTTCGGACGAGCCATTAGAAAAATTTGGGAGTGGGCATGATCAGGCCTCAATTACCGCTCAATGCATTGCGCGCCTTCGAGGCCTCTGCCCGGCACTTGAGTTTCACCCGGGCGGCCGTTGAGTTGTGTGTCACTCAGGCGGCGGTGAGCCATCAGGTCAAGAGCCTTGAGTCTCAACTTGGCGTGACCCTGTTCAAGCGCTTGCCCCGCGGGCTTATGCTGACCAACGAGGGCGAAACCCTGCTGCCGGTGTTGCGCGAGTCCTTCGACCGAATTGCGCACACCCTTGAGCGATTCGAGGGCGGACATTTTCGCGAGGTATTGACGGTCGGCGCGGTGGGGACGTTCGCGGTAGGCTGGTTGTTGCCACGGTTGACGGACTTCCAGGCGAAACATCCGTTCATAGATTTGCGCCTGTCGACCAACAACAACCGCGTGGACGTGGCCGCCGAAGGGCTGGATTACGCCATACGATTTGGGGCCGGGGCGTGGCATGGCATTGAAGCCGTGCGGTTGATCGAGGCGCCGCTGTCGGTGTTGTGTGTTCCCGAGATTGCCCGGCAACTGAAAACACCGACAGACTTGTTGCAACAGACGCTGTTGCGTTCTTATCGCGCGGACGAGTGGCCCGAATGGTTTCAGGCTACCGGCCTGTCGACCCACACAGCACCGCCTCGAAGCATCGTCTTCGATTCGTCGCTGGCGATGATGGAGGCGGCGCTGCAAGGGGCGGGCGTTGCATTGGCGCCGGCGCTGATGTTTGGCCGGCAACTGACGGCGGGTGCAATCGAGCAACCGTTCGCTATCGGGATCACCACCGGCAGTTACTGGTTGACCCGATTGCAGTCTCGTCCCGAAACGTCGGCGATGACGGTATTCAAAGGTTGGCTGCTAGAAGCCGCATGCAGCCGGTACTTCGCCGACGCCGGTGTGACCGGCGTTGCCTTTGAGGATCACGAGGGTGCGGGTGAAAAACGCCCTTGAGCGCCACTCAAGTTGAGCAACCTCGGCCTGAGGGATCGGCCAGCAGGAATTCATCACGGGTATGGATGTATTCACTGGGTTATCTCCCTCTGATTTTTTTGCGGGGTGTGCTTGGGCGCTGCGATGTTGATGAGCGCTACGATTCCGGTAGCCCTGCTTTCGGATAATCGCCATGCAAGAAGACCTCGACGCGCCTGCTCGCAAGCACACCCACAACCTGGCCCATGACCGGGTCGCCAAGCTGACCCATGCCGTCCGAGAACACGATTGCTCAGGCGCACGGTGGTGCGCGAGGCGATCTCGACATTGCAGGCGTCCGGTCTCGTGGAAGCCCGCCACGGCGCCGCCACCTGTGTTATCGAGCGCCCAACACCGCTGTCCGATGACCGGCGATAAACAGAACCCGGCCATTGCGCCGGTTTTTTGTGTACGACAGGCCCGGATCAGGCCTTCAGGCTGGATTCAACATACCCCCACATCCCGCATCAATAACCCAAACCGCAAATCCACCGCATCTGAAATCGGCAGGTACACGGTGTGCCCATCCCCCGGCGCCACCTCGATCGGTTCGCCTTTGGCGTTTTGCAGTTGCTGCAAGTCGAACTGCAAGTTGCCCTTGGGCGTCATCAGTTCCAAGTGGTCGCCCAGGCCAAATCGATTCTTCACCTTGATTTCCGCCATCCGGTCACGCCGCTCGCCGGTCAGCTCACCGACAAACTGCTGCCGCTCCGACACCGAACTGCCGTGCTGGTAGTTCTGGTATTCATCATGCACATGTCGGCGCAGGAAACCTTCGGTGTAGCCGCGCTGAGCGAGGGATTCCAGATCCGTCATCAGCCTGCGGTCGAACTCGCGACCGGCCACCGCGTCGTCGATCGCCCGGCGATAAACTTGAGTGGTCCGCGCGCAGTAAAAGTGGGATTTGGTCCGGCCCTCGATTTTCAATGAGTGCACGCCCATCTGCGTCAGGCGTTCGACATGCTGGACTGCGCGCAGGTCCTTGGCGTTCATGATGTAAGTGCCGTGTTCGTCTTCGAAAGCCGGCATCAGTTCGTCGGGCCGATTGGCTTCCTGCAACAGGAACACCTGATCGGTCGGGGCGCCAATGCCCAAGGTTGGTTCGGGCTGGAACGTGTGTACGATGTCGCCAAGCTGGTTCTCCGTGGCTGGCTGCGCCGAGTACTTCCAGCGACAGGCGTTGGTGCAACTGCCCTGATTGGCGTCGCGCTTGTTCATGTACCCGGACAGCAGGCAGCGACCGGAGTAGGCCATGCACAAGGCGCCGTGGACGAACACCTCCAGCTCCATCGCCGGGACCTGCTCGCGGATTTCGGCGATTTCTTCCAGGGACAGTTCCCGCGACAGGATGATCCGGCTCAAGCCTTGTTGTTGCCAGAACTCGACACTGGCCCAGTTCACCGTGTTGGCCTGTACCGAAAGGTGAATCGGCATCTGCGGATAATGCCGGCGGACCAGCATGATCAAGCCCGGATCGGACATGATCAGTGCGTCCGGCGCCATGGCAATTACCGGCGCCAGGTCTTTGAGGAAGGTTTTCAGTTTGGCGTTGTGCGGGGCGATGTTTACCACCACATAGAAGCGCTTGCCCTGAGCCTGGGCCTCGTGAATGCCGAGGGCCAGATTGGCGTGATCGAATTCGTTATTGCGCACCCGCAGGCTGTAGCGCGGTTGACCGGCGTACACCGCGTCGGCGCCGTAGGCGAAGGCATATCGCATGTTTTTCAGGGTGCCGGCAGGGGCGAGCAGTTCTGGAGGCAAGAGAGTCATGGCAGAGTCGGTCACAAAAGCCGCCGAGAGTAAGTGGCTTGCCCCAAGGGTGCATTGATCTGGATCTATGCTTGATGAGCAAACGGATGGCACTCGCGCGAGCTGTGGCGGACTAAGCATCAGGACGCGACATTGTGTCCTAGCGGACTGACATGGATCGGACATGAACGAAGAGACAATTCAAAACAAATCACTGGTGATCTTGCTGGGGCTGGTTACCGCCGCGTTCATCTGGATTTTGCTGCCGTTTTATGGCGCGGTGTTCTGGGCGGTGATCCTCAGCAGCCTCTTCGCACCCCTGCAGCGACGACTGCAACTGAAGTTCAGTTGGGAGCGCAACCTGACCTCGCTGCTCACTCTGAGCATCTGCCTGGTGATCGCGATTCTGCCGGTGATCGTCCTCGGTATCTTGCTGGTCCAGGAAGGGGCGGCGCTGTACAAGAGCATTGAAAGCGGTGAATTGGACATCGCCGGGTATGTGACGCAGTTCAAACACAGCCTGCCGCCGTACTTCCAACACTTGCTCAACCGGTTCGGGGTCGGCGAGCTGGACGGGCTGCGAGAGAAAATCATCAAGAGTGCGGTGACAGGCAATGAGTTTATCGCCACGCAGGTTTTCAGTTTCGGTCAGGGCACGTTCGATGTTTTGGTGAGCTTTTTCATCATGCTCTACCTGCTGTTCTTCTTTCTGCGGGACGGCGCCGAACTGGCTCGCAAAGTTCGCGCTGCGGTGCCGCTGCAGGAACACCAGAAACGTCGTTTGCAACTCAAGTTCAATCGCGTGCTACGGGCGACAGTGAAGGGCAACCTGCTGGTGGCCATCACACAGGGCGCATTGGGCGGTTTGATTTTCTGGTTTCTGGATATTCCGAGCGCGTTGCTCTGGGCGGTGCTGATGGCATTTCTGTCGCTGTTGCCCGCGGTGGGGGCGGGGATCGTCTGGGCGCCGGTGGCGGCGTTTTTCCTGTTTACCGGGGGCGATCTGGCAGGGCGTGGTGCTGGGGCTGTTCGGGGTTTTTGTGATCGGCCTGGTGGATAACGTGCTGCGCCCGATCCTGGTGGGCAAGGATACCAATATGCCGGACTATCTGATCCTGATCTCGACCCTGGGCGGTCTGGCGATCTTCGGCCTCAATGGCTTTGTGATCGGGCCGCTGATCGCCGCGCTGTTTATGTCAAGCTGGGCCATCTTCATCGAAACCAAGCCACGGGCGCAGCTGCCTTAAGCGCTGATTTGGCTTTGGCCAATACGTCGCGACAGTGCCTGGGCGACTGGCAGCGAGGTGAGTGGACCACTGATCGGTTCGCCGTCTTGCACCAGGTACCAACAGGCGAGCAATCCTAGCTCTCTGAGCGGTGCGGGAACGGCACTGCCGATAACGGACATGATCTGAACCTGGGACATAAGTACCTCCATCAATCTGTGGAGCCACCTTACGGACCGGACGCTTGAACGAACAATCAACGCTTTCGATAGTCGTCATTGATACCAATGAGGCTTCGCTTCAGTCGACCACCAGATCCAGCATGTGAACCACTTCCTGCTCGTTGATCAGGCCTTTTCGCACCAGGTTTTCTGCCAGCAGCGAAAGAAACTTAGCACTGCGATGGCCTTCCAGGTGTTTGAGTTCGGTCAGTGCGTTGTACACCTTGCTGGAAGTGCACAAGCCGACAATGCGGTGCGGGTTTTGCGTGGGCATGAGGTCGTCCTTGTTTTTATCAACCTGTTGTTAACGGACAGATCCAAGATTGCGGACCTGACATGACATAAATATGACCGTTTTCCCGGCGCGGGGTAAGGATGGCGAGTCAATCTTGCCAACTTGCACCGCAAAGACTGTCCCGACAGCGACCTTGGCAAGATTTATCCAGACCTCTGCCGACGGATGGTCACAAAAAAGACCCCGCTGTTGAGGCGGGGCCTGATGATTGCGTTACCAGCGGCCATAACCGTGGTGAGGGCGGTAGTCACCGCGCGAAGGCCCGTAGTAAACACGTGGCGGGCCGTAGTAAACCGGTGGCGGGCCGTAATAGACCGGTTGTTGCACATAGACCGGTGCCGGCTGGTAATAAACCGGTGGCGGTTGCACGTAAACCGGTTGTTGTACATAGACGGGCCGGTTGCTGTTGATGATGGCCGAACCGACGATGGCCGTGCCAACGATCGCGCCAAATACCGCCGGCCCTTCCCAACCGTGACCGCCGTGACCGCCGCGAGCCTCTGCCTGCCCTGCGATAGCAAGAGCACCGATCAGCAAGGCTGCTGTGGAGATTTTACGGATCATGATAGTTCCTCGGTTCTTCGCCCCGGCGCTTGTGTCTGCAATAGACCCAAGGATTGTCGCGGGGATACTTCTAAGACCGCGTTTTTTTCAAAATCAGCACAGCCGTTGGGTAAATTTTGTGTAAGGTCTGTATTAGCGTCTTTATGGTCCAGTGAGGCCGCGTGCAGACACGCCGTTATGATCGATCAGACCCGATGGGTCGGCTAATTCAGTCCATCTGAAAGTGCTATTCAAGGAGATTTTTCATGCAGATGAACCCCAACAGAGACACCCAGCTGTGCATGTCGCTTTCGGCACGCCCCGGGAATTTTGGCCTGAGGTTTCACAATCATCTGTATGAGCAACTGGACCTGAATTTTTACTACAAGGCCTTCAGCAGTCTGGATCTGTCAGGCGCCGTTGTTGGCATTCGTGCCTTGGGGATTCGCGGTTGCGGTGTGTCGATGCCGTTCAAGGAGGCCTGTATTGCCCTGGTCGACGAGCTGGATGCCTCCGCTGCGGCCATTCAATCGATCAACACGATCGTTAACACTAACGGCCACCTCAAGGCTTACAACACCGATTACATCGCGATCGCCCGGTTGCTTGACACCCACCAGGTGCCGAAGGAATTGACCTTTGCCCTGCGCGGCAGCGGTGGCATGGCCAAGGCTGTGGCCAGCGCCTTGCGCGATGGTGGCTACAAAAATGGCCTGATCGTCGCCCGTAACGAGCGTACCGGACGGGCGTTGGCCCAATCCCTGGGCTATCGATGGCAAGCGGAGCTGGGCGCGGAGCGACCGCAGATGCTGATCAACGTCACACCGATTGGCATGTCCGGCCCCGAGGCTGATCAACTGGCGTTCGATGTTGAAACCATCGCTGCTGCCGAGATTGTCTTCGATGTAGTGGCAGTCCCTTCGGAAACACCGTTGATTATGCGCGCTCGTGCTCAAGGCAAGCGAGTGATCACCGGGTTGGAAGTGATCGCAATCCAGGCGTTGGAGCAGTTCGTGCTGTACACCGGCGTGCGGCCAACCGATGAGCAGTTTCACAACGCCGTGGAATTTGCCCGCAGTGGCCTTGGCTATCCCGGTGCGCAGAACCGAAACCGCGCACCAGATCATCAACATCAGCAACGCTGAGCTGCGCTACCTGGCGGTCAGCACCCAGCAATCACCTGAGATTTGCGAGTACCCGGATTCCGGCAAGTATGCGGGACGGCGAGTAGCGCAGGGTTATTCGAGGCGGGCCAGACGCTCTTCCAGCGCCGCAATTCGCGCCTCAAGCTCTTCGATCCGCTCAACCGATACGCCGCCACCCGCGCCACGCTCGGACGGGTTCTGCCGTGCCGCCAGGATCACTTCGATGTCCGCCGGGTCGCCCAAGGTGTGCATGTAGCGATCTTCACGCTGACCGGCCTGGCGCGTAATCAACAGCGCCAGACCGCGAGCGATCAAGCGTTCCAGTTGATGCACCACCTGTTCGGCATCTTCGAAGTCATGCATGCGGCCGCTGCGGGTCAGCAGTTCATTGACCGTTTGTGGCCCGCGCAGAAACAGCAGCCCCGCAAGAATGACTTGAGCCGGCACCAGTTCCAGTGCCTTGTCGACTTTGTGTTCCCAGCGATCCGCCCGACTGCCCATCACCAGTTTGGTAAAGCCGCGACCTTCGAGGGCACGCAGGCTTTGGCCGACCTGACCCTGGGTGAGGTTCATCACGGGTTCGCGGCTGGTTTTCTGGTTGCAGGCAATCATCAGCGCATTGAGGGTCAGCGGATAGGTTTCCGGGCTGGTGGCCTGTTTTTCGATCAGCGAACCCAGAATGCGGATTTCGGTGCTGTTGAGCCGCGGCTCGTCGAAGGTCGTTTCTTGCTCAGTGCTCATGATTCTGCATTCCTTCCCGGTTTCATGATTTTCTCCTGCTGGCATGCACTTTAGTTTGACGTGTGCCAATGGCAACTGAATTCGTCGCCGCACCTTGGCAATGGTCACAAAACTTAAATCAACCTGTTACGTCTTCTTAACCATCAGACGTGCACCGTATGCAGGGCTGCAGATGACTGCGGTTCATCACGGGTACGGCGAAAATCCCCATCGACGACGTCACCGGCCTTATTAATTGTGCAGTGGAGCAAGGCATGAAGCTGACGTGGGTATCGACCCGCAATAATGCGCTGATCGGCGCGCGCCCGCTATGACCGTACTGGTCACCGGCGCCGCCGGTTTCATCGGGTATCACACGGTCAAGCGCTTGTGTCAGGAAGGTTTTGAGGTGGTCGGTATCGATAATCTCAACGACTACTACAGCGTGGAACTCAAACACGCACGGCTCAAGGCGTTGAAGCCCTTGGCGGGCTTTCATTTTCAGGCACTGGATATCATCGACAAATCGGCCTTGATGGCATTGTTCAAGGATCACGGCTTCACAGAGGTTATCCATCTGGCTGCCCAGGCGGGCGTTCGCTACTCGTTGGACAACCCGGACGTGTATGCGCAATCGAACCTGGTGGGCTTTCTGAATGTGTTGGAAGCCTGCCGACACCATCGCCCCGAACATCTGATTTATGCATCGAGCAGTTCGGTGTACGGCACCAACAGCAAAATGCCGTTCAGCGTCGAAGACCCAGTCGATCATCCGGTTTCGTTGTATGCCGCCAGTAAGCGTGCCAATGAGCTGATGGCCCACAGCTACTGCCATCTGTATGGACTGAAGGCCAGCGGCCTGCGTTTTTTTACCGTTTACGGACCTTGGGGGCGCCCCGACATGGCGTTGTTCAGGTTTACCGAAGCGATCCTCAACGGCAGGCCGATTGATCTCTACAACCAAGGCCAGATGTCGCGCGACTTCACCTACATCGACGACATCGTTGAAAGCATTGCGCGCCTGCGCCCAAGACCGCCGTTATCGGACGGACCTGGCGATGGCGCCCACCGAGTGTTCAACATCGGGCGAGGCTCGCCGGTGGCGCTGCTGGATTTCGTCGAGTGTCTGGAGTCGGCATTGGATAAGGAAGCCCGACGCAATTTCCTGCCGCTGCAGGCTGGCGATGTGGTCAAGACCTGGGCGGATGTGTCGGCATTGGCGCAGTGGATCGATTTCCGTCCACACGTGACGGTTGAGGTTGGCGTCGCGGAATTTGTGAAGTGGTATCGCCACTTTTATCAGAGATGAAATGTTGGCCCTTGATCATGAAAATCCAGGGTAATAGGGGCCTCTATGAGCCAAGACATATTTGTATCCGTTCTGATTCCGGCAAAGAACGAGGCGAGCAATCTCAAATCACTGCTCGAAGAAATCCGTATCGCACTGATCGATGAGGCGTATGAAATCATCGTCGTGGACGATGGCAGTACTGATGCCTCCTTGCAGGAACTGCAGCAAACCCGGCACAGCGGCCTGAGCACGTTGCGTATCCTGCGCCATGAGCGTTCGCTGGGGCAGAGCACATCGCTCTACCATGCGGCGCTCGCCGCTCGGGGCCAGTGGCTGGCCACGCTCGATGGCGACGGTCAGAACGACCCGGCGGATATCCCCGGCATGCTGGCATTAGTGCGCAGTGCGCAGGGCCGCGGCGACCTGCAGTTGGTGGCCGGGCACCGGGTCAACCGTCGCGATACCGCGAGCAAGCGCTGGGCCTCGCGTGTTGCCAACGGGTTGCGCCGCCGGATGCTCAAGGACCAGACGCCGGACACCGGCTGCGGGCTGAAACTGATACAGCGGGCGGCGTTTCTGCGCTTGCCGTACTTCGACCACATGCACCGGTTCATTCCTGCCCTGATCCAGCGTCATAACGGCCGCATGATCACCCATCCGGTCAATCATCGGCCTCGCACGGCCGGGGTATCCAAATACGGAAATATCGACCGCGCCCTGGTGGGCATTCTCGATCTGATCGGCGTCTGGTGGCTGATCAGGCGCACGCGCCTGCATGCCCATGCGCAGGAGATCGAAGGATGAACCTGTCCCGCGAAACCCTGTGGCTGGTGGTCGGTTTCAGTGGCCAGATCGCCTTCACCGGTCGCTTTGTCCTGCAGTGGCTGTGCAGCGAGTACAAGAAGCGCAGCGTAATTCCGGTGAGCTTCTGGTACCTGAGCATCGTCGGCAGTGCGCTGCTGTTCGCTTACGCCATTTACCGACGAGACCCGGTTTTCATCGCCGGTCAAGCGTTCGGCTCGATCGTCTATTTGCGCAACCTGCAATTGATTGCCCGCAGAAAAACCTTGAAGGACTGAACCGTGCGCCGAACCCTGTCACCCAGCGTCGAATGCCTGGGGCTGATGTTGCTTGCTCTTTTGTTGGTCGGCGCCGGGTTTGGGCTGCGCCAGCCGCAGAATGTCGACGAGGAGCGCTTCCTCGGCGTTGCGCTGGAGATGCTGCAAAACGGATCTTGGTTGATTCCCCACCGAGCCACTGAAATCTACGGCGATAAACCACCGATTTTTATGTGGACGGTGGCGTTTTTTACCTGGATCACCGGAATGCCAGCCGTTGCCCTTTATATTCCGGGGCTGTTGTCTGCCACATCGGTCACGGCCATGCTCTACGACTTGGGTCGCCGGTTGTGGAATCAGCGGGCTGGACGAACAGCAGCGCTGTTGTACCTGGCCACCTATCAGACCTACAGCATTCTGCGGACCGGTCAGATCGACAGTTTTCTGATTCTGTTCACCACTCTGGGCCTGTACGGCCTGGCTCGTCACTTGCTGCTCGGGCCCGCCTGGCGGTGGTTTTACGCGGGTTGCGCGGCCATGGGCATTGGCGTGATCACCAAAGGGGTCGGCTTCGTCCCGGCGTTGATGCTGATTCCGTATGCCTACGCGGTGCGCAAAGGCTGGCCTGGCGTGGTGGCCATGCCAGGCGAGGCGCGCAAGTGGTGCCTGGGTTTTTTGGGGGTGCTTGGCGCCGTCGCGATCTGGCTGCTGCCCTTGGCGGTGTCCATCGCATTCAATGGCGCCGCTGACGAAATCGCTTACGCACGGGAAATTCTGCTGCGCCAGACAGCGGGGCGCTATGCCGCCGCGTGGGATCACCGAGAACCGTTCTGGTACTTCTTCGTCAAGGTCATCCCGCAATACTGGATGCCGTTGGTGCTGGCCTTGCCGTGGCTCGTGCCCGCCTGGCGCAGGCAGTTGCGCAAGCGCGACGGTCGAGTGCTGGTGCTGCTGGGTTGGGTCGTACTGGTCGTACTGTTCTTCTGCCTGAGCAGTGGTAAACGCAAGTTGTACATCTATCCGGCGTTGCCGGGGCTGGTGCTGGTTGCCGCGCCGCTGATTCCGTGGCTGCTCAAGCGCTGGTTCGGCACGCGTCCGCGCGGCCGGCGGGTATTGCAAGTGTTGACCGTCACGTGGCTCACGCTGTGGTTCGCTCGCGGTTTCATCGACCCGATCAAGGACGGGCCCAATCCCCACGAGGCACTGATGGCGCAAGCGGCGGCGATGACTCAAGGCGCAGACCTGGTGCTGGTCAACTGGCGTGAGGGGCATTGGTTATTCGCCCGACAGCCGATCGTGCATTTCGGGATGATCGGCTCCACGGTCGAGCAGGCCGCTCAATGGCTGCGCGAACACCGTCAGGCGTACGCCTTGGTGCCCGATGAACTGCTGAGCCGATGTTTCAATCCACAGGTCGCCCGTGAATTGGGGGGAACTTCGCGCGCGCAGTGGTCGATCGTCGGTGCCGATGCTGATAACGGCCGTTGTCATCCCGGACAGCCAGCCAATATCTATCGCTTCACCTGGGACCGCGCATGGCTATAATCGCCCCACGTTTCCCTCCTGTCACAACACGAGACTGCCATGACTATTTCTCTGTATGCCGCATCCGTCCCGGTTTTCAAACAAATGCTCAACGCCCTGAGCGACGTTTTGAACAAGGCCGAAGCCCACGCCACTGCCAAGAACATCGACCCAAATGCTTACCTGCAAGCCCGTCTGTACCCGGACATGTTCCCGCTGGTCCGTCAGGTGCAGATCGCTGTTGATTTCGCCAAGGGCGTTTCCGCGCGTCTGGCTGAAGTTGAACTGCCGAAATACGACGACACCGAAACCACCTTCGCCGAGCTTCAAACGCTGATCGCCAAAGTGCTGGCCTTCATCGGCGAGATCAAACCTGAACAGATCGACGGCAAGGAAGGCATCGAAATCATCACCCGTCAGGGCACGCCGAAAGAGAAGCGCTTCACCGGCCAGGCTTACCTGCTGAGCTACGGTCTGCCGCAATTTTTCTTCCACGTCACCACCACCTATGCACTGCTGCGTCACAACGGTGTGGAAGTAGGCAAGCGCGATTACATGGGCGCGTTCTAAACCTCCCGACGTTAAAAAGCCCGCCAAGGTGTGAACCTTGGCGGGCTTTTTAATGCGCCGGACTTAAGCCCGGCGTTGTGCTTTTTCGTCTTCGCCCAGGCACGCCGCCGCGGTGAACAGTACATCGGTGGAGGAGTTCAGCGCGGTTTCCGCCGAGTCCTGCAGCACTCCGATGATGAACCCGACGGCCACCACCTGCATGGCGATTTCACTGGGGATGCCAAACAGGCTGCACGCCAGTGGAATCAACAGTAACGAGCCGCCCGCCACGCCCGAAGCGCCACAGGCACAGATCGCCGCGACGAGGCTCAGCAGGATGGCGGTCGGAATGTCCACGGCGATGCCCTGCGTGTGCACGGCGGCCAGGGTCAGCACGGTAATGGTGATCGCCGCGCCCGCCATGTTGATGGTTGCGCCCAGTGGGATCGAGACCGAGTAGGTGTCTTCGTGCAGGCCCAGGCGCTTGCTCAATTCCAGATTGACCGGAATGTTCGCCGCCGAGCTGCGGGTGAAAAACGCCGTGATGCCGCTTTCCCGCAGGCACATCAGCACCAACGGATACGGGTTGCGACGCAGCTTCCAGAATACGATGATCGGGTTCATCACCAGCGCCACAAACAGCATGCAGCCCAGTAATACCGCCAGCAGATGCACATAGCCGATCAAGGCTCCAAACCCGGAGGTAGCGAGGGTGGACGCCACCAGGCCGAAAATGCCCAGCGGCGCAAAACGAATCACCAAACGCACGATCAGGGTCACGCCGTTGGACAAGTCGCCAAGCACCTCGCGCGTGGTGTCACCGGCATGGCGAATAGCAATGCCCATGCCAATCGCCCACGCCAGAATGCCGATAAAGTTGGCATTCATCAGCGCGTGGACCGGGTTGTCGACCACGCTCAACAGCAGGCTTTTCAGCACTTCACTGATACCGCCTGGCGCGGTGACCGCAATGTCGTGAGCCGCCAATACCAGGGTCGAGGGGAACAACGTACTGGCGACAACGGCCACCGACGCCGCCGCGAAAGTCCCCAGCAGATAGAGAAACAGAATCGGCCGGATGTGGGTTTCCTGGCCGTGCTTATGGTTGGCGATGGACGCCATGACCAGCACGAACACCAGAATCGGCGCGACAGCTTTAAGCGCCGATACGAAAACTTTGCCGATAAACGCAGTGGACTTTGCTACCTCCGGCGCGAACAGGGCCAGGGCAATCCCGGCGATGAGGCTGATGATGATCTGTGTGACCAGGCTTAAGCGATTCAGGCGTAACCATAGCGAAGGGGATGAAACGGTCATAAAACGGCATCTCTGATTTTTTAGGTGCGGGCGTATCGCGACATCAATGCCAATCAATGGCCGATGAATAAGGTGTACGTATCGCAGGGCGCGGACTTTATCACAGGGTGGTCTTTATCCTTCAGACCTGTGACGATCTGCCGCCCGCGGGGTCAACGAGATCGGCAGGTTCGTGCAACCCTGATCGGAAACACTCTGTTAAGATTCGCCATCCTCATTTTCAAGTCATGCCAGTGGGCCTTCGGGCTACCGCTGGTGTCGTTGTTTTCTGGAGTTCTGCATGCTGTTGCCCATCCTTCTGTTGTCTGCTGCCGGCTTTACGGTGCTGACCACGGAATTCATCATCATCGGCCTGTTGCCGGCGATCGCTCGAGACCTTGACGTCAGCATCCCCCAGGCGGGTTTGCTGGTGACCTTGTTCGCCTTCACGGTCGCGGCATTCGGGCCGTTCCTGACTGCGTACTTCGCCCGCTTCGAGCGCCGCAAGTTGTTCATCTCGGTGCTGATCATGTTCGGCCTGGCCAACACCCTTGCGGCATTTGCGCCAAATATCTGGGTGATGTCCGTCGCCCGATTGATCCCCGCGTTGGGGTTGCCGGTGTTCTGGGCGCTGGCCAGTGAAACCGCGGTGGACATTGTCGGCCCGGACTACGCCGGCCGCGCCATCGCCAAGATTGGTTTCGGCATTGTTTGCGCCACGGTGTTCGGCATTCCGGTGGGCACACTGATCTCCGATGCGTTCGGTTGGCGCAGTGCCTTCGGCATTCTGGCGGTGATCGCGTTTGCTAAGGCGTTGCTGCTGTTTATCTACCTGCCGAAAACCAATCTGCACCAGCATCAGGTGAGCTTTCGCTCGCAGTTCAGAATCCTGCGCAGTCCGCTGATGGTAGGCCATGTGCTGCTGTCGATCCTGGTGTTTAGCGGCATGTTCACCGCTTACACCTATCTGGCGGACATTCTTGAGCGACTGGCCGGTTTCAACGGCACGGTGGTCGGCTGGTGCCTGATGGGCTTCGGCGCGGTCGGCTTGATCGGCAACTCATTGGGCGGACGCGCGGTGGATCGTCACCCGTTGATCGCCTCGATGATGTTCTGCGCGTTCATGATCGCCGGCCTGGTGGCGTTGGTACCAAACATCCATTCGCCGCTGGGTCTGGCAGCGGCGATGGGGATCTGGGGCGTGACTCAGGCGGCGTTGTTCCTGGTCAGCCATGTGCGATTGATGAAGGCTGCACCCGAAGCGCCGGCGTTCGCCGCATCGCTGAACATTGCCGGGGCTAACCTCGGGATCGGCCTGGGCGCCATGATCGGCGGCAGGGTCATTGACGGTGTAGGCCTGCAAGGTCTTGGTTTCGCGGCGTCCGCTTTTATCCTCGCCTCGATCCTCTTGGCCATCGCGCTGATGACCTTCAAGCCCCGCGAAGTCTGCGCCTGACACCTCACAGCTCGGTGAACAGCTTGCGTCGGGCCGCTTCGGTAATGGCGACAATGCCGGGGTGCTTGACCTTGCGTTCCACCGAAATGGCGTAGAACGACTCGGTTACCGCGTCGGTCTGGCCAATCAATTCCACACCGTATTGGCGTTTCACTTCATCGGCAATCACGCTCGGGCCGATGAAAATCCCGCTGCCGGATTGGCCGAAAGCCTGCATCAAGGCGCTGTCGTCGAATTCGCCGACGATGCGCGGCTGGATCTGCTGCTCGGCAAACCAGCGCTGCAAGCGACTGCGCACCACGGTCTCCGGCCCTGGAATCAGCAGCGGTGCGCCGTGCAGGCGGCGGGGGAAATCCTGACCGTATTGCGCCGCCAGTTCAGCCGTGGCGAAGAAGCTGATCCCGCATTCCCCGAGTTTCTGGCTGTAGCCCTTGATGTCCAGATGCGATGGCATCGGGCTGTCGGAGATCACCAGGTCGAGCCGCTGGATCGCCAGGTCGGCGAGCAAGCGTTCCAGTTTGTCTTCCCGGCAGGTGATGCGCAGCGGTTCGCTCAATCCCATGGTCGGCGCAATCAGGCGATAGACGATGGATTTGGGCACCACATCTGCCACCCCTACCCGAAACAGAATTTGCTGTTCGTTGGGCTGAGCTCGCAGCATCAGCTCCAATTCGCCGCCCAGCTGAAACATTTGCTCGGCGTAGGGCAGGGTTTGACGCCCGGCTTCGGTGAGTTCCAGCTGCCGGCCGACCCGGCGAAACAACTCGATGCCATAGGTTTGTTCGAGCAGGGAAATCTGCCCGCTGATGGTCTGCGGTGTCAGATTCAACTGCTCGCAGGCGCGCACGATACTGCCGGTTTTGGCCACCACCCAGAAGTAATGCAATTGCCGATAGTTGAGCATGACGACCTACAGTTCGTAAAAACCGAAGTATAACTGCAAAAAATACGAATTTTCCTGAAGTGTTCGCCTCCCTAGAATGCCCCGCTATCAACGGGTGGCCTTTTCGGCCCTGTTTGTTCTATCGAGGAAAGCATCATGAAGCTTAAAACCACGGCACTGTTGATCACGTCTTTACTGGTATTGGCCGGTTGTGATCAGGCCGAAAAAAGCGCTCAGCAACTGATGGGCAAGGCTGCCGAAACCGCCAAACAAGCGATCGACGACACCCACAAAGCTGCCGAGCAGGCAATCAGTGACGCCACTGGCGGCCTGATCAGCAAGAAAGAACAACCGGCCAAAGAAACGGACAAAACCGATTCTACGTCCCTGGAAATCTAAACCGTCTCAAAGAGTCAGGACTGACCCATGGAATACCTTTTAGAACTTGCTGCAAGCCCCACTGCCTGGGTCGCCCTGGCTACGTTGATCGTCATGGAAATCGTGCTCGGCATCGATAACCTGATCTTCATTTCGATCCTGACCAATAAACTGCCCGAGCAGCACCGGCAGAAGGCGCGGCGCATTGGTATCGGCATGGCGCTGATCCTGCGACTGGCGCTGCTGAGCACCATCGCGTTCATCGTCCAGTTGACTGAGCCTGTGATCGATATCTTCGGCCAGACGTTCTCCTGGAAGGACATGATCCTGATTGCCGGCGGCCTGTTCCTGTTGTGGAAAGCGACCACCGAGATTCATCACAGCATGGACCCGGCACCGGATGATCCGACATCGGCCACCTCGACCGTGACCTTGGGCTTTGCCGCCGCGATCGGTCAGATCCTGCTGCTGGACATGGTGTTCTCCATTGACAGCATCATTACCGCTGTCGGCATGACCGAGCATTTGCCGATCATGATCATCGCGGTGGTGGTGTCGGTACTGGTGATGTTGCTGGCGGCCGATCCTCTGGCCAAGTTCATCAACGACAACCCGACGGTGGTGATGCTGGCGCTGGGCTTCCTGATCATGATCGGCATGACGCTGATCGCCGAAGGCTTCGGTGCCCACGTACCGAAAGGTTACGTCTATGCGGCCATGGCGTTCTCGGCGACGATCGAGGGCTTGAATATGATGTCGCGACGGGCAAAGCAGAAGCGATTAGCCGCTGAAGTTTAACCTGCGTTAAACGAAACGGCCGCCTGCGCTCGAAAGCGCCCAGGCGGCCGTTTTTGTTTGGATACACAAAAGTGTCGGTCAGTGCGCGGTAGCGTGCTGTTCAGCGGTTTTATCGGGTGTCGCCACTGGCGCCGACTGAGCCGGATGATGGTGCCGGCGGGTAATGCGCAGGACCCCCCATAACATGGCAGTGGCAACGGCCAGCCAGCCAGAAATCAACATCACAATGGTCATTGTCAGGCTCATCAGTGCCTCCTCTTCGCCCTGTTGCGGGCGCACACTCTTTGCACGTGACAGTCTAGTCGCTGCTGTGTTTCAAGCTGTTCACCAAAGGTCGGCTGTCACCAATCAGTTCGCTCTATCGAATGCCATCATCTACCGGTTAAGGCTATACCGCTGCTGCTCGGCGTCCTATGATCGACGGCCAAGCCGGGAGTGCGTATGCCTGGCGTCTGATCAAGAGAGTGATGATGGTGCGGGTATTTTCTCGAATTCGATCTTTAGTGCTGGTCGTTGGCTGCGTTGCAGGTCTGACTGGCTGCGCGGGGAGTGTGGCGCCTGAAATCAAACGCCTGCCGGAGCGTGTCGAGCTCAGTGGCACGTTCTACCGCGGCATGGCGAACCAGAGTGGGCCGCAAGTGCTGGCCAGCATACTATCCCAGCAAGGCATTGTGATTACGCCAGGCCTGCTCGAAAAACCATTGCATTTACCGGGTGCCGAAGCCCAGTTGCAGCAGAACATGCAGAACCTCGCTCGCGACTACGGCATGGTCGTCTATCCCCTCGACAGCAATCTGCCTGCCCTGTTGACTCAGGTGGCGGCCGGTTACCCGGTGATGGTGCGTTTCACGGAAGGCTCGGCGTTCTGGGCTGAACCGCGTTACGCCATTCTTGCCGGGTACAACCGTCAGAAGCAAACAGTGCTGCTGCGCGCGGGCATGAATCGTCGGGAATTGATGGGCTTCGGTTCGTTTGAATCGGCGCTCAAGGATGCCGGTGGCTGGGCCGTGCTGATTCAGAAGCCGAATCAACTGCCGGCCAATGTCGATCAACAGCGATGGCTCAAGGCAGCAAGCGACCTTGCCCAGGCAGGACAGGAGCGGGCCGCCGCCAGGGCGAAGAAAGCGCTGAGTGCGCAATAAGTCCGTTCGTCATCTGTCGGGCACCCTTGCACGTTGCCGACCTCTAAAGACGTAGAGCCCGGATCTCTCCGGGCCAGACTCAAAGGAGGTGCCCATGACACATTCCACTACCCCCGTCGGCCCGCACTCGTCTGAGCATTCTTCGGGTGATGAGTTGGGCTTCGATCCCGACTCGCCAGACCTCGCCGATCCTCAGGTCGACCCCATCGGACCTGCCAAGGCGCCCAGGGATGTGAAGCCGGGCGACAATACCAAGGCTCCCGCGAAGCCTTACGATCCACTGGCCGATCTGAAACCTTGAGCCTGAGTGAGGTGCGTATGTCTACCGATTCGAGTTTCAACGACAAACGTCCGGACAGCGTTCCAACCACGCCGCAAGAGGGTGTTGACCCCGTGATGGATCCGAACGATCCGTTAAGGGATCCCTTGGCGCGTCCGATGGTAGTGCCAACGGAACATCCCCACGGCACGAGAGATCCGAATGCCGGGGACGGCATTCCAGATGGCGACCAGATGCCGTTGCCCAATGATTAACACTGGACGAAAAAAGCCCCGAACAATCGGGGCTTTCGTTTACCTGTCGTTTACTTATTTCGACGCTTCAACCACGCCGCTCTGACGATGCTTGAGATTCTTGTCGGATTTGTACTGCAACGCTACAGACGGCACGTTCGTGCTCTTGCCGGTTTCCACCCAACTGCGAATGCGACTGGCGTCGGCAAAGTGTGTGTACTTGCCAAAGGCGTCGAGGATGACCAGCGCAACCGGGCGATTGCCCATGCTGGTGACCAGCACCAGGCAGTGACCTGCCTCATTGGTGAAGCCGGTTTTCGTCAGCTTGATATCCCAGTTTGGCTTGTTGACCAAATGGTCGGTATTACGGAAACCCAGGCTGTAGTTGGGTTTACGGAACGAGACGGTTTTTTCCTTGGTCGTACTCAGCTCGGTCAGCAGCGGGTACTTGTGCGCAGCGATCAGCAGTTTGCTCAGGTCGCGGGCCGTGGACACGTTGCGAGGGGAGAGGCCGGTGGGTTCGACGAAGTGTGTGCTGGTCATGCCCAGTGCTTTCGCCTTGGCATTCATTGCGGCAATGAACGCGACGTAGCCACCCGGATAATGATGGGCCAGGCTCGCGGCAGCACGGTTTTCCGAGGACATCAGGGCAATCAGCAGCATTTCCCTGCGCGGTAATTCGCTTTTGAGTTTCACGCGGGAGAACACGCCTTTCATTTCCGGCGTGTCGCTGATGTTGATGGACAGGTATTCGTCCAGGTTCTGTCTGGCTTCAACCACGATCAGCCCAGTCATCAGTTTACTGACGGAAGCGATCGGCACAACCACGTCAGGATTGCTGGCATAGATGACTTTGTTGGTCTGCAGATCTAACAGCAATGCGCTGCCGGAAGCGATCTTCAGTTGTGACGTATCCCGCGGCGCCGAAGTGGTGTCCGCAGCGTTGGTCATTGGCGTGGTGAAAGTCCCTGTAAATGCAAAAAATAGGCTCAGGATGGAAAGACGGATTTTCACGCTGGCAAACTCGTTAGGTGTGGATAAACCGTTATGTAACGGGTTGTTTCTTTAAAAACGATGCATTTTAGGAGTATGGCTGAAGAACTGTCGATGGTTGTTCAATGAACAGGTCGAAGTCCTAGAAAGCCCCTATAAACAGTAGGTTTCCGGCGAGTGGTAGCGTTTTTAGTTCAGGCAAAAAAAACCCCGCCAATGGCGGGGTTCCGTTGTTCGTCGCCGCAATGAAAATGCGAACTCAGCTGTGCAGTGTTTCGGCAGCGTACAGCGTGTTTTCCAGCAGGCAAGCGCGGGTCATCGGGCCAACGCCACCTGGGACTGGAGTGATCCAGCCGGCGCGGGGCAGGGCGGTGTCGTAGATCACGTCGCCGACCAGTTTGCCGTCTTCCTGGCGGTTGATACCGACGTCGATCACGATCGCGCCTTCCTTGATCCACTCACCCTTTACCAGCCCCGGCTTGCCGGCGGCGACCACCACCAGATCGGCGCGACCGACGTGGCCTGCCAGATCCTTGGTGAAGCGGTGGGTGACGGTCACGGTGCAGCCAGCCAGCAGTAATTCCATCGCCATCGGGCGGCCAACAATGTTGGAAGCCCCGACAACCACTGCGTCCATCCCGTAGAGATCGACACCGGTGCTTTCCAGCAACGTCATGATGCCTTTAGGGGTGCACGGACGCAGCAACGGAATACGCTGGGCGAGGCGGCCGACGTTATAAGGATGGAAACCGTCGACGTCCTTGTCGGGACGAATGCGTTCCAGCAATCTGGAGGCGTCCAGGTGTTCAGGTAAAGGAAGTTGAAGCAGAACGCCATCAATCGCAGGATCGTCGTTCAGGCGATCGATCAGATCGGTCAGCGCTTCTTGAGTGGTTTCGGAAGGCAGGTCGTAGGCTTGGGAAATGAAGCCGACCTCTTCACAGTCTTTACGCTTGTGCGAGACATAAACCTGAGAGGCGGGATCGCTGCCGACCAGGATCACCGCGAGACCGGGCGTGCGCAGACCTTGCTGGCGACGCTCGTTGACGCGTTTGGCGATCTGCTGGCGCAGGCTGGCGGCGATCGATTTGCCGTCGATTAGTTGTGCAGTCATTGCGCGTGGTTAACCATCGAGAGGGGAAAAAAAGAGAACGCATTCTCGCATGTCATGCGGTGAGGGCAAAGGCGCTTGGTCTGCAAATTCCCCTAACCCCTTTAATTAAATGAATTTTTTTTAGAAAAGAGTTGACGACCTTCAGGCTCACCTATAACATTCGTCGCACTTGTCGGGCACAGCCTAGCACTGGTTAAGAAGGTCGAGCAGAGTTGATGTTTGATTCGGTGAGACTGAAAGCACTTAGTTTGTAATCGTCCAAGAATACAGATTAACAAGGCGCCCGTAGCTCAGCTGGATAGAGCATCCGCCTTCTAAGCGGATGGTCGCAGGTTCGAGTCCTGCCGGGTGCGCCATTAGGCAGCTTTGGCACAAGTAACGCAACATGGCAATATGGTGGGCGTAGCTCAGTTGGTAGAGCACGGGATTGTGACTCCCGTTGTCGAGGGTTCGATCCCCTTCGTCCACCCCATATTTAGAAAGGCGCCAGATTAACAGTCTGGCGCCTTTGCTTTAAAAGCTTGAAGCGGATGTGGTGGAATTGGTAGACACACTGGATTTAGGTTCCAGCGCCGCAAGGTGTGAGAGTTCGAGTCTCTCCGTCCGCACCATTACAAGTAGCTATTTAATAGCAGAAAACGGCGCAGCACCTGAAAAGGGCTGCGCCGTTTTTGTTTTAGAAGTCTGAATTTTCAAAGCGGCCGCAGGTTCTGGGTCGAGAGGGTGGTTCGGATCGTCGGAATTATGTTTCTCGATGATGCCGATTCGCCCGTTGACCCCCTCGTGGGGTCGACTGTCAGGGATGGATTGCCGATGCCTTCTATATATAGAAAGATTGGCGCAGAGCCCTGGCATGATTGGCTGTATTTGCGAACAGGGCGAGGCACAACCGTTTGTCCCCGCCTATAAATTGCCTGCTGCTTTTTTACCCGTTTTCAGTAGGGTGACTTCTTGAGTTTGACCCACTAGAATGCATGCCCTTGATTCTGGGGTCGGAAACGGCCGGCTAACGTCTGTGCAACGAGGAATATCCATGCAAGTTTCTGTTGAAAATACTTCTGCTCTTGAGCGCCGCATGAGCATCACCGTGCCGGCTGAGCGCATCGAGACTCAGGTCAACAAGCGTCTGCAGCAGACTGCCCAAAAGGCCAAGATTGCTGGCTTCCGTCCAGGCAAAGTGCCAATGAGTGAAATCAAGCGCCGTTTTGGTGCTGATGCACGTCAGGAAGCGGTTGGCGACGTGATCCAGTCTTCTTTCTACGAAGCTGTTGTTGAGCAAAAGCTGAACCCGGCTGGCGCTCCTTCGATCGAGCCGAAATCGCTGGAAGCTGGCAAAGACCTGGAATACGTCGCGATTTTCGAAGTGTTCCCTGAGTTCACCGTTGCCGGTTTCGACGG
The DNA here is from genome assembly GCF_054330215.1 of Pseudomonas sp. Ma2-10. Taxonomy (NCBI): domain Bacteria; kingdom Pseudomonadati; phylum Pseudomonadota; class Gammaproteobacteria; order Pseudomonadales; family Pseudomonadaceae; genus Pseudomonas; species Pseudomonas sp. Ma2-10. Next base: position 39,989 of record NZ_JBTEYL010000010.1, on the reverse strand, counting down.
TATCGCGGTTGAGCGCCTGAGCGCTGACGTGGCTGATGCCGATCTGGACAAAATGCTGGAAGTGCTGCGCAAGCAGAACACCCGTTTCGAAGTGGCCGATCGCGCTGCTCAAGACGAAGACCAACTGAACATCGATTTCGATGGCAAGGTCGACGGTGAAGTGTTCGCTGGCGGTTCCGCCAAAGGTACTCAACTGGTACTGGGTTCCGGTCGCATGATCCCTGGTTTTGAAGACGGTCTGGTTGGCGCTAACGCCGGCGAAGAGCGCGTTCTGAACCTGACCTTTCCAGAGGACTATCAGAACCTCGACCTGGCAGGCAAAACCGCTGAGTTCACCGTGACCGTGAACACGGTTTCCGAGCCAAAACTGCCAGAACTGACCGAAGAATTCTTCGCTCAATTCGGCATCAAGGAAACTGGTCTGGAAGGCTTTCGCACCGAAGTTCGCAAGAACATGGAGCGTGAACTGCGTCAGGCGATCAAATCCAAGGTCAAGAATCAGGTAATGGACGGCCTGCTCGACACCAACCCGATCGAAGTGCCTAAGGCTCTGCTGTCCAACGAAGTTGACCGTCTGCGCGTGCAGGCTGTTCAGCAGTTTGGCGGCAACATCAAGCCTGAGCAACTGCCGGCCGAGCTGTTCGAAGAGCAAGCCAAGCGTCGCGTTGTGCTGGGTCTGATCGTGGCTGAAGTGGTCAAGCAATTCGACCTCAAGCCTGACGAAGATCGCGTTCGTGAAATGATTCAGGAAATGGCTTCGGCTTACCAAGAGCCTGAGCAGGTTGTGTCCTGGTACTACAAGAACGACCAGCAACTGAACGAAGTTCGTTCTGTTGTGCTGGAAGAGCAAGTTGTGGATACTGTTCTGCAGAAAGCTAGCGTGACCGACAAATCGGTCTCTTACGAAGAAGCAGTCAAGCCGGTAGAAGCTCCACAAGCCGACTGATCGTTTTTGCGGTAAGAAGTACACACCATAAGCCAGCCTTCGTGCTGGCTTATGCGTATTCAAGACATAACTATTTGGGAGTGACTGCAGAGCATGTTCCGTAATTCGTATATTCAGCAGAACTCTGATATCCAGGCCGCAGGCGGCCTGGTCCCGATGGTTGTCGAGCAGTCTGCTCGTGGCGAGCGCGCCTATGACATCTACTCGCGCCTTCTCAAGGAGCGAGTGATCTTTCTGGTTGGTCCGGTAGAGGACTACATGGCCAACCTGATCTGTGCGCAACTGCTGTTCCTTGAAGCGGAAAACCCGGACAAGGACATCCATCTCTATATCAACTCCCCGGGCGGTTCGGTGACAGCGGGGATGTCGATCTATGACACCATGCAGTTCATCAAGCCAAACGTGTCGACCACCTGTATCGGTCAAGCGTGCAGCATGGGTGCGTTTCTACTGACGGCCGGTGCCCCCGGCAAGCGTTACTGCTTGCCGAACTCGCGTGTGATGATTCACCAGCCACTGGGCGGTTTCCAGGGCCAGGCTTCGGACATCGAAATCCATGCCAAGGAAATCCTCTTCATTCGTGAGCGTCTCAACACGCTGATGGCCAAGCATAGCGGGCACACTCTTGAAGAAATCGAACGCGATACCAATCGCGATAATTTCATGAGTGCAGAAGCAGCGCGTGAATACGGGTTGATCGATGAAGTGATCAACCAGCGCCCCGCTTAAATTAAGCAGCTCAAAATAGGGTTGGTCGGCGCGTCCGATCACTTGCGGGCTTGAAAAAGCCCGCAATAGCCTTCATCTTGTGTTGCAAGCCTATCGGATTTGGATCGAACGAATGACTGACACCCGCAACGGCGAGGACAACGGCAAGCTGCTCTATTGCTCCTTCTGTGGCAAAAGCCAGCATGAAGTGCGCAAATTGATTGCCGGCCCCTCGGTCTTTATCTGTGACGAGTGCGTCGACCTGTGCAATGACATCATCCGTGAGGAGGTGCAGGAAGCCCAGGCCGAAAGCAGCGCGCATAAATTGCCTTCGCCTAAAGAAATCAGCGGCATCCTTGATCAGTACGTGATTGGTCAGGAACGTGCGAAAAAGGTTCTGGCCGTAGCGGTGTACAACCACTACAAGCGCCTGAACCAGCGTGACAAAAAGAATGACGATGTCGAGCTCGGCAAGAGCAACATCTTGCTGATCGGCCCGACAGGCTCGGGTAAAACCCTGCTTGCCGAAACACTGGCCCGCTTACTGAACGTTCCGTTCACCATCGCCGACGCAACCACCCTCACCGAGGCAGGTTACGTGGGTGAAGATGTCGAAAACATCATTCAGAAGCTGCTGCAGAAGTGCGATTACGACGTAGAAAAGGCCCAAATGGGCATTGTCTACATCGATGAGATCGATAAGATCTCGCGCAAATCTGACAACCCGTCGATCACTCGGGACGTTTCCGGTGAAGGCGTGCAGCAGGCCCTGCTCAAGTTGATCGAAGGCACGGTCGCGTCCGTTCCGCCTCAAGGTGGTCGCAAGCATCCGCAGCAGGAATTCCTTCAGGTCGACACCCGTAACATCCTGTTCATCTGCGGTGGTGCGTTCTCCGGTCTGGAAAAGGTTATTCAAAACCGTTCCACCAAGGGCGGCATTGGTTTCAACGCGCAAGTGCGCAGCAAGGAAGAAGGCAAGAAAGTCGGTGAGTCCCTGCGTGAAGTCGAGCCTGACGATCTGGTCAAGTTCGGTCTGATCCCGGAGTTCGTTGGTCGTTTGCCGGTACTTGCTACGCTGGACGAGCTAGACGAGGCTGCGTTGATGCAGATTCTCACCGAGCCGAAAAATGCTTTGACCAAACAGTATGCCAAGCTGTTCGAGATGGAAGGTGTGGACCTGGAATTCCGGGCCGACGCTCTGAAATCGGTCGCCAAACGTGCCCTGGAACGCAAAACCGGTGCCCGTGGACTGCGTTCGATTCTCGAAGGTGTATTGCTCGACACTATGTATGAAATCCCCTCGCAGTCTGAGGTGAGTAAAGTGGTGATCGATGAAAGCGTTATAGAAGGCAAGTCCAAGCCACTGTATATCTACGAAAACAGTGAGCCGGCTGCCAAGGCAGCGCCAGACGCCTGAGTGTCATGCTGCTGGAATAAAGAAGGGGCCTTCGGGCCCCTTTGCTTTTTGCGCGTTTTAACACCTTCTTTAAGCTTGTTTTTTTTGAAGGTAGCCCCCATCTTGGTTTCAAGCTCACTTCCATCTGTTTACGGCCTTATGGCCGCCGTAGAGGCGAAATCATGAAGACAACCATCGAATTGCCTCTCCTGCCATTGCGTGATGTTGTGGTTTATCCGCACATGGTTATCCCGCTGTTCGTGGGGCGCGAGAAATCCATCGAAGCCCTTGAGGCAGCGATGACGGGCGACAAGCAGATCCTTCTGCTGGCTCAGAGAAACCCTGCTGACGACGATCCCGGTGAAGATGCACTTTATCGCGTAGGTACCATTGCTACCGTTCTACAGCTGCTCAAGCTGCCTGACGGCACGGTCAAGGTTTTGGTCGAAGGTGAGCAGCGGGGCGCCATTGAGCGTTTCAGCGAAGCGGACGGCTACTGCCGTGCCGAAGTCTCATTGATTGACGAAGTCGACGCGCCAGAGCGCGAGTCGGAAGTGTTCGTACGCAGCCTGCTGGCTCAGTTCGAACAATATGTGCAACTGGGCAAGAAAGTCCCGGCTGAAGTCCTGTCGTCGCTCAACAGCATCGACGAACCAGGCCGCCTGGTTGACACCATGGCCGCGCACATGGCCCTGAAGATCGAGCAGAAGCAGGAAATCCTCGAAATCATTGATTTGTCGGCCAGGGTCGAGCACGTTCTGGCGTTGCTGGATGCCGAGATCGACCTGCTGCAAGTCGAAAAACGCATTCGTGGTCGCGTCAAAAAACAAATGGAGCGCAGCCAGCGCGAGTACTACCTGAATGAGCAGATGAAGGCCATTCAGAAAGAGCTCGGCGACAGCGACGAAGGCCACAACGAAATCGAAGAGCTGAAAAAGCGCATCGATGCCGCCGGTCTACCGAAAGATGCCTTGGCCAAAGCCCAGGGTGAACTGAACAAGTTAAAACAAATGTCACCAATGTCTGCGGAAGCGACCGTGGTGCGCTCGTATATTGACTGGCTGGTTCAGGTGCCGTGGAAGGCGCAGAGCAAAGTGCGCCTGGATCTGGCGCGCGCTGAAGACATTCTCGATGCAGACCACTATGGTCTTGAAGAAGTCAAAGAGCGGATCCTCGAATACCTCGCGGTGCAGAAGCGAGTGAAGAAAATTCGTGGTCCGGTGTTGTGCCTGGTCGGTCCTCCAGGGGTGGGTAAAACCTCTCTGGCGGAGTCGATTGCTCACGCCACCAACCGGAAATTCGTGCGCATGGCCCTCGGCGGTGTGCGTGATGAAGCGGAAATTCGTGGTCATCGCCGTACTTATATCGGTTCGATGCCAGGAAGATTGATTCAAAAGATGACGAAAGTGGGCGTCCGAAACCCGCTGTTCCTGCTCGATGAAGTCGACAAAATGGGCAGCGACATGCGTGGCGATCCGGCGTCGGCGTTGCTGGAAGTGCTCGACCCTGAGCAGAACCATAACTTCAACGATCACTATCTGGAAGTCGACTACGACCTGTCCGATGTGATGTTCCTTTGCACCTCGAACTCCATGAACATTCCACCAGCCCTGCTGGACCGGATGGAAGTGATTCGTCTGCCGGGTTACACCGAAGACGAAAAAATCAACATCGCCGTCAAATACCTTTCGCCAAAGCAGATTACGGCTAACGGCTTGAAAAAAGGCGAGCTGGAATTCGACGCCGAGGCGATCCGTGACATCATCCGCTACTACACCCGCGAAGCCGGTGTACGTGGGTTGGAGCGCCAGATTGCCAAGGTTTGCCGCAAGGCGGTCAAAGAGCACTCAATGGAAAAACGCTTCTCGGTGAAGGTCACTGCCGAGATGCTGGAACACTTCCTGGGCGTGCGTAAATTCCGTTACGGTCTGGCGGAATCTCAGGATCAGATCGGTCAGGTCACCGGGCTGGCGTGGACTCAGGTGGGTGGCGAATTGCTGACTATCGAAGCCGCCGTCGTACCGGGTAAAGGCCAGTTGATCAAAACAGGTTCTTTGGGTGACGTCATGGTCGAATCGATCACTGCGGCCCTGACCGTTGTTCGCAGTCGCGCGAAGAGCCTGGGGATTCCTCTGGACTTCCATGAGAAGCGTGACACGCACATCCACATGCCGGAAGGGGCGACCCCGAAGGACGGCCCTAGCGCCGGTGTGGGCATGTGCACGGCTCTGGTGTCGGCATTGACCGGGATCCCTGTGCGCGCGGACGTCGCGATGACCGGCGAAATTACGTTACGTGGTCAAGTGCTGGCGATTGGTGGTTTGAAAGAAAAACTGCTCGCTGCTCACCGTGGCGGAATCAAGACGGTGATCATTCCTGAAGAGAACGTACGCGATCTGAAGGAAATTCCGGACAATATCAAGCAAGATCTGCAGATTAAACCGGTTAAATGGATTGACGAGGTCCTGCAAATTGCGCTGCAATACGCGCCGGAGCCCTTGCCAGATGTAGCTCCAGAGATAGTTGCAAAGGATGAAAAGCGCGAGTCTGACTCTAAGGAAAGAATTAGCACGCATTAGTACGCATTTGCCTGGGTGGCTTGTTGACAGCTTTTTAGAGCCCTTGTTATAAAGCGGCTCTTAAGTGCCTGTAGGCCATTCAGCACTCGTTTTTGCTTTCACCAAAAAACTTAGAATCATACTCAAATAGATATAAGGGGACTTAGAGTGAACAAGTCGGAACTGATTGATGCTATCGCTGCATCCGCTGATATCCCGAAAGCTGCTGCTGGCCGTGCGCTGGACGCTGTAATCGAATCCGTCACTGGCGCTCTCAAGGCTGGCGACTCCGTTGTTCTGGTTGGTTTCGGTACTTTCTCCGTAACTGATCGTCCCGCTCGCATTGGTCGTAACCCACAGACCGGTAAGACGCTGGAAATCGCAGCGGCTAAAAAACCAGGTTTCAAAGCCGGTAAAGCACTGAAAGAAGCTGTCAACTAAGTTCGATTCAGGTTTTTGCCTATCCGGGTCGGGGTCATGCCTGACCTGGCAGCGGAGCGGTAGTCCAGTCGGCGAGTCGCCGATTTGAGACGCCGAGGCTCGCAAGCTCGAGTCATCGGTCCGCTCCGCCAGTTACGAGAAGGCGCATCCTCGGATGCGCCTTTCTTCTATCCGGATTCTACCCACGCTCCACGGTTGCCTAATTTTTGAAGTTCAACCGTTTCTGGGGGACGCATGCTGCAGAATATCAGGGACAATTCACAAGGCTGGATTGCCAAGACCATTATTGGGGTCATCGTCGCACTGATGGCGTTGACCGGTTTCGACGCCATTTTTCAGGCCACTACCCATCGTAATGATGCGGCCAAGGTCAATGGTGAAGAGATCAGCCAGGGCGAGCTGAGCCAGGCGGTCGATATGCAACGCCGTCAGCTCACGCAACAGCTGGGCAAGGATTTCGATGCTTCCTTGCTCGACGAAAAAATGCTGCGCGAATCGGCCCTCAAAGGCCTGATCGATCGCAAACTGCTGCTGCAAGGCGCAGAAAACTCGAAGTTCGCTTTTTCCGAAGCTGCTTTGGACCAGGTGATCCTGCAAACGCCTGAATTCCAGGTTGATGGCAAGTTCAGCCCTGAGCGTTTCGACCAGGTTATTCGCCAACTCGGCTACAGCCGGATGCAATTTCGTCAGATGCTGACTCAGGAAATGCTGATTGGTCAGCTGCGCGCGGGTCTGGCAGGTAGCGGTTTCGTCACTGACGCACAGGTTCTGGCATTCGCCCGTCTGGAGAAACAGACCCGCGATTTCGCTTCCCTGGACGTCAAGGCTGACCCGGCGGCGGTGAAGCTGACCGACGATGAAGTCAAAGCCTACTACGACGATCACGCCAAGGAATTCATGACGCCGGATCAGGTGGTCATAGATTACCTCGAGTTGAAGAAGGCTTCCTTCTTTGATCAGGTCAGCGTCAAGGACGAAGACCTGCAAGCGGCGTATCAGAAAGAAACCGCGAACCTGTCCGAACAACGCCGGGCCGCGCACATTCTGATCGAAGTGAACGACAAGGTGACCGAAGCGCAAGCCAAGGCGAAGATCGAAGAGATTCAGGCACGCCTGGCAAAAGGCGAGAAGTTCGAAGCCCTGGCCAAGGAGGTCTCCCAGGATCCTGGTTCGGCGAACAACGGCGGTGACCTTGGTTATGCCGGTCCTGATGTCTACGATCCAGCCTTCGAAACAGCGCTGTATGCGCTGGCCAAGGATCAGGTCTCGGCGCCGGTCCGCACTGACTTCGGTTTCCACCTGATCAAGCTGTTGGGTGTCGAGGCTCCTGAAGTGCCGACGCTCGCTAGCCTGAAAGAGAAGCTGATCCGTGATCTGAAAACCCAGCAGGTCGAGCAGCTTTTCGTCGAGGCGATCAAGCAACTGGAAGATTCGTCGTTCGAATCCTCCGATCTGGCTCAGCCGGCGCAGGACCTCAAGCTCACTGTTCATACGTCCAAACCGTTCGGCCATGAAGGTGGCGAAGGGGTTGCGGCCAACCGTGCGGTGATCACTGCTGCGTTCAGCCCTGAAGTGCTGGATGAGGGTGCCAACAGCACCGCCATCGAGCTCGATCCGGAAACCGTGATCGTGCTGCGCGCCAAGGAGCACCTGAAACCTGCGCAACTGCCGCTGGAAAGCGTAGCTGCCAGTATTCGCGCGCAATTGGCCAAAGAGCACGCCAGTGCTGCCGCCAAGACCAAGGCTGAAGAGCTGATTGTCAGCCTGCGCGATGGCAAGACGGCGCTGGACAAGGTGATCGACGGTCAGCGCTGGAAAGTGACTCAGGCAGCTACGCGTGGCCAGGAAGGGGTTGACCCAACCGTGCTGCAGGCGCTGTTCCGCATGCCCAAGCCTGCCGCCAAGGACAAACCGACCTTCAGCAGCGTGACTCTGGCCGATGGTAGCCTGGTGGTTGTGCGTCTGAACGGCGTGAATGAAGCTGCTGCGCCGACTGAAGAAGAGAAGGCTCAGTACCGCCGCTTCCTTGCTTCGCGCATTGGTCAACAGGACTTTGCGGCCTACCGCAAACTGCTGGAAAGCCAGGCTGAGATCGAACGCTACTGATGCCTGACTGAGCTTTGCGCTAAACAAAAACCCCGGCCGAAAGGCTGGGGTTTTTTTTGGCCGAAACAAAGGCAGTCCGGGTTACCCGTCGCCTAAGTGTTTACCGTGCGACTTTTTCCTGTAAATGACAGTCAGTACACTTGTAACTGTTTTAAGACATTAATCGATACTCCGCTAAGCATCGATCTGTTGCACAATACGCGCCGAACCGTTTTCCTCAGGATGTTCAATGTTTAAATCATTTCCCATGCGTGTTGCCGGGCTGGCGTTGGTGCTGGCCGCCGCTGCCGGCTGCTCGTCCAAGAAAGCCCCGATCTATGAGCATGAGAACTTCGATGACTCCGGAACGTTTTCGCGCAGCTACCCGGTGACGGATGCGCAGACGTGCGAAGCTGCCCGTCGGGCGTTGCTCAGCCAGGGCTACATCATCACCAGCTCCGACCCGAAACTGATCAGCGGACACAAAAGCTTCCAGCAGACCGGCGAGACCCACATGGAGATCAGCTTCAGTGTGGTCTGTGCCGATGACGGCAGTGAGGGGCTCCACGCGACCATGTTCGCCAACGCCCTGCAGGACCGTTATGCGCTGAAGAAGACCAACAACTCCGCCAGCGTTGGTGTAGGCGTGCTGGGTTCTGTGTCGATGCCGATCGGCTCGTCCGACGACTCGATGGTCAAGGTTGCCAGCGAAACCGTATCGTCGCCCGCGTTCTACGAGCGCTTCTTCACCCTGGTCGAGTTGTTCCTGCCGCCGGAAGCGAAAAAGGCCGCGCACATCAAGGAGAAGCCGAAACCCGAACTCGGTGTGCCTGAAGCCCAGGCCGTACCGGCTCCGTTGGCGCCGACTCCGCCACCTGCGGCAGAACCTGAGCCGGCGCCTGCCGAAGCTGCTCCAGCAGCCTCTGAGCCGGTTGCACCGCCGCCTGAGGCCGCTCCGATTATTCCGGCCGATAACACCGAGCCGGCATCAGCCCCGGAAACGGTTACTCCTGCGCCCCAATCAAGCCTGCCTCCACCCACCGAGCCTATTTCGGCCATTCCTGTATCAGGCGAGTAATCGTGCTCTAACGGCGCGGGATCAGGTCAGAAGACACCGATCCCGCAACGGCTTTTAAATTGATCCGCGTCAACCCAGGCCGTTGTCCTACGGCCTGTATCGAAAAATCCTGTGATAAATTCCTGACGGCCTGCTACGTTTTATTAAGTAGCTGCTGAGCGGCGTGCCCGTGTCATTTTTCTTTCACGTGGGCACTTTATGCTCGGGGCGCTGGTCATTTGTTCAGGCGTTTTTTTCAACGAGCTGTGGGGATTCAAAATGGACGATTATCAAGAAGAGCTGCTCGAGTATCAGGCGTTTGAACTGGACCCGCTGGAACCGGCCGAAGACGCTACCGAGCTGTAAGCATCAAGCGGATTGGCGATGACTGCGGCGAAACTCACCGGGAGTCTGGCCGCGCCAGCGTTTGAAGGCCCGTTGGAAGGCTTCGGCTGAGGCAAAACCCAGCAGGTAGGCGATTTCTCCGAATGCCAGTTCGGTATCGCGGATATAGGTCATGGCCAGGTCGCGACGCGTGTCATTGAGGATCGCGCGAAACTGCGTGCCTTCCTCGGCAAGTTTGCGGCGCAAGGTCCAGGTCGGTAGCTTCAGGCGTGCCGCCACTTCTTCCAGGTCGGGTTCCCGACCACCATTGAGCAACGGCCCCAGTAACTGAGTGATGCGTTCACGCAGGCTGCGGGTGCGTGTCAGTTGCTCCAATTCCCGTTCACACACTTGCAGCAAGTGTCGCCAGGTGCTCGGGCAGTGTTCCGGGTTGCGCTGGGCCAGGCTGGCAAGGCTCAAGCGCAGTTGATTGTGCTCGCAGCCAAACTGGATCGGGCAGTCGCCCAGCACGTCATAAGCTGTTCGGTAATCCGGCTCACCAAATTCGATATCGATGCGTTCGGCCCGCAACCGGGTAGGGCTTATGCTGGACAGTTGCTGCAACCAGCCAGCGATGATTGAATCCACCACGAAGCGGTTATAGGCGTTGTAAGGGCTGATGGAATAAAACCGCAGCCAGGCCCCTTGGGCGTCTTCGTGAAAGCTCGATTGACCTCGATAGTTGGAGCCATACAAGGCCTCGAAGCGAATCAGGCACCGCGCGGCTTCTCGTACCGTTGGCGCCTGAGCGGCCGTGACCCCGGCCAGGCCGACCTGGCTCAGGCGACTGAGCTGACCCATGCGCAAGCCAAGTGCCGGGTTGTCGGTCAGTTGAATGGCGCTGTGGCCCAGGCGCATGTAGCGCGGGATCGAGAGCCGGGCACCCGCTTCGCTGAGGCGAGCCGCGTCCAGGCCGTATTGTTCGAGCAACGGCTGAGGGTCTGCACCGTGGCTGCGCACGGCGTCGGCCAGGCTATGAACAAAGCCCACCGACAGATCGCCGAGGCGCATCGGCAACGGTTTCATCGGTTACAACCAGAGGTTCAGCAAACGCGCGCCACGGGCATTGCCGTCGGCGAACTGCTGCCCGTTGCGGCTGAGAAAACTTTGACCGGCGCTGCCCTGATCCCAGAACTGACCGCGCAGGAACACGCTCATGCCGGCGATTGCCTGGCTGCTGGGCGGTTGAGCGGTGAGTGTCAGACGATGCCAGGCCTGCCCCTCGCTGAGCTCCCCGGCCTTGAGACTGACCGAGCCAGGCGTCGACAGCCCCTTGTAACCGCGCCACGGTTTGTCCCAGGTGCCACGCCCGACCACAAACGCAGGAACCGCGACGAACTGCGCCCCCTGGTCGTCGAGCTTACGGTAATTGTCCGGGTACCAACTGTCGCTGCCGATCAGCACACCCAGGCGTCCGGCCGGGGTGTCGACGACGTTGAGCGCAGGCTCGCCATTGGCGGCGATGACTTCATGTTCATCGAAAATCGGGTGCATCTGGCGCTGGGGCTGGCCGATCGGCAAGCCATCGCGACCGAACACCACGCTGCTGTTGTACAACGCGCCGTGGCCGATTTTCAGGGTGCCGTCGATGATGCTGGGCTCAGGCAGCACAATGGAGCCCGCCACCAATGTCACGTGGAATTCTTTCGCCAGACCACCAAACAGCGCCTGGTAGTCCTTGGCCATGCCTTTGGCCTTCATACGCAGGTACGCGTCGTCCAGACGTTTGTCGCCCTTGGCGCTGATCAGCGCGCGGACGAACTTCAGTGGGTTGCTGACCGCCAGCCAGTGCATGGCCTCCTTGAGCGTGGCGGCCTGATAGAGCTCATCTTTCTCGCCACTGACCATCAACCAGGAGCCGACATGTTCGGGCAGGACGACGATGGTTTTTTCATTCAGCAGGCCCTGGTCCTGGGCCTTCTGCAAATAAGCCGCCAGCTTGCGGTGCAGGCGCTCGGGGCTTTGATAGTCGGTGGGAAACAGCTCGGGCTGGATGCCCAGCAAATTGCCGCGATCAGCGGGTGTGCCTTGGTCGATCGCGAGATTGATACGCAGGTCCGACAGGTAATGACCCACCGGACGGTCCGCGGCCCACATGGCGTAGGTCGTAAGGGCGGCAATCAATGCCATGGAGAAGGTCAGGTACAGAAGTTTGCGCATGGGGAAACAGTCAACGGCCGTGTTCAGGATTCGCCACTAGGGTAGGGCGCATGCCGACACTTGCCAAGGGGCGCTGCACATTTGGATCAATAAGTTGTCAGTTACGGTCATTGAGTGACAGTGGCACGACTCTTAGTCTGTCCAGCATGACTGACGGGGGCCGCAGAGCTCCTGCAATTTTTCCGTGATCGCTCGATGTGGAGTTACCGATGGCCGCCGCTCATTACCCGCACCTGTTGGCCCCGCTGGACCTGGGTTTTACCACGCTGCGCAACCGTACCCTGATGGGGTCGATGCACACCGGTCTTGAGGAAAAGCCCGGCGGTTTCGAGCGCATGGCGGCGTACTTCGCCGAACGAGCTCTGGGCGGCGTTGGCCTGATGGTTACCGGTGGTATTGGCCCGAACGATGAGGGCGGGGTGTACTCCGGCGCAGCCAAACTGACCACTGAGGACGAAGCGCTCAAGCACCGAATCGTCACCCGCGCGGTGCACGAGGCGGGCGGCAAGATCTGCATGCAGATCCTTCACGCCGGGCGTTATGCCTACAGCCCGAAACAGGTCGCGCCGAGCGCCATTCAGGCGCCGATCAACCCGTTCAAGCCAAAAGAGCTGGACGAGGAAGGCATCGAGAAGCAGATCAGCGATTTCGTCACCTGTTCGACCTTGGCGCAACAGGCCGAGTACGACGGCGTCGAGATCATGGGCTCCGAAGGTTATTTCATTAATCAATTCCTCGTGGCCCACACCAACCACCGTACTGATCGCTGGGGCGGCAGCTATGAAAACCGCATGCGCCTGCCGGTGGAAATCGTCCGTCGGGTACGCGAAGCGGTAGGCCCGAATTTCATCATTATCTTCCGCCTGTCGATGCTCGACCTGGTAGAAGGCGGCAGCTCCTGGGAAGAGATCGTGATGCTGGCCAAAGCCATTGAGCAGGCCGGTGCGACCCTCATCAACACGGGCATTGGCTGGCACGAAGCGCGGATCCCGACCATCGCCACCAAAGTGCCGCGCGGCGCGTTCAGCAAGGTCACGGCCAAGCTGAGGGGGGCGGTGAGCATTCCGCTGATCACCACCAACCGTATTAACACCCCTGAAGTTGCCGAGCAGATTCTGGCCGAAGGCGATGCCGACATGGTCTCCATGGCGCGGCCGTTCCTCGCCGACCCCGACTTCGTCAACAAGGCGGCGGCCGGTCGTGGCGATGAAATCAACACCTGCATCGGTTGCAACCAGGCTTGTCTGGACCACACCTTCGGCGGCAAGTTGACCAGTTGCCTGGTGAACCCGCGCGCCTGTCACGAAACCGAACTCAACTACCTGCCAGTGCAGCAGATCAAGAAAATTGCGGTGGTCGGTGCCGGTCCTGCGGGTTTGTCTGCGGCTACCGTGGCCGCCGAGCGCGGGCATCAGGTGACGCTGTTTGATTCGGCCAGCGAAATCGGCGGCCAGTTCAACATCGCCAAGCGCGTGCCCGGCAAGGAAGAGTTTTTCGAAACCCTGCGCTACTTCAACCGCAAACTGCAGACCACTCACGTCGAGGTGTGCCTGAACACCCGCGTCGATGTCGCACAACTGGTAGACGGCGGTTACGACGAGATCATTCTCGCCACTGGCATCGCCCCAAGAACTCCCGCGATTCCGGGCGTCGAGAACGCCAAGGTGCTGAGTTACCTGGACGTGATCCTTGAGCGCAAACCGGTAGGCAAGCGCGTTGCGGTAATCGGCGCCGGTGGTATCGGATTCGATGTGTCAGAGTTTTTGGTTCACCAGGGCGTGGCCACGAGCCAGAATCGCGAGGCGTTCTGGAAGGAGTGGGGCATCGATACGCATCTGCAAGCGCGCGGCGGTGTCGCCGGCATCAAGGCTGAACCTCACGCACCGGCGCGTGAAGTGTTCCTGCTGCAACGCAAGAAGTCCAAGGTCGGCGAGGGCCTCGGTAAAACCACCGGCTGGATTCACCGCACTGGCCTGAAAAACAAGCAGGTGCAGATGCTCAACAGCGTCGAGTACCTGAAGATTGACGACGAAGGTTTGCACATCCGCATCGGCGAAACCGGCGAGCCGCAATTGCTGCCGGTGGACAACATCGTGATCTGTGCCGGACAGGATCCGCTGCGTGAATTGCAGGAGGGGCTGGTGGCGGCCGGGCAGAACGTGCATTTGATTGGCGGCGCGGATGTGGCCACGGAGTTGGATGCCAAACGCGCGATCAACCAGGGTTCGCGTCTGGCGGCTGAACTCTAACGATCACCGCGGCTGTTAAGATGCCGGCTCTTCACCCAGAGCCGGCATCGATGCTTCTCCCGCCCAACGAATGGCTACCCCAGGCCCCCCTCGACCTTCTTCATCTTGATTGGCTCACGCGATCAAGCATCGAAGTCGCCATCCTGCGTCTTGACCAAATCGACCCGCTGATCAGCGGCAACAAGTGGTTCAAACTAATTGAGCATCTGAAAGCCGCTGACCAGATCGGTGCCAAAGGCATCATCAGTCTGGGCGGTGCCTATTCCAATCATCTGCATGCACTGGCGGCGGCGGGCAAACGTTTCGGTTTTAGCACCGTTGGACTGCTGCGTGGACATCCGCAAGAAACACCGACAGTAAAAGATTTGCAGGCGTTTGGCATGCAATTGCATTGGCTGGGTTATGGCGGTTATCGAGCGCGGCACGAGCCGGGTTTCTGGTTGCCATGGCAGGCGCAGTATCCCGATCTGCATCCGGTGCCGGAAGGTGGCGGCGGTTTGCAGGGCGCCAAGGGCTGCCTGCAACTGAGGACAATGGTCAGCAAGCAACTGAACGCTCTTGGCTGGCGCGATTACGATGGCTGGTGGCTGGCCTGTGGAACGGGCACGACCCTGGCCGGTCTGGTGCTGGCCGAAGCAGGTGAACACCCCGTATATGGTGCGCTGGCGGTGCCCGACGATCATGGGGTTGCGCAGCAGGTCGATTCGATCGTGCGGGAGGCGGGTTTACAGCGTCGCGCTTATGAGTTGTTCGACGCCAGCCGCGGCGGCTTTGCCAACGTCGATCCGCTGTTGCTCGAATTCATCGATCAGACCGAACAGGCCAGCGGCATTCCCCTCGAACCGTTGTACACCGGCAAAGCACTGTTGGCGCTCGAGCGGCAAGTAGAAGCGGGAAGATTCGAAAAAGGCACGCGTTTGATTTTCGTCCATACCGGCGGTTTGCAGGGCCGCCGGGGGTTTCAGTGAGCGGCGGGGTTCACCCGCGCTTGGGCAGCATCCGCAGCAAAGTGTTATCACGCACTACAGAGTGGTGATAAATCCCCGCCAAGGCGTGCAGGCCGATCAGCCAGTATCCGATGGTGCCGCCGAGTTCATGCCAACCCTCAATCTGCTTGGCCAACGCCTTGTCTTCCGCGATCAGCAGCGGCAGGTCGAAGCCGTAGAACATCACTTGGTGACCTTTTGCGCTGGTGATCAGCCAGCCCAGAATCGGCATGGCGATCATGAAAATGTACAGCGCCCAGTGCATCAGTTTGGCCAACACGGTCTGCCAGTGAGGCGAGGCCGGGAAAATTTGCGGTGCGGGGCCCAGGGTGCGAGCAAACAGCCGTAGCCAGACCAATACAAACACCGTCAAGCCCAGCATGAAGTGCGAATCGGTGATCAGCGCCCGGGCGCCACTGCCTTTTGGAAAGATTCCGCGAAATTCGATGCAGGCGTAAACCAGCGCCAGCAGGACCAACATCAACCAATGCAGCGCGATCGATACGGTGCTGTAGCGTGAATCGGAATTCTTCCAGGGCATACGGTGTTCCTCACAGGTCAGATCGAGCCACCGTTCTTGTTCGGCGGTGTGCTTTAACTGTAATCCGCTTTGCTCGATTTGCCTGTGGCTATTTGGGCGTTCAATGCTCTGGATCAGGTGTTTGGCCAAAAAAAAAAGCGCCAGTTGCGTTTACGCGCTGGCGCTTTTTTATGCCGCGAGAGGCGCAATCAGTTGGTTTGCGGCATCTCCCCCTTGGCCAGACGCTGGTTGATATCGGCGATCACTTCCGGCAAATCGGTAATGGTGTCGATCATGTAGTGCGGCCGTGAGCCTTCGAACATACCGTGGATGCGCTTGCGTTCGCTGGCCAGTTGGTCGCTGCCGAGGGCGCGGTAACCTTCGTAGTCCAGGCCCAGTGCATTGCCCGAGCAGATCAACGCTACGGTCCACATGCCGGCGCGACGACCTTCAAGAATGCCCGGCACGGTGTCGTCGATCTTCACGCAGGCTGCGACATCATTGATGCCCAGCGCAATCACGTTAGCCAGCGCCTGGGCCGGCCATGGGCGTCCATTGGGCACTTCGTCGGTGGCGACCACGTGGTCGGCGACGTAACCGTTGGTGGCGGCCAGCTCGACAACTTTGTCCATCACCTGTTTTGGATAGCCGGAGCAGGAACCAATCTTGATCCCTTGCTTGCGCAGGTGGGCGATGGTGTCCAGTGCGCCCGGGATCAGCGCCGAGTGTTCGGCGATTTTCTCGATTTGCAGTGGCATGAAGCGTTTGTAGATAGCGGTGACGTCATCGTCGGTCGGCGTACGGCCGAACACTGTGCGATAACGTTCGGCCACTTCCGGCTGATCGCACAGGGTTCGGATGTGGTCCCACTTGCCCATGCCCATCGGGCCGCGGGCTTCTTCGATGGACACCTGGACGTCGAACTCGGCGAAGGCTTCGACAAAAATCTGAGTTGGCGCGAAAGAGCCGAAGTCGACCACGGTGCCGGCCCAGTCGAGGATGGCGGCTTGCAGTTTGGTTGGGTTTGCGTAATTCATGTCTCATATCCTGTAGTGGGGAATGAAGAGCCCTGCAGCGGCTACAAATTGTCGTGAATCAGATGTCGAGGACTTCCATCTCGCGCAACACTTCGGCCACCGCCGCCACGGCCGCGTGCATCTCGGCCTGGTTGACGTGGCCAATGCAGCCGACGCGGAAGGTTTCGACCTGGGTCAATTTGCCGGGGTAGAGAATGAAACCCTTGGCCTTGACGCGTTCGTAGAATTCCTTGAACTGGTAGCGCGGATCTTTCGGCGCATGAAAGGTGACGATGATCGGCGCCTGAATAGCCGCGGGCAGGAAACTGCGCAGCCCTAATTTGGCCATGTCATCGAGCAGCACTTGGCAATTGTTGGCATAGCGCTGATGCCGGGCGGGTAAACCACCTTCTTCGTTGTATTGCAGCAGGGCTTCGTGCAACGCCGCGACCACGTGGGTCGGCGGGGTGAAGCGCCATTGTCCGGTCTTGGCCATGTAGGTGTGCTGATCGAAAAGGTCCATTGCCAGCGAGTGCGAGTTACCGGCGGCATTGGCCAGCGCTTCTTTGCGAGCGAAGACAAAACCCATTCCCGGCACGCCTTCCAGGCATTTGCCCGAAGCGGCGATCAGCGCGTCGAACGGCACCTGTTGCGCGTCGATCGGCAACGCGCCGAAAGAACTCATGGCGTCGATGATCAGGCGTTTGCCGTGTTGCGCGATGACGTGGGCAATTTCCGGCAGGGGGTTGAGGATGCCGGTGCTGGTTTCGCAATGAATCAGCGCGACGTGGGTGATGCGGGCATCGGCGCACAGCAGGCGGTCGACGTCGGCGGCGGTGGTCGGCTCGTCTTCGGCGGTTTCGAAGGTGCTGAAGGAACGGCCGAGGACTTCGCAGATTTTCGCCAGGCGTTTGCCGTAGGCGCCGTTGATCAGCACCAGGACTTTGCCGTCGCGAGGTACCAGCGTGCCGATCGCCGCTTCGACTGCGAAGGTGCCGCTGCCTTGCAGGGGCACGCAGTGGTGGCTGTCGCCGCCGTTGATGATCGTCAGCAGTTGTTCGCACAGGCTGGCGGTCAGTTGATTGAAGCGGTCATCCCATGAACCCCAGTCGACCATCATCGCCTGACGGGTGCGGGCCGATGTGGTCAGTGGGCCGGGGGTAAGCAGGATGGGTTCGGCGGTACTCATTCTCGTGTCCTCGCAATCGATGGGATGAAGCTACGGGGCTTAAATTGCAATTTGCCGTGCTATCAATCAAATTGTTTGTTGTTATGCCAGCCATCAGTGAGGGTTATTCATGAACCTGTTCCAGCTTCGCGCATTCGACGCGGTGGCCCGCGAGGGCAGCTTCACCCGGGCCGCCGCGCGGCTATTCATCAGCCAACCGGCGGTCACCGGGCACATCAAGGCGCTGGAGGAGCATTACCAGATCACCCTGTTGCGGCGTACCGCGCGACGGGTGGAGCTGACGGAGGAGGGCACCAAACTGGCGGCGATCACCCGGGCGATGTTCGGTCTCGCCGAAGAGGCGCAGGTGATGCTCGAGGCCAACCGGCAGTTGCTGACCGGGCGTCTGGAGGTTGCGGCGGATGGGCCGCACATGGTCATGCCGATGCTCGCCAGCCTGCGCGCGCGGTATCCAGGCATTACCGTGAACCTGCGCCTGGGCAATGCTCAGGAAACCTTGGCGGCGTTGCTGTCGGAACATGCCGACGTGGCGGTGCTGACTGAGGTCGAACCGCGCAAGGGCCTGCATTTGCAAGACTTAAGCGAATCGCGGATTTGTGCGCTGGTGCCCGACGGTCATCCCTGGACGCGGATGTCCAAGGGGGTACCGCTCAAGGCCCTGGATCAGGTGATCATGGTGTTGCGCGAGCCAAGTTCGATCACCCGGCGCACCTTCGACGAGGCGTGTGCAGCGGCGTTGGTCAGTCCACGGGTGCTGCTGGAGTTGGACAGTCGTGAGGCGGTGACCGAAGCCGTCGCCGCAGAGTTGGGGGTCGGCGTGGTGTCCTCGGTGGAGGTCAGCCATGACCCGCGGGTGGCGGCGGTGCCGATTCTGGGTGACGGATTGGTCAATCGGCACATGATTGGGTGCATGGAACGGCGGCGGGATTTGCGCTTGATACAGGCGTTTTTTGGGTTGGCGCCCGCTTTGTAACCGACGATGGGGCCAGGTCTGCTTATGCCAGGCTCTCGCGAACCATCTCCAGAAACGTTGCCACCACCCGCCGCGAACTCTGCTCGCGCAAGCACACCAGTGTTTCGGTCAATCGTCGTTTGCAGTCGGTAATCGGTAATGCACACACCCGCGAATCCGCGCCGAACTCGGCGGCGGATACAACACCAACGCCAATCCCCACGACCACCGCCTCACGCGCCGCTTCCCGACCTTCAACCTGAATCGCCGGGCGAATGCGAAAGCCTGCCTGGGCCATTTCTTCTTCCAGCGTTTGCCGCGTCACCGAACCGATTTCCCGCAGCACCAAAGGCGTGTCATCCAGATCAGCGAGGCAAATCGACTCACGGTCGGCCCACGGATGATGGCGCGAAACGAACGCCACCATCGGGTCGTTGCGCAGCGGTAACGAGATCAGACGTTCGTCACTCACCTCCCGACCCAGCAACGCCAGGTCGGCCTGATAGTTGAACAGCCGAAACAGCGATTCATCGGTGTTGCCGGTTTCGATCTTCACGCTGATGCCGGGGTAGCGCTCACAAAAGCGAGCAATCTGCGGCAACACGTGCACTGGCGCATCCACCGCGAGAATCAGACTGCCGGTCTGCAAGGCCCTGGAGTCATGCAAGAGTTCCTGCGCCTCGGCCTCGATAACGAACAATCGTTGGGTAATGCTCAGCAAACGCTCGCCCAGATCGGTCAGGCGTACCGAGCGTTTATTGCGGTGGAACAGCAGCACACCGAAACGCTCTTCGAGCTTGCGCACTTGGTCGGAAATCGCCGGTTGCGTGAGGAATAGCCGCTCGGCGGCTTTGGTGAAGCTTCCATGGACGGCCACGGCGTGGAAGGCTTTGAGCTGGGTGTGGGAAACCGACATCGAAACCTCCAGTAACAAGCTGAGCTTATATTGGAAATACGATAAATCGATTTCACTTATTAATCAGTAATTGTTTTTATCGACCCCAGCCAACGGTGACTGGCCAGTCGAACAGCGTTGGCGGCCATGAGCCTGTGCGTGCAACAGCAGGACTCATCTGACCGATATCGCCCCAGGGAAGCGGCGATATCGAAGTGCTCAACAATAAAAAAACAGGCGTTATTTCTCAATTTCTGCCGGCACACTCACACCCTGAGGTCAGAACCACAATGAACAAGCACATCGGCACTATCAAGCGTTGGCGCGTGCAGATCTTCGCGATCACCTGGCTCGCTTACGCCGCGTTCTACTTCACCCGCAAAGCTTTTTCCGTGGCGAAACTGGGGATCGCCGAAGACCCCACGTTCATGCTCGACAAAATGGCCATGGCCAACCTCGACGCCATCTACTTGACCGCCTACGCCATCGGGCAATTCACCTGGGGCATTCTGGCCGACCGCTTTGGCCCAAGGGTCGTCGTGTTTGGCGGGTTGCTGATTTCAGCCGCGGCAGCCTTGGTGATGGGCAGTTTTGCGACGTTGCCAATCTTCGCTACTTGCATGTTGATTCAAGGGTTTGCCCAGTCCACCGGCTGGTCCGGGCTGTGCAAGAACCTCGGCAGTTTCTTCCCCGCCCAGCAGCGCGGGCGGGTGCTTGGGTTGTGGAGTTCCTGCTATGCCTTTGGTGGGCTGGTGGCGTCGCCGTTTGCTGGCTGGTGGGCGTATACGCTGATCGGCACTTGGCATGCGGCGTTCTTTTCCAGTGCGGCGGTGGTTGGCCTGGTTGCCGTGCTGTTTTTTATTTTTCAGCGTAACAAACCCGAAGACGTTGGCTTGCCGGCGGTGGAACCGGAGCCACAGCTGACGGCGCAAGAGGCCGACGCGCAAAGCAAAATCAGCATTCTGGAGCCGTTAAAAGAAATTCTGCGCAACCGCACCGTGCTGGTTCTGGGCCTGGCGTACTTTCTGCTGAAACCGGCGCGCTACGCGATTCTGCTTTGGGGACCGGTGATCGTCTTCGAGCAGATGCCCTCGGTGGGTAAGGTCGGCGCTGCAATCATTCCGACCGCGTTTGAACTGGCCGGGTTGCTCGGGCCGATTCTGCTGGGTCTGGCCTCAGACAAACTGTTCGGCGCCCGGCGCATGCCGGCGTGTGTGCTCAGCCTGTTGGCGTTGACCGTGACCCTGGCTTTGTTTATGGGGGCCCTGCATACCGGCAGCGTGATGCTGGTGGTGGCGCTGCTGTTCGCCATGGGCCTGACCCTGTATGGGCCGGACTCGATGATCAGCGGTGCGGCCGCGATCGATTTCGGCACCGCCAAGGCGGGCGCCACATCGGCTGGTTTCGTCAACGGTTGCGGCTCGGTCGGGGCCATTCTCGGTGGATTGCTGCCGGGCTACTTCGACTCGGTCACCGTGTTCATCGTCTTCGCCGGCTGTGCGATGTTTTCAGCTCTGGTGCTGATCCCTTACTGGAACAGCCGTCCGGCTGGCCTGCGTGCCGAAATCGCCTTCGTGCCTAACCAGCCGATCACCATAAAACCTCTGCGTACTTAAGGATGACCCCATGAGACCTTTCTGGCTGGAACAGGCGCTGGCGGCCGAGCTCTGCGCGCCATGCGAACCCTTGGCCGGCGACACCCGCGCCGACGTCTGCATCGTCGGCGGCGGCTACACCGGGCTGTGGACGGCGATCATGCTCAAGGAGCAAAACCCGGAACTGGATGTGGTGCTGATCGAGGCCGATATCTGCGGCGCCGGCGCCAGTGGCCGCAACGGTGGCTGTGCACTGTCGTGGTCGGCCAAGTACTTCACCCTTGAACGGCTGTTCGGTGTCGAAGAAGCCGTGCGACTGGTCAAGGCGTCGGAACGCAGCATCCATGCCATCGGTGCCTTTTGCGAGCAGTACGCGGTGGATGCCGATTACCGCCTCGACGGTACGCTTTACACCGCCACCAACCGTGCCCAATGCGGCTCGACCGACGCCGTGATCGCAGCACTGGAGCGAAATGGCATCAACTCCTTCACCCAAAGGCCGGTGGCCGATGTGCAACGCATGGCCGGTTCCAGCAAACACCTGGAAGGCTGGTTTTCCCCCGCTGCGGCCAGTGTGCAGCCGGGCAAACTGGTGCGCGGTTTGCGCCGGGTCGCCTTGCAACTCGGCGTGAGGATTTACGAGCACACGGCCATGACCGGGCTGCAGGAGGGCAAGCCTGCGGGGATACAAACCCCCAATGGCACTGTCCGTGCGGATCGCGTGGTGTTGGCGATGAACGCCTGGATGGCCCGGGCGTTTGCGCAGTTCGAGCGCAGTGTGGCGATTGTTTCCAGCGACATGCTGATCACCGAGCCGCGCCCCGATCTGCTCAACGAAATCGGTTTGACCAGCGGCGTCACCGTGCTCGACTCAAGGGTTTTCGTGCACTACTACCACAACACACCAGACGGCCGAATCATGCTTGGCAAGGGCGGCAACACCTTTGCTTACGGCGGGCGAATGTTGCCGGTGTTCGATCAGCCATCGCCCTATGCCGGTTTGTTGCAGCACAGCCTGAACGAGTTCTTTCCGGCTTTTGCTCAGGTCAAGGTCGAAGCGACCTGGAACGGTCCGTCTGATCGCTCCGTCACCGGTTTGCCGTTCTTCGGTCAGATGAGTGCCAGCGGCAACGTGTTTTACGGTTTCGGATACTCCGGCAGCGGGGTTGGCCCGTGTCATATGGGCGGGCAGATTCTCGCCTCGATGGTCCAGGGGCTGGACAACGCCTGGACCCGTTCGCCTCTGGTCAACGGCCCTTTGGGCTTCTTTCCGCCGGAACCGATTCGTTACCTCGGTTCACTGATGGTGCGCAACGCCATCCGCCGCAAGGAGCGCGCCGAGGATCACGGGCGCCGGCCACGGCATCTGGACGTGCGTCTGGCGAAGTTCGCGGCGGCGGCAGGCAAGGCCGACAAGGGCTGAGTGTCAGGGCGTGAGGTCCGGGCGATTGACCAGCCAGTCGAGCAGCAAGTGGCTATCGCGGCGTGGCCCGGGAACGGTCCGAGCGCGCGGGTGATGGCCCATGCCGACGCACAGCACTGGCCGGTCCGGGTCACTGTCGAGAAAACTGATCAGGACGTCGCTGCCGGCCCTTGGCAGGCTGGACGGGTCAATCAGACCGTTCGGGTCTGCAAGGGCCACCGGAAGCCAGAGACCGGCAGATTCAAGCGGATCTGATGTCGCTGTTGGCCACAGCCTGACCTGTATTCGACCACGATCATCCAGCACAGCCGGCTGCCCGGCCAGGCCAAGCACCCGGGCGGGCTGATAACCCGGGATACTCGGCCGGGTCTGTCTGAGCGCCGGCCTGAATACCGTTGACCAGGGAATGGCGGTGAACTGATTGCGGTAATGGCGGACAGTGACGGGTTTGTCGGTGGCAAGAATCGAAGGTTGTTGCCCCTGATGTCGGGTTTCGGTGAGCAGCCACTGATCGTTGAAATTCGGCAGTGGGTGTTCTGCCACTTGCACGATCCGAGCGCTGCGCAGTTCGCTCTGGTTGCTTTGACCGTGGATCTGCAGGTGCTGGCAACGCAGACGGTCCAGTTGTCGTCGGCTCAATTGATCGTGATGGATGTGCTCGGACGCGGGCCGGACCATCACCGGCAATGGTTTGTTGAAAGCGTGGTTGGCCGCGCCATCGTCGGGTTTTTGCGAGCCACGGTTCCTGGCCTCCAGTCGTGAGGGATAGGGCCGCGAGTCATGGCGCTGGAACAACTCACGGATCACCGGCTCGTCGCTGTCTTCGGGCGCGTCGCCCTGGAAAGGCGTAAGCACGGGTTCCTGGGGGAAACTCAGGCTGTCATCCGCCAGGACCAGCACATGCCCGTCGCGCTGATGTTCGAAGTGATAGTGAATGCCTTCTGCTTCACACAGCCGTTGCAGCAATGCCAGATCGCTCTCCTCGTACTGAATGCAAAAAGGCCGGACGGGATAGTGCCCGTTCGATAATTCGAAACGATAGCTCCCCTCGGGCACATCATGTTCCTCCAGCAACTGGCGCAGGATCATCGGTACGCTGAGGTGATGAAAGACGCGGCGTGAACACGGCCGGTCGAGCCATTGAAGGTAGGGCACCAGCACCAGTTTGTAGTCGATCCGGTGGGGGCCGCGATGCTCGCGGCTGGCACTGTGAAGGACGCCATGAATACCCTGGCCTTCCATTAGGCTGAGGTACACCGGCTGTTGCAGCCATCGGTCGAGGCTCATGGCCGGTGCGAGGCCGATGACGTCGATGTCGAATCGATAGGGCTGGTTGAGGGCTTCTCGGCCACTGAACTGCAACACCTGCAAACTCAAATCGCCGTCGAGAAGTGTCAGGGTGAAGGGACTTTCCTTGTCGTTGTGCATCGAACGCGCTTCTGTCATGGAATACGGGCGCAGAGGGTACGAAACCACAGCCCTTTATGGTCACTGCAAACCGAAGTTTCAGAATCGCCCTACAACTGCCGGTGAAGATGTCGATTCGCCATGCGCGTGAACAGGGTAGATTTTTTGGTCGATTGCCAACTTTAGGGCGTATAAACTTGCGCCCTGCGTCGGCCAATAGATGTCTCGGCGCCACAGATCAAGAGAGTGAGTAATGGGCGCACAGTGGAAGGTTAAACACAAAGAAGCGGCATCTAACGCCAAGGGCAAGATCTTCGGCAAACTGGTAAAAGAAATCACCATTGCTGCCCGTAACGGTGCCGATATCGCTACCAACGCACACCTGCGTCTGGTGGTTGAACAGGCTAAAAAAGCGTCGATGCCCCGCGAAACCCTGGATCGCGCGATCAAGAAAGGTTCGGGCCAGCTCGGCGAAACCGTGCAATACCATCGTGTAACCTATGAAGGCTTCGCACCGCACCAGGTGCCGCTGATCGTCGAATGTGTGACTGACAACATCAACCGCACCGTCGCTGAAATCCGCGTCGCGTTCCGCAAGGGCCAATTGGGCGCTTCCGGTTCGGTCGCGTGGGACTTCAACCATGTCGGCTTGATCGAGGCGTCCCCGGACAGCCCAGACGCCGATCCGGAAATGGCCGCCATCGAAGCCGGCGCCCAGGATTTCGAGCCGGGCGAAGAAGAGGGCACGACCTTGTTCCTGACCGAGCCTGTGGACCTGGACGCCGTGCAGAAAGCGCTGCCCGAGCAAGGGTTCACCGTGTTGTCGGCCAAGCTGGGCTATCAGCCGAAAAACCCGGTCAGCGGTCTGAGCGATGAGCAGATGGCTGAAGTCGAAGCCTTCCTCGAAGGCCTCGATAACCACGATGACGTGCAGGACATGTTTGTCGGGTTGGCGGGTTAAACCGCTTCGAGCGTGTGATGACCTGTGGCGAGGCCCCTCGCCACAGGTTTGTGTTGGCTTCCCGTGGCTGAGGCCAATACCGTCAGCGCCTGAACTAGCTCGCTGAACCCCGGTCGCGTCAGCACCTGCGGCTGACAGCAGCGCTGCTGCAATTGCGCCAGCTGCACACGACCGTCATCGCTCAACCCCGAATCGATCCGCTCCAACAATTCCCCCAGCAAAACACCAAACGCCCGCACCTCGATGCGTTGCAGCGCACGGCTTTCAAGGCTGTCCGAGGTGGCATGAAACGACGCCGCGCCAAAATCCCCCAGCAGGCAATCACCGTGCTGATTCCACAGAATGTTGTGGCCGTAGAGGTCGCCGTGGGTGATGCCATGCCGGTGCAAATGTTCGGCGACCGAGGCGACGCCACACGCGATGCGCAATGCCACGCCAGCACTGAACCGGGTGTCATTGGCGTAAATGTCGCGGGTACATGACACCAGGCTCGGCAGCCCGGACAGATTGCGATAGCTCGGATCGATCAATTGCATCACCAGCCCGGCCTGGGCTTCTGGATGCCCGACGACGCGTCCTTTAACCCGGATCAGGTTGGGGTGACCGCCGGCGGTGATGCAGGCGTTCATTTCGTGCAATGGCGAGCCATCGCTGGTCATTTCGCCTTTGTAGAGTTTGACGGCGACCTGAGTGGCCGGTTGGCCCGGTCGATCCCAAATAGCCCGATGAATCACCCCCGACGCACCTTCGCCCAGTTGCTGCGCCAGACCCAGTTCGGACCAGGGAATGTGTGGCGTGGCTTCGAGAGCGGCCGCATCGGCTTCGGTCTCCAGCGGGTTGCCGGCGTACGCCAGCCAGGTCAGGCTTGGCAGGGTCAGCAACCACTCGGGCAACCCGGTCAACCGGTTGGCGGCGATGCGGATCAGTTCGAGTCGATGGCAATGACGCAAGCTCTCCGGCAAACGTCGCAAGCGGTTGCCGGCGAGCATGAGTTTTTGCAGGTGCGGGCGTTCACCCAGCTCGGCGGGCAGTTCCGTGACGCAGTTATCGGTCAGGATCAGCCAGCGCAGCAACGGTGGCAGGGCCGCGCCTGGCACGCGTTCGATGCGGTTGGCCTTGAAGCCGACCATCGTCAGTGCGGCGCATTGGCCCAGGCAGTCAGGCAGTTCGGTGAACAGATTGTCCGAGCAGAACAACACGCGCAAACGGGTCAGGCGGTGCAAGTCGTCCGGCAGACTGCTTAAGGCATTGCCGCTGAGGTTGAGGACTTCCAGCGAGTCCGCCAGGTCGAAAATTTCTCGCGGAAACTCCGTCAGGCCGCCGGTGAGGTCCAGGCGGGTAACGCCCGACAGTCGGCCGGCGCGTAGTTGGGCAAGGGTATCCATGAACAGATTCACTTTGATCGGGAGGAAGGCGCGGAGGCCTGGGAGCGGGCGACATGATACCGGCAAAGGGCGGGGACGTGTCAGACCGGATCCCTGACGTCGACCCGTTACTGCGCCGGCCTTCGCGAGTGTTCGGGCAGGGCTGACTGCTACGTCGATCGTTCCCATGCGGACGTTTCGACGCCTCGACGTGGGAACGATGAGTATCGGGAGTCAGAACTGGACGGTCTGCTTGAGCATCTGCGCCGCCGGCGTATCGGTCGGGCTGACCATCGCGTAGTTGTACCCGCCCCCCGACCAGTACTCGGCCTGCAACTCGCCATCGCTGCGACTGCCCCTGGGCAACAAGTAGTTTTTCGGACCCGGTGGGCGGACGTAGAAGCTGATCTTGTGCCCGCTCTGATCTTCGTAGACCACCATCGCTGCGGGCCCTTGCTCGGTGCTCAGCAAGCGTCCGCTGACCGGTTTGAAACCGGCGCCCGAGAGGTCAGGCAAGCGATTGGCCTGAGTGAAATAGCGATCGAGCCAACCTTGCATGTCACCGTCGCCGCTGACGTTGTAATCGGCCGGCAGGATGCCTTGCTGGGCAATCAGGCGATAGGCCTGCAGAGCATCGGTCATCGGCGGCGTGGTACTGATGAGCGTCATCTCCCGGGCTTGCCAGCCGCTGACCCCGCCGACACTGACCGCGATCAGCAACACGGCAGCGCTGGCCAGGTGGCGGCGAGATTGTCGTTTGAGGCGCTGGCGAATCAGCGCCGGGTCGAGCCCCGGGTTGGCCGGTTGCTGCAGGGCGCCGCTCAATGCCGCTCGCAATTGCTGGGCGTCCTGCTGCCAGGCACGCACTTGTGCCGCCACTTGCGCGTTGCTGGCCAGAAAAGTGTCCACCAGACGTCGGTCGGCATCGCTGAGTTGCTGGTCGACGTAGGCGTGCAGGTCACGCTCGCTTGGGGGCAGGCTGATCATTTGAGTCTCCGCAGAGAAGGGCGGGTGATTTCGCCATCGCTGAGCTGGCGCAAGGCCTGGCGGGCACGGGACAGGCGAGACATTACGGTGCCGGTGGGGACGTCGAGAATTTCGGCGACCTCTTTATAACTCAAGCCTTCGACCGAGACCCAGAGCAGCAGGGCGCGTTGTTCGGTGGTGAGATGATCGAAAGCTTGCAAGGCTGACTGGGCGATCACAGTGCGTTCCGCCGACGGCTGTGAATCTTCACGCCCGGTAAAGAATTCGAGCATCCGTGCATAACGCCGGGAGCGCCGCAGAGCATCGAGAAACTGTCGATACAGAATCGAAAACAACCAGGCGCGCAAGTCGCCCTCAGGGCGTTTGTTGCTCCAACTCGACAGCGCGCGCTCAAGGCAAGACTGGACCAGGTCGTCGGCACTGCTGGGGTTGCGCGTCAACGACACGGCAAACCGGCGCAATCTGGGAATGATTTCTCTCAGCTGTTCGTCGATATCGTTCATGAAGTTCTGGCGAGTCACTACGCTGTGGACTAGGAAGACGCCCGGCATTGGAGGTTATTCCACGCCTGAAAAAATAAATACCGCGCGATGGAATAAACCGCCGTGGGGTTCGTCTGCTTGATCCTTCTCACTTGTGGCCGATGGCCCTGGAGTCTTTCATGGTAGATCGCTCATCACCGCCCACCCGGCCACCCTTGAGTGCCGCGAGCCTGACGTTACGTCTGGCGGGTATCGCTGTGGTGGTTGCCGCAGTGGCCGGGGCTTTTGCCTACGTCAACGGTACCTTTGACCCACACCGCCTGACGCCGAAAAAGCTGATCAATGTGCTGGAGACCAACAATGGCGTACACCCGGGTTTCCGGCGCAACCACTCCAAAGGCGTGTGCGTGATCGGACATTTCGAGAGCAGCGGTGAGGCGCGCAGCTATTCCAGCGCTCAGGTGTTCAATGTAGCGCGGACCCCGGTGGTCGGGCGTTTCGCATTACCGGCCGGCAATCCTTATGCGCCAGACAACAGCGTGCCGATCCGCAGCCTGGCATTGCGATTCACCCAGGCCAACGGCCAGCAGTGGCGCACCGGAATGAACAGTATGCCGGTGTTTCCGGTGGGTACGCCCGAGGCGTTTTATCAGTTGCAACAAGCCCAGTCACCGGACCCGGCCACCGGCAAGCCGAACCCCACTGCGGTGCCGGCGTTCTTCGGCTCGCATCCAGAAGCAGCACCGTTCCTGGCCTGGATCAAAACGGCCAAGCCGTCGGCCAGTTACGTGACGGAGACCTACAACAGCGTCAATGCGTTTTACCTGGTGAGCGCGATCGGGCAACGGCAGGCGGTGCGCTGGAGCATGGTGCCAGTCGCTCAGGATGCCGCGGGTGCTACGGCGCCTGAAGGGGGTGAATTCCTGGAGAAAGACCTGGTTCAACGCATTTCCGCAGGGCCGCTGCGCTGGCAGTTGAACATCACCCTGGCCAACCCTGGCGACCCGGTCAACGACGCCAGCAAAGCCTGGCCCGAGGGTCGCAAAATGTTGAACGCCGGCACTCTGGTGCTCGAAAGCACTCAGCCTCAACTCAATGGCGAATGCCGTGACATCAACTACGACCCGCTGGTACTGCCCGCCGGCATAGAAGGTTCCGACGACCCGTTGCTCGCCGCTCGTTCAGCGGGGTACGCCACTTCCTACTTGCGTCGTACCAGCGAAGTCAACCAGTTGCCCGCGGCTAATAAACAGGAGTCTCGTCAATGAGCGCTCAACCGAACCACTTCGCGCCGTTAGCGCGATTGCTGCACTGGCTGATGGCGCTGATGATCATCGCCATGCTGTTTATCGGCGCGGGCATGGCCGCTTCGGTGTCCGAGCGTCATCAGTGGCTGATTCATCTGCACAAACCCTTAGGCGTCGCGATTTTGCTCTTGGTGATCGTGCGCCTGGCCGTGCGCTTTTCCACTCAACAGCCACCGCTGCCAGCGGATCTGCCAGGTTGGCAAGCGCTGGCGGCCAAGGCTTCGCATGTTTTGTTGTACGCCTTGATGCTGGTCCTGCCGCTGCTGGGCTGGGCAATGATGTCGGCGGCGGGGGATCCGGTGATGCTCAGCAGTTCATTGCAGTTGCCATCGATCCTGCCGGCCAATGCGCAAGTGTTTGCGCTCCTGCGCAAGGCTCACGGGTATTTGGCGTATCTACTGTTTTTGACCGTGCTACTGCATTTGGCGGCGGCCTTGTTTCACGGTTGGGTGCGCCGCGATGACGTGCTGGACAGCATGTTGCGGGGCAAGGATCGCGGCTAAAAGATCATTCAGCGCAAGGTATCGACCATGCCCGCGACGGTAGTCAGCACATCCTTGCCCAACTGCTTCGAGCGCTTGCCGGACCAACCGGTTAGCGCATTGGGTGCGTCGTTGTTGTCCTTGAAGGGCATTTCCAGAGTCAGCGACAGGCAGTCGAATTTCTCGCCGACACTGTTGCACGCCAGGGTCATGTTGGCGTTGCCCGGTTCGTCGCGGGTGTAGCCGTGCTTGGTCTGGAAGTCCTTGGTCTGGTGCTTCAGATGACTGCGAAAGTGCTCTTCAAGTTTTTCGATTCGTGGCGTGTAGCCCGGGTTGCCTTCGCAACCGGCGGTGAACACGTAGGGAA
This sequence comes from Pseudomonas sp. Ma2-10, assembly GCF_054330215.1. Classification (NCBI taxonomy): domain Bacteria; kingdom Pseudomonadati; phylum Pseudomonadota; class Gammaproteobacteria; order Pseudomonadales; family Pseudomonadaceae; genus Pseudomonas; species Pseudomonas sp. Ma2-10. The sequence continues at coordinate 10,072 of NZ_JBTEYL010000010.1, read as the reverse complement.
TTTCTTCATCGCCATGGATGTCGAGGAACAGGTCCACGCCGTACTTTTCCATCTGCTGCTGAACGAACAGCACTTCCGGGCTGATTTCCTGGCTGGCGCTCTGCCATGCGCGGTTCAGGTCCTGGCCCATGGCGTTGGAGCGCAGGTGACCGTGGAAAGCGCCGTCGGGGTTCATGTTCGGAACCAGGTACAGATCGGCGCTGGTCAGCAGTTTGTTCAATACGGGATCGTCGTGTTTGTCGAGACGTTCGATCACGCCTTCCATGAACCATTCGGCCATGTGTTCACCGGGATGTTGCTGGGCGATGATCCAGACCTTGCGTTGACCTTCGGCGCCTGTGCCTTTACGCAGCAGCTGGATGTCTCGACCTTCGACGCTCTTGCCGGTGGCCAGCAGTTCGGTACCGGCCTTGGTCAGCGCTTGTTCGATCAACCAGTCATGACGACCGCGGCTGTAGGGTTCGAAATAAGCAAACCAGGCGTGAGTGGCGGTGGCTTCAAGGCTGAAGCGCAGGCAGTCACCTTCGAAAATGGTCGGCACCCGGAACCAGTTGACGTGGTCGTAGGATGCCACCGCCTGATAACCATCCCAGGCTTTGTTGTAGGAGGACTGGCTGGCGTTGTTCAGACGAAACCAGTGTTCCTGACCAACGTGCAGACCGCTGGCCTTGAAGTGGAACCACTGAAAGTGTTGGCTGCGGGTGTCTGGCGTGATGGCCAGCAGGGCTTGCAACGGATTGCTGATGTCCAGCACTTTAATGTTGCCACTGTCGAAGTTGGCACTGATGTCGAAAGAGGATTTAGCCACGGTCATAGTCGATTCCTGAATATGATTTTTATGGCAGTTACTTTACACGCTGGGAAGGGGGAAGCCGGGAAATTCTGGGATGAAGCGGGGGGCGTCCTCCTTGACGCTTATGCAGCTTAGAGACTGTGCGATTGATTCTCAAGCGCTATTTTTGATTAGTTTGGACCAATGATGCCGGGCTTCTTTTGCCAATGGATATTCTTTTGATATCATCCGCGCCATTCGAATTTGCAGCACCTAAAGACTTCATTAGCCTGAAGGTAAAGCCAGAATAACTGGCAAAAAAAAGACCCGGCAAAAAAGCCGGGTCAAAAACCGTGATTAGCCTGATGAGGAGATAGTCCAGGAGACCGACCTAAGGTCACTTGGACAATCGGCTGATCTCGCGACCAGCTGCAAGCAATAATAATCATTCTCGTTTGCAAGTCAAATGTTTTTATCTGCTCGATTGGAAAATTCTTTCCCTTCCTCCTCGACAGTACCCTCGTCTCACCCGTTCTGATCGCCCTCCAGGGATCGATCTACCATTGCCTTGGCCATGTCGATCATGTGTACCGCCGAAAACGCCAGGTCCCGACTTGCTCCCTGCAAATTGCTGGCTGACTCGTGCGCGATAGCGGCGGCACAACGCAGCAAATCCGTGGCATGGACCAGCGCCTCTTCGCAGCTGATGTTGCGGTTTACGTCAAAAAAACGTTCTTCGACCACTTCCTCTGAAACAGCTGGTTTCAAGTAATAGTCCAGCGCTCGTTGCGCGGCGGCAGAGCCTTTGGGCGAGGTGAGGGAAGTGTCGATTTGCATGTCGGGCAGGTCGTTGCAGGGGATGGACATGGCGATGGCAAGCTCCGTGATAGGTTTAGATCCGTGAACCAATCCTAGTACGTACTGTATTTATGACGAGAGATTAAATACTACAATTTGTGTTTTGATGGCCGGAGGCGCCCACGTATCGTGCCGCACATGGATAAATGGATTGAATTGGTCAAGGCCAAGATGAGTGAACTCAAAGTCACTCAAGAGATACTCGCCGACCGTCTTGGGATGTCCCAGGGCGGCGTGGGTCACTGGCTGAATAAACGCCGTCAGCCGAGCATCGAAGACATGAACCGTGTCTTGCGGGCGCTCGGGATGGATTTTCTGGAAGTGGCGATGGTGATCCGGGAGCCTTTAGCCCTGCCGGACAACGAGATTTCCCTGGCGCAAAAGTACAACCCGTATTTCCGCTACCCGGTCAGTGACTGGCGGGCGCCTGCCGAGGTACGCGACGGTGAGCTGTCGGTGTATGGCAAGCCACGTTTCGAACTGACCGATTACCACGCCCAGGGCCCGGCATTCTGGCTGGTGGTGGTCGGCGATGCGATGACCGCACCCACCGGCGTGAGCATCGCCGAGGGCATGATGATCCTGGTGGACCCGGCCATTGTGCCGGAGCCCGGAAAGCTGGTGATCGCCCAATGGCCCGACAGCGCCGAGGCGACCTTTCGCAAACTGATAGAAGAGGGCGGGCAGCGTTACCTGGTCCCGCTCAATCCGACGTATCCCAAAGCCCTTTACTCCGAAGAGTGTCGAATTATCGGTGTGGTGGTTCAGGCGACAGCCAGGTTCTAATCAGATCGGTCCTCGCAAGACGTAGGACCGATCTTCATTTCATGCTTCTTCAAACTCGACCAATGCACTGCCCTCACTGACCATTTCGCCTTCCTGGCAATACAGCGCCTTGATCACCCCGGCGTGTGGTGCACGAATGCTGTGCTCCATCTTCATCGCCTCCAGCACCACCAACTGCGCCCCGGCTTCGACCGTTTGCCCGGCTTCCACCAGGACCCGCACGATGCTGCCATTCATGGGGGCGGTCAGCCCGCCGTGATGGCTGTGACTGGCCTCGACGGCGCTGATCGGGTCGTAGGACTCGATGCGGCGCAACTCACCTTCCCATTGCAGATACAGAACGTCGCCCCGGCGGATTGCCCGATGCTGGCGGCGCAGGCCGTTGTGCTCGGTCAGCAGTTGCTCGCCCTTGAGTTGAGCGGTGTGGGCATCAGCGTCGCCTAATGTCAGCGCGCGATCCTGGCCTTCACAACTCAAATGCAGAGTGATTTCCGCCGGCAGTCCGGCACGGAAACCATTGCTGTTGGCCCACGGCGAAACCGGGTCGTCGGCACGGGTCGTACTCGGCTGGCTTTGGGCAAACGCCTGGGCGGCGGCTTGCCAGAATTCGTCACTGAGGTCCGAGGCGACTGGCAGCAGTTCTTGCTGATAACGCGGAATGAACCCGGTATCCAGTTCGGCCGCAGCAAACGCCGGATGGCCAACGATCCGGCGCAGGAAGTTGATGTTGGTCTTGAGCCCGCCGATGGCAAACTCATCGAGCATGCTCAGCAGCCGCAGTCGCGCCTGTTCACGATCCTCGCCCCAGGCAATCAGTTTGCCGAGCATCGGGTCGTAGAACGGTGAAATGTCATCGCCTTCTTCGACGCCACTGTCCACCCGCCGTCCCGGACCTTGCGTGGACTCGCGATACAGATTCAATCGACCGGTCGCCGGCAGGAAATCATTGCCCGGGTCTTCGGCATACAACCGCACTTCGATGGCATGGCCGATGAGCGGAACCTCGGCTTGAGTCATCGGCAGCGCTTCGCCACGGGCTACACGAATCTGCCAGGCGACCAGATCGAGGCCGGTGATGGCTTCGGTGACCGGGTGTTCGACCTGCAGGCGCGTGTTCATCTCCATAAAGAAGAACTCCCCGCGCGAATCCAGCAGAAACTCCACGGTGCCGGCGCCGACATAACCGATGGCCTGTGCTGATCGCACAGCGGCCTCGCCCATGGCGCGACGCAGTTCCGGACTCAAGCCTGGCGCGGGTGCTTCCTCAACGACTTTTTGGTGCCGACGCTGGATCGAGCAATCACGTTCGTTGAGGTACAGGCAGTTGCCCTGCTGGTCGGCGAAGACCTGGATTTCCACGTGACGTGGTTTGAGCAGGTACTTTTCCACCAGCATCCGCGAATCGCCGAACGAGGAGGTCGCTTCCCGTTGGGCCGAGGCCAGGGCTTCGGCCAATTGACTGACGTCCTCGACCACTTTCATGCCTTTGCCGCCGCCCCCAGCGGTGGCCTTGAGCAGCACCGGATAACCGATGCATTCGCAAGCGTCGCGGAAGGTGTCGAGGTCCTGAGCTTCGCCGTGATAGCCAGGCACCAGCGGCACGCCGGCGGTTTCCATCAAGGCTTTGGCGGCAGATTTGCTGCCCATCGCATCGATGGCCGAGGCGGGCGGGCCGAGGAAAATCAGGCCAGCTTCTTCGATAGCACGGGCGAATCCGGCGTTCTCGGAAAGAAAGCCATAACCCGGATGAATCGCCTGAGCACCGCTGGCCTTGGCGGCGGCGATCAGTTTGTCGATTTGCAGGTAACTGTCGGCCGCTTTGCTGCCACCGAGGTCGACGCGGATATCCGCTTCGCGGCTGTGTCGGGCGTCACGGTCAGTGGCGCTATGCACAGCCACAGTGGTCAGGCCCAGGGCTTTGGCGGTGCGCATCACCCGGCAAGCGATTTCGCCGCGGTTGGCCACCAGCAGGGTGGTGAGAACAGGTGCGCTCATCAACGCGGCTCCTTGGTGGTGGTTTCGGCTTGCCAGTTCGGCGGGCGTTTTTGCAGAAAGGCTCGCAGGCCTTCCTGACCTTCGGCGCTGACGCGGATGCGGGCGATGGCGTTTTCGGTGTAGCGGCGTAGCGCCGGGGTCAGCGCGCCGTGGCCGACTTCACGCAGCAGATCCTTGCTGGCACGCATGGCGGCCGGGCTGTTGAGTAACAGGTTGTCGATCCATTGGTCGACTTTCTGTTCCAGTTCTGCGATCGGGTAACTCTCAGACAACAAACCGATTTCCCGCGCTCGTTGTCCGCCGAAACGCTCGGCGGTCAGCGCATAGCGTCGCGCCGCGCGTTCGCCGATGGCTTGCACCACGAACGGACTGATCACCGCCGGAGCCAGGCCGATGCGCACTTCCGACAGGCAGAATTGCGCGTCATCGGCGCCAATGGCCATGTCGCAGCAACTGATCAGGCCCAGCGCACCACCGAATGCAGCGCCTTGCACCACCGCCAGCGTCGGGACTTTCAGTTTGGCGAGGTTGTACATCAACTCCGCCAGTTCCCGGGCGTCGTCGAGGTTGGTGTGGTAATCGAGTTCGGCCGATTGCTGCATCCAGGCAAGGTCTGCGCCAGCGCTGAAATGCTTGCCGCGTCCACGCACTAACAGAAAACGCAGACTGGCATCGCTCGACACTTTGTCCAGCGCGAGGATCAGTTCGCGGATCATTTCAGCGTTGAACGCGTTGTTCTTTTCTTCACGGCTGAGCCACAGGGTCGCAAAACCACGCGGGTCGGTCAGCAGTTCGAGGGTGTTGAAGTCGCTCATGATTTTCTCCCGATCACATCCGGAACACGCCGAAGCGGCTCTGTTCGACAGGCGCATTCAGCGACGCCGACAAGGCCAGGGCCAATACATCGCGGGTTTGCGCCGGGTCGATGACGCCGTCGTCCCACAACCGGGCGCTGGAGTAGTAGGGATGACCCTGTTCTTCATATTGGTCGAGGATCGGTTGCTTGATCCCGGCTTCCTGCTCGGCACTGAAACTGTGACCACTGCGCTCGGCCTGCTCGCGTTTAACCTGCACCAAAACACCCGCGGCCTGCTCGGCGCCCATCACGCCGATGCGTGCGTTCGGCCACATCCACAGGAAACGTGGATCGTAAGCTCGCCCACACATGCCGTAGTTACCGGCACCGAAACTGCCGCCGATGATCACGGTAAATTTCGGCACCTTGGCGCACGCCACGGCGGTCACCAGTTTTGCGCCATGCTTGGCGATGCCGCCGGCCTCGTATTTCTGGCCGACCATGAAACCGGTGATGTTTTGCAGGAACAACAATGGAATGCCGCGCTGGCAGGCCAGCTCGATGAAGTGCGCGCCTTTCTGCGCGGCCTCGGCGAACAGAATGCCGTTGTTGGCGAGGATCGCGATCGGGTAACCGTGCAAGTGCGCAAAGCCGCACACCAGGGTCGTCCCGAACAGTGCTTTGAATTCGTCGAACACCGAACCGTCGACCAACCGCGCAATCACTTCGCGCACGTCGAACGGCTGCTTGGCATCCGCCGGCACCACGCCGTACAACTCGTCGTTGTTGTAGAGCGGGGCAATTGGCGTGCGCAGTTGCAGTTCGCCGAGCTTGCGCCAGTTGAGGTTGGCGATGCTGCGTCGCGCAATGGCCAAGGCGTGTTCGTCGCTCTCAGCATAGTGGTCGGCCACCCCGGAAATTTTGCAGTGCACATCGGCTCCGCCGAGGTCTTCGGCGCTGACCACTTCACCGGTGGCGGCTTTCACCAGCGGCGGGCCGGCGAGGAAAATCGTTGCTTGCTCGCGCACCATGATCGCTTCGTCGGCCATCGCCGGCACGTACGCGCCACCGGCGGTGCAGGACCCCATGACCACCGCGATTTGCGGGATGCCCATGGCGCTCATGTTGGCCTGGTTGAAGAAGATCCGTCCGAAGTGCTCACGGTCCGGGAACACTTCATCCTGACGTGGCAGGTTGGCGCCGCCGGAATCCACCAGGTAAATGCAAGGCAAGCGGTTCTGCTGGGCGATGGTTTGGGCGCGCAGGTGTTTTTTCACGGTCAGTGGGTAATACGAGCCACCTTTTACGGTGGCATCGTTGGCGACGATCATGCATTCGACGCCTTCCACACGGCCGATCCCGGCAATCACGCCAGCGGCCGGAACGTCTTCACCATAAACCTCGTAGGCCGCCAATTGGCTGATCTCGAGAAACGGCGAACCCAGATCGAGCAGGCGATTAATTCGTTCACGAGGCAGTAGTTTGCCCCGCGAGGTATGGCGCTCTTGCGCCTTCGGGCCGCCACCTTGCTGCACTTTAGCGAGCAGGGTGTGCAGGTCGTCGACCTGCTTGAGCATCGCCGCGCTGTTGGCCGCGAACTCCGCCGAACGGGGGTTGAGCTGGGTATGCAGGATAGCCATGGACAGCTCCGTTTAGCGGGTTTCGTTGAACAGTTCGCGACCGATCAGCATGCGACGGATCTCACTGGTGCCGGCACCGATTTCGTACAGCTTGGCGTCACGCAGCAGACGACCGGCCGGGAATTCGTTGATGTAGCCATTGCCACCGAGAATCTGGATCGCGTCGAGGGCCATTTGTGTGGCGCGTTCGGCGCTGTAAAGGATCACGCCGGCGGCATCCTTGCGGGTGGTTTCGCCGCGTTCACATGCTTGCGCTACCGCATAGAGGTAGGCGCGGCTGGCGTTGAGTTGGGTGTACATGTCGGCGACCTTGCCCTGGATCAGCTGGAATTCGCCGATGCTTTGGCCGAACTGCTTGCGGTCGTGGATGTACGGCACGATCAGGTCCATGCAGGCCTGCATGATCCCGGTCGGGCCGCCGGACAGGACAACGCGTTCGTAATCGAGGCCGCTCATCAGCACCTTCACGCCGCCGTTGAGCACGCCGAGGATGTTTTCTTCCGGTACTTCGACGTCATCGAAGAACAGCTCGCAGGTGTTGGAACCGCGCATGCCGAGCTTGTCGAATTTGTTGCTGCGACTGAAGCCTTTGGAATCACGCTCTACGATGAACGCGGTGATGCCGTGTGGGCCTTTTTCCAGGTCGGTCTTGGCGTAGATCACATAGGTGTTGGCGTCCGGGCCGTTGGTGATCCAGGTTTTACTGCCATTGAGAACGTAGTGATCGCCGCGTTTATCGGCGCGCAGTTTCATCGACACCACGTCAGAACCGGCATTCGGTTCGCTCATGGCCAGGGCGCCGATGTGCTCGCCGCTGATCAGCTTCGGCAGGTATTTGGTTTTCTGTTCGTGATTGCCGTTGCGGTTGATCTGGTTGACGCAAAGGTTGGAGTGCGCGCCATAGGACAGGGCGACCGACGCCGAACCACGGCTGATTTCTTCCATGATCACCACGTGGGCCAGGTAACCCAGGCCAGCCCCGCCGTATTCTTCCGGGACGGTCACGCCCAGCAGGCCCATGTCGCCGAATTTACGCCACAGGTCGGCGGGGAACAGGTTGTCGATGTCGATCTGAGCGGCGCGTGGTGCGATCTCTTTGGCGACGAAGGACTGAACCTGATCGCGCAACATGTCGATGGTTTCACCGAGGGCAAAGTTCAGGGATGGGTAGCTCATGGGTCACCTTTTGGCGTTTTTGTAGGGTAGGGAGGGCAGTGATGTGGCTCTCACCTTTACGTTAACGTAAGCCTGTGGCGAATGGCTGTCAATCACCCTTTACGTTAACGTCAACTTGAGCGAGAGTAGAGCCCGTTCTGAATGATCGGGGCTAGCCATATGCCTCTTTCCAACAACCCACTAATAAAGACAATAGGGGTCGTCATGGATCAACCCAGTGCAAGCTCGCAGCGCAGTTACACCCGTGGTTCCCAGGACAAAGCCTTGCTGGCGATGACCATCGGCCAGGCGTTCGATAACACCGTCGCGCAGTACCCGACCGGGGAGGCGCTGGTCGTGCGCCATCAACAGTTGCGTTACACCTGGCAGCAACTGGCCGAAGCGGTGGATCTGCATGCCAAAGCGTTGTTGGCGCTGGGCTTGCAGGCCGGTGACCGTCTCGGTATCTGGGCACCGAACTGCGCCCAGTGGTGTATCAGTCAGTTCGCCAGCGCGAAAATCGGCGTGATTCTGGTCAACATCAACCCGGCCTACCGCCGCTCCGAACTCGAATATGTGTTGAAGCAATCCGGTTGCCAATGGCTGGTCTGCGCCGGCGCCTTCAAGACCTCCGACTATCACGGGATGCTGCAAGGCCTCGTTCCCGAGCTGGCTGAGCAATCCATTGGAGCATTGCAGAGCGAACGACTGCCGGAGCTGCGCGGTGTCATCAGTCTTGATGTTCAGCCGCCCTCGGGTTTCCTGCCGTGGTCGCAATTGGCCGATCTCGCGGGGAGCGTGTCGGCCGAGCAGTTGAGCGAACGTCAACACAGCCTGCATTTCGACCAGGCGGTGAACATCCAGTACACCTCCGGCACCACCGGCTTCCCGAAAGGCGCGACCCTCAGTCACTACAATATTCTCAACAACGGTTACATGGTCGGCGAAAGCCTCGGCCTGACCGCCAGTGATCGTTTGGTCATCCCGGTGCCGCTGTACCACTGCTTCGGCATGGTCATGGGCAACCTCGGTTGCATGACCCACGGCAGCACCATGATTTACCCCAACGATGCGTTCGATCCACTGCTGACATTGACCAGCGTCGCCGAAGAAAAGGCCACCGCGCTTTATGGTGTACCGACCATGTTCATTGCCATGCTCGATCAGCCCAAACGTGCTGAATTCGATCTGTCGAGCCTGCGCACCGGGATCATGGCCGGGGCGACCTGTCCGATCGAAGTGATGCGCCGGGTCATCAGTGAAATGCACATGAGCGAAGTGCAGATTGCCTACGGCATGACGGAAACAAGTCCGGTGTCGTTGCAGACCGGTCCGTCAGACGAACTGGAGTTGCGCGTCACCACCGTTGGCCGCACCCAGCCACAACTGGAAAGCAAAATCATCGATGAGGCGGGCAACCTGGTGCCTCGCGGCACTATCGGTGAGCTGTGCACCCGCGGCTATAGCGTGATGCTCGGTTACTGGAACAACCCGCAAGGCACCGCCGAAGCCATCGACCAGGCTGGCTGGATGCACACCGGTGATCTGGCGAGCATGAACGACGAAGGCTACGTATGCATTGCCGGGCGTAACAAGGACATGATCATCCGCGGCGGTGAGAATATTTACCCGCGGGAGCTGGAAGAGTTCTTCTTTACCCACCCGGCGGTGGCGGATGTGCAAGTGATCGGAATTCCGTGCTCGCGGTATGGCGAAGAGATTGTCGCCTGGATCAAGTTTCATCCGGACCACAGTGCCACCGAGCAGGAGCTGCAAACGTGGTGCAAGGAACGCATCGCGCACTTCAAGACACCGCGTTACTTTAAATTTGTCGATGAGTTTCCGATGACCGTAACCGGGAAGATTCAAAAGTTTCGGATGCGAGAGATCAGTGTTGAGGAGTTGAAAGCAAAAAATCATCTTTAGAAGCTGCGCAACTATTTTTAATGGGAGGTTGAGGGACCTCCCATCGTATCCGCTCCATGAACCCCACATTCCAAGCGAATAGCTGAAGCTTGATGCTTTGCTCCCGATTTCCTTCAGGAGCCAGCACCATGATGCGACCCGACG